>CAZHVZ010000159.1:0-5569 GCA_964536245.1 uncultured Rhodocyclaceae bacterium
ACCCCCATGTGCTGGTGGTATCCACGCTTATTCCCCAGGGGGTGGACAAGACCATGAATGTGGTGGAGTTCTATTACCCGGAAGAAATCGTCGATTTTGAGCGGGAATTCATCGAGGCCGAACGGGCGGCCTACATGGAAACCGCCATCGAGGATGATGACATCGGCGAGCGTATGGATCGTGGCCGGCGCGCCCTGATGAATGAAGGGCGTAGTGAAGTCGGTCCCTACCAGAGCCCCATGGAAGACGGCATGCAGCATTTCCACGAGTTCTACCGCCGCATCATGCACGCTCATCTGCTCGGCTGATCCAGCCGGCGCCCGGCGCCGGGGTAGAATACGGCGCCTTCTTCCGCCATCGCTTCCGCCATGCAATCTCTCTGGATGGTCGCCGCCAGCCTGCACTTTGCCGGCATGGGGGTGTGCGTCAAGTTCGCCGCCGCCACCCATTCGGCGGTGGAGATCGTTTTCTACCGCAGCTTCCTTTCCCTGATCCTCATGTTCGGGCTGGTGCGCTTGCGCGGTGTTGCCCTGGCCACCGTTCATTGGCGCTGGCACGTCAGTCGCGGCATGGTGGGTTTTGCTGCCCTGTTCGCCTATTTTTACGCGATTACCCTGTTGCCCCTGGCGACAGCGGTGACCCTCAATTACACCTCGGCCATTTTTCTCGCCATTTACCTCGGCCTGGCCGGCTGGCGCATCACGCCAGGGATCATCAGCGCCCTCCTGCTCGGACTGGTTGGTGTGGTTCTCCTGCTTCGGCCCACCCTGCATGCCGATCAGCTCTACGGCGGTCTGGTCGGTCTGGGGTCCGGAGTGCTGGCGGGGATGGCCTATTTCAGTGTTCGTGAGCTGGGAGCGCGAGGTGAGCCGGAAGCCCGCACGGTGTTTTATTTTTCCCTGGTTTCCTCGGTCTGCTCGATCGTGTGGCTGTTTTTTTCGGAAATGCGCCCGGTGGCCCTGGTCGATGGCCTGCAATTGCTTGGTGTGGCGGGATTTGCCACGCTTGCCCAGCTGGCCATGACTCGGGCCTATACACGGGGGAAAACCATGTTGGCGGCTGCCCTGGCCTACAGCACGGTGATTTTTTCCAGCCTCTTCGGTATGCTGTTCTGGGGAGAGGTGCTGCCGCCCTCGGCTTGGCTGGCCATCGGCCTGATTGTCCTGTCCGGAATTGCGGCGACCCACTTCTCGCGGGCCAGTCCGGCGGAGCAGGATTGAGTCATCGGAAATTACAACAATACGGAGTCAAAAATGATTGTCACCGACCACCAGACACATCGCATCAGCGTCACCGTCTATGGCGAATTTTCCCTGAGCGATTACAAGGAATTCGAGGACCTGGTCAATTACAAGGTCAAGTTTGAAGGGCCGGTTGACCTTTACTTCGACCTTTCCCAGATGGCCGATTTCACACTGGATGTGGCCTGGGAGGAAATGAAGTTTGCCCGCCAGCACGCCCATGATTTCAACCGCATTGCCGTGGTCACCGACAGCCAGTGGATCACCTGGAGCGCCTGGCTGTCGCAGATTTCCGTCGAAGCCGATCTGGAAGTCTTTGCCGATGCCGCTGAAGCGAAAGCCTGGCTGGATAATCCGGCATGAGTTTCACCACCCTGATCGACCCGGCCACGCTGGCTCGGCATCTGGATGACGCCGACTGGTGCGTGGTGGACGTCCGGCACCAGCTGGCGGATGCCGGATACGGGGAGAGAGCCTATGCTGCCGGGCATCTCCCCGGTGCGGTTTTTCTCCATTGTGATGGCGATTTGTCGGGCAGGACGACGGGCAGCAATGGCCGTCATCCCTTGCCCGAGGCAGCGGTGCTGGCTGGCAAGCTGGGGGCTTGCGGTATCGGCCCGGATACCCAGGTGGTGGTCTATGATGACGCTCAGGGCATGATAGCCGGTCGCCTGTGGTGGCTGTTGCGCTGGCTCGGACATGACCGGGTTGCGGTGCTGGATGGCGGGCTGCAAGCCTGGCAGGCAATCGGCGGCAGCCTGGAAACGGATGTGCCATCTCCAACTCCGGCAAGCTTTGCCGTGCGGGAAAGATCCGCACTGGTGGATGTCGACTATGTTCTCGCCCATCTCGATACGCCCGGTATGCGTCTGGTTGATGCGCGCAGTCCGGATCGTTTCCGGGGCGAAAATGAAACCATCGATCCGGTCGGGGGGCATATTCCGGGGGCGGCCAACCGCTTCTTCCGCGACAATCTGGCGGCCGACGGGCGCTTCAAGCCGGCGTCGCTTCTGCGTGCCGAGTGGCAGGCGATTCTGGCCGGAATGGCGCCTGAGCATGTTGTGCACCAATGCGGTTCGGGGGTTTCTGCATGTCATAATATTCTTGCCATGGAACTGGCCGGGCTGACCGGATCCCGTCTCTACGCGGGCTCCTGGAGCGAGTGGTGCGCTGATCCGAAAAGACCGGTTCGTGCAAAATGATTTGCACCTTGGGCAAATTTCTTGTGAAATGGGTCAACCAAGTGGATTCGCTGGCGTTAAGTAACAGGACCAGCGTGCACTTGGTCAGTCAATAAACTAATTTCGAAATGAGGATAACTACATGAAACTGCTCGCTCTGATCGTCGCCGCCGCCTTCGCTTTCTCCGCCCAAGCTGCTGATGCGACCGCTCCGGCTGCCGCTACCAGCGCTTCCGCTCCGGCTGCTGATGCCGCTCCGGCCAAGGCCAAGAAGGCCAAGAAGGCCAAGAAGTCCAAGAAGATGGCCGCTGCTGCCAACTAATAGCTGTTCCGGAGAGACGGAGCTTCGGCTCCGCCGGCAACACTGCAAGGCCCCCACCTGTTGGGGGCTTTGTGCTTTCCGGGGGTATCATTCCGACTGCTGGGTGTGGATTCTTGTTGGAGTTTGTCAGATGCGGTTTGACGGTCGGTCGAAAATCTACTGCGGCCTGTTTTTCGGATGGTGCTGCCTGGGGGCCGGCTGTTTTGCCGGGGAAGTGCCGGTGGCCGGCCTTCAGCCCGATCGGCGGCCGGAAAAGGCTCCCACCGTCAAGGTATTCGAGGCGACGCCGCAATGGCGCAAACAGGCTTTGCGCGGTATTGGCGCACCGGCAACCGGCATGGGATTTCTGGAAGACCAGGGCGCTTGGTATACCCCTTTCCTTCAGCCCGGAATGCCCGGACCTTATGATTTGCGCGGGCTGCACCCTGGGGGCGCGAGGACTGAACCATGAAAACCGATAAAACCGGGATGTTCATCCTTGCCTTGGTCGGGTTTGCGTTACTGGCTGGAGCGCTGCTCGGCCAATGGTTCCGGAGTCAGGGCGGAGGCCAGTCCCTGCCGCTCAGTGCAATGGGGTCTCCCGGACCGCTCCAGAGCTACCAGCGGGCGGTGTACGATCCTCTGCACTTCCGCCCGGCCATTGAGACTGCCAGGGATGAACAATGCCTGGCCTGCCATCGGGAGGTGCTGGACGAGGGCCTGCGGGCGGAGTCCCCGGCGGGAGTCCGGGGAGAAACCAGCAAAGCCTGGTATCAACAGCTTTCTACCTACAGCGGCGGGCAGGAAACCTTTCACCGGCGGCATCTGGTGACCCCGCTGGCCCGGGAATTGATGGCGCTTTCCTGCAATACCTGTCACCAGGGACACGACCCCCGGGAGGAGGCGCCAGGAGGGTCGGCGACCGGGCTTTCCCGCGATGACCCGGCGACCACCCTGCGCAAACAGGTGAATGTGGAAAATACATGCCTGCTGTGCCATGGCCGGATGCCGGTGGAGCTGATGGGGCTGCCGGGGGCCTGGCCGGAGTACAAGGAAGTTTTCGGGAATTCCTGCCTGACTTGTCATGACACCCTTCGTACCAGCCGCCATCAGGTCAGTTACCTCCGAGCCGAGGCGATTGAGGCGGCGGGCCGGACAAATTCAGATGTCTGCTATGGCTGCCATGGCGGAAGGGCCTGGTATCGCCTGGCCTATCCCTATGCCCGCCATGCCTGGCCGGGTATGCCGCCGGAAGTTCCGGAGTGGGCAAAGAATCGCCCGACGGAATCGGAGTCACGTTTTCGCCCCGGAAAATGAAAGTCGATATGAATCCTGAACACAACTGGCTGGAGGGGCTCAATCCTCGCCGCCGAAGTTTTCTCAAAGCTCTCGGCAGCGGCGCCGTGGCTGCCGGCAGTGGCGGCCTGGTGGAGTTGGGTTTGGGCCGGAAGGAGGCCAGGGCCTTTGCCTACGAGCCCTATCCCCGGGATGATGAGCTGACGACGGTGGTGACTTCCTGTGACCACAATTGTGGTTCCCGCCACATGCTGGTCGCCCACAAAAAGGGGGATGTCATCGTCCGCCTGTCTCCCGCCGCCGGGCGCTATCAGGAAGGTGGTGCCTATGGTTTCGAGAGCGAACAGGTGCCGCAGCTGCGTGCCTGTTTGCGGGGGCGTTCCTATCGTTCGCGCATTTACTCGCCGGAACGCCTGCTCTACCCCATGTTGCGGGTCGGAGAACGGGGGGAAGGCAAGTTCAAGCGGGTTTCCTGGGACGAGGCACTGGATTTTGTTGCCAAAAAAATGGTGGAGCTCAAGGACAAGTACGGCCCCACGGCCTTGCTCGATCAGGCTTACGCCGGCACTTCCTACGGCGTCCTGCACAAGTCGGACCAGATCGAGGGGCTGCTCGCCCGTTTTCTCGGTCTTTTCGGCAGCCGCACCAATTCCTGGTCGGTGCCCAGTTACCAGGGCACCACTTTCAGCTCCCGCACCACCTTCGGCACCATGGCCGACGGCAACGAAGACGACGCCTTCGCCCACAGCAAACTGATCATCATGTGGGGCTGGAACCCGGCCTATACCTTCCATGGCGGCAATACCGTCCATTACATGCGCCTGGCCAAGCAGCGGGGCTGCAAGTTCGTCGTCGTCGATCCGCAATATACCGACAGTGCAGCCTCCTACGATGCCTGGTGGATTCCGATCAAGCCCAATACCGATGCTGCCATGCTGGCCGGCATGGCGCACTACATCTTCGCCAGCAAGTTGCAGGACCAGAAGTTCATTGACCGCTTCTGCCAGGGAATGGATGCGGGAACGACCCCGCCCCAGTTCAAGGACAAGGAAAACTTCAAGGACTATATTTTTGGCAAATATGACGGCATTCCGAAAACTCCGGAATGGGCCGAGAAGATATGCGGTGTGCCGGCCGCCGACATCAAAAAACTGGCTGATCTGTATGCCCGCACCAAACCGGCGGCGCTCAAGGCCAGCTGGGCACCGGGGCGGGCCTCTTACGGCGAGCAGTACAACCGCATGGCGGCGGCCGTGCAGGCCATGACCGGCAATATCGGTGTTCTTGGCGGTTGTTCGGAAGGCGTCGGCAAGGGCTGGCAGCCGAACAGCGTGGCCTATCCCTACGACAGCAATGCCAATCTGTGGTGGGCCTCCATCAAGTCCGACCGTTGGGCGCACTGCGTCCTCAACTATCCCCACGTCAAGCGCGAGGAAATCGGTTTGTGGCCCCACCCGGACCCCAAGCTAGACGGCACCATTCCCAATATCAAGGCCATTTTCTGGCAGGGTTCGGACTGGTTCAACCAGCTGACCAACATCAACAAGGAA
>CAZHVZ010000160.1:0-5493 GCA_964536245.1 uncultured Rhodocyclaceae bacterium
GACGGCGTCGCCCGCTTCGTTTTTCTCCTGCTGGCCGTGGCCTCCCTCGGCACCTGGTACCTGATCCTGACCAAAGGCGTGCAGGTCTGGCGTATGCGTCGGCGTAGCGAAGCCTTTCTCACCGCCTTCTGGGAAGCGCCCAACCTCGAGGCAGTAGCCAGCCGCATCCGCCAGGACGGCACCACCGAGCCCTTCTCCCACCTCATGCACCACGGCTTCACCGCCATCGAGCAGCACCATCGCCAGCGCGACGACAACAATACCGGACTGATGCACGCCGGCAGCCTGGACGACCTTCTCACCCGCGCCCTCAAGCGGGCCATCGATGAAGACCGCCGGCAGATGGAGTTCGGCCAGACCTTCATCGCCACCGTCGCTTCGGCGGCGCCCTTCGTCGGCCTGTTCGGCACGGTATGGGGTATTTACCACGCCCTCCTGGCCATCAGCGCTTCCGGCCAGAGCAGCCTGGACAAGGTGGCCGGCCCGGTGGGCGAAGCCCTGGTCATGACCGGTATCGGCCTGGCCGTGGCGATTCCCGCCGCCATCGCCTACAACGCCTTCGCCCGCGCCAACCGCAACACCCTGTCGCAGCTCAACTCCTTCGGTTACGACGTCTTCGCCTTCCTGTCCACCGGCGTCAAGACCTCGCCCATGCGCACCGACGCCCGCGCCACCAGCGAAAAAGTCATCGCCCTGGCCCGCGCCCAGCAGCCGGCCAGCGTTTAAGGAGAACATCGCCATGGCCTTCGCCAGCCTCGACAGCAGCGACCAGGACAACGAACCCCTGGCCGAGATCAACATGGTGCCTCTGATCGACGTCATGCTGGTGCTGCTCATCATTTTCATGGTCACCGCCCCGCTGCTCACCCACAGCGTCAAGGTGGACCTGCCGAAAGCATCTTCCTCGGTCAATATCACCAAGCCGGACACCATCCAGCTGGCCATCGACGCCGCCGGGCAAGTGCTGTGGAACGGCCAGGCGGTGGATGCCGCCGCGCTGAGCGAGCGCCTGAAGCAAAGCGCCCGGTTGCAGCCGCAACCGGAACTGCATATCCGCGCCGAACGCACCACGTCTTATGAAAAGGTCGCCCAGGCCATGTCGGAAGCGGCCCGCCAGGGACTGACCCGGATCGGCTTCGTGACGGACCCGAGCACCCGATAGACCCCATTCGTTTCAATCTCAGGCAAGCCAGGCGCGTTACCCCAGCCAGCCATCACCTCACTGGAGTACTCCCATGCCTTGCCACGCAAGACTGAAACCCTCGCTGCTCGCCCTCCTCGCCTGCTTCACTGCCGCCGCCATCCATGCCGAGGAGTCCACCCTCGCGCCGGTGCATGTGGAAAGCCGCGTTGAACGGGCCGACGGCCCGGTGGACGGCTACCGCGCCAGCCGCTCGGCCACTGTCACCAAGACCGACACCGCCCTGCGCGATGTGCCGCAATCGATCCAGGTGGTGCCGGAAGCGCTCATCAAGGATCAGGGGCTGACCAGCCTCGGCCAGGTCCTGCGCTACGTGCCGGGTACCTCCATCAACCCCGGCGAAGGCGGCCGCGACCAGCCGGTGCTGCGCGGCATCAGCACCACCGCTGACCTCTACATTGACGGCGTGCGCGACGACGCCCTCTATTTCCGCGACCCCTACAACGCCGAGCGCATCGAAATCCTCAAGGGGCCGAGCGGCATGACCTTCGGCCGGGGCGGCGCCGGCGGCGTCATCAACCGGGTCAGCAAGCGCCCCCTGGAAACTCCCCAGGCCAAGGCCGAATTCACGCTCGGCGACCATGACGCCAAGCGTTCCACCGTCGACCTGAGCGGCCGCCTGGCCCCCGGCGCCGCCTACCGGGTCAACGCCATGGTCGAGGATAGCGGCGGCTTCCGAGAAGGCTACGAGTTAAAGCGCAATGCCATCAACCCGGTGGTGGAATTCGCCGTCGGGTCCGCCACTTCGGTACTCCTCAGCTATGAACACCTCTACGACCACCGTACCGTGGACCGGGGCATTCCCTCCTTCAACGGCAAGCCCTACGACACGCCGCGCGCCACCTTCTTCGGCAACCCCGAGCAGAGCCCGAGCCGGGTGACGGTGGACGGCTTCGCCGCCCGCATCGAACACAGCCTGAGCGCCGACACCACGCTGCGCAACACCTTCCGCGCCAGCCGCTACGACACCCTGCGCCAGAACGTGCAGCCCAACAGCAGCGTCGATGCCGCCGGCAAGGTGTCGATCAGCGCCTACAGCCAGGCCAACCAGCGCAACAACTACTTCAATCAGACCGAAGTGGAAAGCAAGTTCAAGACCGGCGGCATCGAACACCAGTTCCTCACCGGCCTCGAACTGGGCCGCCAGGAAAGCGACAACCTGCGCCTCACCGGCTACTTCGGCAATGCCACCAGCGCCCTGGTGGCGGCCAGCGCCCCGCGCATCAACGTCAGCCAGTGGAAACCCCAGGCCAGCGACACCAAC
The DNA here is from genome assembly GCA_964536245.1 of uncultured Rhodocyclaceae bacterium. Classification (GTDB taxonomy): domain Bacteria; phylum Pseudomonadota; class Gammaproteobacteria; order Burkholderiales; family Rhodocyclaceae; genus CAZHVZ01. Next base: position 2,466 of record CAZHVZ010000160.1, read on the forward strand.
AACCGCACAGTGGCCAATATCGCCGCCCTCTACGCCCAGGACCAGGTCACCCTGACCCCGGAGTGGAAAGCCATCGTCGGCCTGCGCTACGACCGCTTCAACGTCGGCATCGACGACCTTTCCGCCGCCAACGTGGACCTCTCCCGCACCGACCGCGCCTTCTCCCCCCGCGCCGGGCTGATCTACCAGCCGAACGCCGTTTCCTCCTACTACGCCAGCTACAGCTATTCCTTCATCCCGAGCGGCGAAACCCTTTCCCTGGCCGCCAACAACGCCGAGCTGGAGCCGGAAAAGGCCAAGAATTACGAAATCGGCGGCAAGTGGGACATCGCCCCGAATCTCGCCGCCACCGCCGCCGTCTTCCGCCTCGACCGGCTCAACGTCAAGGCCACCGACCCGGCCAACCCGACCCGGCTTCTGCTCTCCGGCCTGCAACGCACGGAAGGGGTGGAAGTCGGCTTGCAAGGGCAGATCACCAAAAACTGGCAAGTCTATGGCGGCTACGCCCACCTCGATTCCCGCGTCAAGAAAGGCACCGGTTCCGGCACCAGCGCCGTGCCGGCCGGCAACAAGGTGGCTCTGGTGCCGAGCAATGCCTTTTCCTTGTGGAACCGGGTTGATCTGAGCGATGGCTGGGCGGTGGGTCTCGGCCTGGTGCATCAGACCAGCGTCTATGCCCAGACCAGCACCAACGCGGTCACCCTGCCCGCCTTCACCCGGGCCGACGGCGCCGTGTATTACCAGATCGACGCAAAAACCCGCCTCGCCCTCAATGTGGAAAACCTCTTCGACCGCCGCTACTATGCCACCGCCGGCGGCGACAACAACATAATCCCCGGCACGCCGCGCAACGCCAAGCTGACCCTTTCCATCTCCTTCTAACCCCCCACGACCGGGGCCGGCGTCGCCCGGCCCCCATTAAGCCATGCAACTCATCCATAAAATCCGCCATTGGCACCGCTGGGCGAGCCCTTTCATTGCCCTGCCCATCCTCATCATTGCTCTCACCACGGTGCTCATCGCCCATCGCAAAGCCCTCGGTACCGAAGACATCACCGTCCCTGCCAGCTGGCTGCCGGGTTATCAGGCGGTGGCCGGCAAGCCGGCCATTGCCGAAGCCCGCACCAGCCTCAAGGCCACCGACGGTACCCGCTATGTCGGCACCCTGGGCGGCCTTTTTCGCCTTCAGGGCGAGCAGCTGGTCGCCGTCGAAGAACTGGCCGGCACCCAGCTGCGCGGCCTCGCCGAAGCCCCCTGGGGCAGGATCGCCGCCGCCCGCAACGGCGTCTGGCTGGAAGCCGGTCACGGCTGGCAGCGGGTTCTCAAGGGGGATGCCTGGAACGCCAGCGCCCGGGCAGATGGCAGCATCGTCGTCAGTCTGCGCGACAAGGGGCTGCTGGTCAGCCGGGACGGCAAGCAGTGGCAAGCGGACCCCGAGCTCACTCCTGCCCTGGCGGCTTTGGCCAGCCAGGCGGCGAGCGAACCCATCACCCTCAGCCGTCTGGCCATGGACTTGCATACCGGACGGGCCTTTTTTGGCCGGGACGGAGAGTGGATCTGGATCGACCTGCTGGGACTGAGCCTGGGATTTCTCTCCCTGACCGGTTTGACTCTCTGGCTGCGCAGCCGACGGCGCAAGCCGCGCCCGCAAGGTCTCCCGGAGAACAAGCAAGCACAGCCCGCCGAAGCCAGCGTCTGACTGCCTCCACCCACCCCCCTTTTCCGGCATTCAGCCGGGACCGGGGCGGCGGCTTGTTATCCCTGCCCATGGCGGACAGGGAAGACCGGCATTACTCGAACTTGATCGAATCAATAATCGCCTGAAGTTCGGCCTGCACCGCCGGGAATTCAGCCTTTTCCGCCGAGGCCATGAAATTGAAGTAAGTGTTGTTTTTATCGTAAACCTGCCAGATGATCCGCTGCGGGCCGGCATTGCCGCTGTCGATCAGCTCCCAGCCCCGGGCGCAGAGGTTCTTCGGGTTCGACTCGCACTTGTCATCGCGACGCTTGGCCGAAACATTCTTGCCCAGCTTGATATCCTGCTTGGCACTGTTCAGCGAGGCCGCCACCGATGATTCGGCCGGGAAATTGCCAGCCATTCCGGTGAAATGGTACTGAAAATGGGCCGAGGTATTGCCCTTCCGAAACAGGATCGAATCCCCGCCAAGATCGCCATTGGTCTTTGCCCAGCCGGCAGGAATGGTGAAATGAAATTTCTGGCTACCGTGTTTGTGAGTGACCGGCGCCGAACTGGCACCGCCCCCCCCGCCCCCGGCCGCCGGCTTGTCCGCCGACCCGGACATCAATGACCCTCCGATCCCGCCCAGATTGGGCAGTTGCGCCAAAGCCGGCGAAACAACGAGGATCTGGGATGCGGCAAAAACGAGAGTAAGCAGGTTGAAACGTTTATTCATGGCGGTCTCCTTGGCGGGTGTTGAAACAAGAAAGGCAACGCGGTCCAACGGCTTCAGTATCGGTCGGGAATGGAATGCCGTCAAACTTCTCCTGCCGGGAAATGTCGGCCCTCCGCAAGATCGTCCACGGTCCCGACGATTCTTGAAATTGCCGCCGCTTTATGCCACCCTGAACTTCCCGACCCTGACCGTAAGGAGCCTCCCATGAAAGGCGACAAGAAAATCATCGACATCCTCAATGGCCTGCTGGCCGGCGAGTTGACGGCGGTGGACCAGTACCTCATCCATGGCGAAATGTATGCCGATTTCGGTTTCCCCGCTCTCGCCGAAAAAAGCCTGCACGAGTCCGACCACGAGCGGCAGCACGCCCGCGCCCTGATCCAGCGCATCCTGTTTCTCGAAGGGACGCCCAATCTCGGCAAGCGCAGCCCCCTCAAGGTGGGCAAGAGCGTTCCCGAAATGCTCAAGGCCGATCTGGACGTGGAATATCACGTTGTCGGCGAGTTGAAGAAAGCCATGGCGGCCTGTGAAAAGGCCCAGGACTATGTCAGCCGTGACATGCTGGCGGTGCAGCTGGAGGAGGCTGAACGCAAGCGCTTCGACCAGGGCGCGAC
>CAZHVZ010000161.1:0-2351 GCA_964536245.1 uncultured Rhodocyclaceae bacterium
GACAAAGCGAGCGGGGATGCGGGGCGCGCCGAACATAGCAGAATCTGCTTGACTGACTACTAGGCCTCCGCCACCACCTCGCCGCCCAGAGCAGCCACCAGTTGCGGCAAAAAGCGGGATAGTTCGCCGGTCATCAGGGCAAAATCGGCATCGAACTGCTCGTCGGCGTGCTCGGCGCTTTTCTCGGCCTCTTCCTTGAGCAGATCGAGAAAGGCAAGGCGTTTGATTTCAAGCTTTTCGGTCAGGATAAAGGAGATGCGGTCATCCCAGGTCAGTGCCAGGCGGGTCGGCAGCTTTCCGGCTGCAAGGTGAGCACGCACTTCATCGCCTTCCAGGGTATGGCGGACATAGCGCACGGCGGCTTTTTCCTCGCCCATGGCTTTCAGTTCGCAGTCGCGGTCGATGGTGAAGGCTGCCGGCGCATCCCCCCCGGCCAGCCAGTCGGCCATGGCGGAAGTCGGAGAAAGCTGGGTATGAAGCAGGGTAAGAGGGAATTTATCGAGACTTGAACGCAGGTGTTCGATCACTTCTTCGGCCTTGCCGGGGCTCGCCGCATCGACACAGAACCAGCCGGCCTGCGGGTCGATCCAGACAAAGGTGCTGCGGCGGCGCGTAAAGGCACGAGGCATCAGTTCCTCGGTGATGCGTTCGCGCAATTCCTTCAACTGCTTGCGGCCCGGCGCATAGCCCTGCTGCGCTTCCATCGCCTCGGCCCGCTCCTTGACTTCCTGATTGACGACCGACGAGGGCAGCAGGCGTTGCTCAACCGCCAGGGCCAGCAGCCACTGGCGATTGGAGGAATAAACCAAAGCGCCGTCCTTGCGCGGCGAGACCCAGCCCCGGCTCATCGCTTCGTGGCTGGCACAGCGCTGGAAGGGGGCACGGGCCAGCTGCTCTTCCAGCTTGGCCAGGTCGATGGTCCAAGGCGCCGGCAGACGGTACAGCTGCAAATTTCTAAACCACATGGGTATTTTTTCCGGAAGTAGAAGTCATGAACGGACGATCAGCGTTTGCGGAAGACCACGTCCCACACGCCATGGCCGAGGCGCAAGCCACGGTTCTCGAAACGGGTCACCGGACGATAGGCCGGGCGCGGCGCAAATCCGCCGTCGGCCGCCGCTGCGCTGTTGATCAGGCTTGGTTCGGCTGCCAGAACGTCCACCATCTGCCGGGCGTATTCCTCCCAGTCGGTGGCACAGTGCAGGTAGCCGCCGGGCTTGAGGCGCGCCGCCAGGAGGGCGACGAAAGGCCCCTGGATGAGGCGCCGCTTGTGGTGGCGCTTCTTGTGCCAGGGATCGGGGAAAAAGACATGGATGCCGTCCAGACTGCTTTCAGGCAGCATGTCGCGCACCACTTCCACGGCGTCGTGCTGGCAGATGCGCAGATTGCCCAGATCCTTTTCGGCAATGTGCTTGCACAGGTTGCCGACCCCCGGCGTATGCACCTCGATGCCGAGATAATCATTCTCGGGGTGGGCAGCGGCGATTTCCGCCGTGGTGTCGCCCATGCCGCAACCGATTTCCATAATTTTCGGCGCCGGACGGCCAAAAGCGGCATTCAGGTCCAGCAATTCCGCACGGTAGGGAATTCCCGCCCGAGGCATCACTTCTTCATGAAAGCGCTTTTGGGCGGACGACAGATGGCCCTGGCGCAGGACAAAGCTGCGGATGTGGCCGTAGCGTTTTTCGCCGTCGTCATCGGCTTCGCCGGCAACGGCTGGGTGGCCGGCCCGGCCCTCGGCATAGACTCCGCTCATGAACCGATCAGACCGCTGGTCGGGGAAGACGGATCGGCAGAGTAAAGCTTTCTCGGCATGCGTCCGGCGAGAAAGGCCTGGCGTCCGGCGTCGACGCCCTTTTGCATGGCGCTGGCCATGAGCACCGGGTTTTTGGCGTGGGCAATGGCGGTGTTCATCAGCACCCCGTCGCATCCCAGCTCCATGGCGATGGCCGCATCGGAAGCGGTGCCGACGCCGGCATCGACGATAATCGGCACCTTGGCGTTATCGATGATCAAACGCAGATTCCAGGGATTGAGAATGCCCATGCCGGAACCGATCAGCGAGGCCAGCGGCATCACGGCCACACAGCCGATTTCTTCCAGCATCCGGGCCTGGATGGGGTCATCCGAGCAGTAAACCATGACGTGAAACCCCTCCTTGACCAGGGTTTCCGCTGCTTTCAAGGTTTCCGGCATGTTCGGAAAGAGGCTGCTGGGATCGCCGAGCACCTCCAGCTTGCACAGGGGATGACCATCGAGCAGTTCCCGCGCCAGACGCAGGGTACGCACCGCATCGTCGGCGGTATAGCAGCCGGCGGTGTTGGGCAGGATGGTGAATTGCGAGGGCGGCA
>CAZHVZ010000161.1:2361-5488 GCA_964536245.1 uncultured Rhodocyclaceae bacterium
AAGGCGTCGAGCAGGTTGGGCTGATTCGGATCCTGGCCGATATTGGTGCGGCGGATGGCCACGGTGACGATTTCCGCTCCGGAAGCGTCAATGGCGGCACGGGTCTCGGCAAAATCCTGGTACTTGCCGGTGCCCACCAGCAAACGGGAACGATAGGCGGTACCGGCAATAGTCAATTGATCCATGGGTTCTCTCAGTATTAACCGCCGCCGACGGCGACAACAATTTCAAGTTTGTCACCGCTGACCAGCGCGGTGCTGGCGTGCAGGCTCTTCGGGACAATATCGCCATTCCGTTCAAGAGCGATACGCTTGCCGGTGTAGCCCAGGGTTGCGATCAGCGCGGCAACGGTCAGGGGTTCGGGAAACTGGCGGATTTCGCCATTGATGGTAATTTCAAACATGAGCCTATTTTAGCAAGCCCCGTGGTTTTCTCGGTGCATTGGCGAAAAGGCGGTCGTAGAACCAGTTGGGGAGCAGGCGCAAGAGCTTGGCGACGCCCCCCATCTGCCAGGGAATGACCGCATAACTGCTGCCCCGGGCGATGGCCCGGGCGAAGCGCCGGGCAGCCACGTCCGCCGGCAGAAGAAAGGGCATGGCGTAGGGATTGACCGCCGTCATCGGCGTGGCGATGTAACCGGGAACAATGGTGACCACCTGCACGCCGCTGCCCCGCAGTTCCAGGCGCAGACTTTCCAGGTAGGTGATGGCCGCCGCCTTCGACGCGGAATAGGCCTCCGCTCCCGGCAAGCCGCGAATTCCCGCCACCGAGGCGATACCCACCAGTCGGCCGGTCGCACCGCTACGGCCCAGCGCTTTCATGGCCGGAAGAAAGGGCGCAAAGGTCGCCGCCATGCCATATACATTGACATCGAAAACCCGGCGAAAAGCCGCCAGATCCTCTTCGTACTCGGTCAGCGTTCCCACCGACACCCCGGCGCTGGCGATCACCATATCCGGCGCGCCAAAACGTCCGATGAAATGTTCAGCCGCCCGATGCAGGGCCGCTGCATCGGCCACATCCAGGGGGTAGCAGGCATGGCCGCCGCCGAGCCGGGCATTCAGCCCGTTCAGAACCTCTTCCCGCCGGCCGCACAAGCCAAGCCGGGCGCCCTGCCCGGCGTAGTAAACGGCAAGCGCCTCGCCGATCCCCGACGAGGCGCCGGTGATGAATATCTTCAACAATCCTCGCCTGCCTGGATGCCCAGCACGCGCTCCAGAAGAAGGCGATCAGCCACGTCCTTGGGACGAACCGTCTGTTTGGTGCGCAACAAACCGGCTGCGCTCACGGTGCGGACCGGAACACCATCCAGATCAATGACCTCCTGGCAGGCGAGAAGACTCTCGTAGGTCTCACCACAGGCATTGAACATGACATCGACCACAAAGCTGTCGGCCACCCGGATGTTGTCTCCTTCGGCAAACCAGGCGGTGTCCAGGCCAGCGGCCACGCCTTCCGGCAAGACCAGCAGGGCGCGCTTGATTTTCTCCCCTTCGGCGGCATCAGCCGGAACGAGAATATCAATATCGACGGTTGCCCGCAGATAACCGAGAGCCGCCAGAGCATAGCCGCCAATCAGCAAATAGTGCGCGCCCTCGCGATGGAGGGCGGCCAGCAACAGCTTGAGGTCATCCAGCGTTGCCGCCCGCGCCACCTCGTCAGCCATGCTGGCGAGCCGCCGCGCAGCGGGCCATCAACACCGCCAGAGCTTCGTCCATCTGGGCATTGGCCTGAGCATGGGACTGGCGGTACACCCCCTGCACAATGGGAATCGCCCCGGAGTCTCCGGAGAAAGCCGAAAGGGTTTGCAAATGCTGACCAAGGCGGTGCAGGTGAACAGCGGCAGGATGCAGACCCGGCTGTTCTTCCAGCTTACGTTGACCGATTTGTCGCATGATCGCCAGCAATCCGGCCTATTTCTTGCCGGTCTTTTCGGCACGCACCTTGGCGATCAGTTTGTCGGCAATGGCCAGGGTTGATTTGAAATCCTCGCCGGAAGTCAGGTATTTGCCGTCCACCGCCACCGAGGGAACCCCCTCGATACGGAAGGCCTGGGCCATCTGGTCGGCCCGCTTGACCTTGCTGACGACACCGAAGGAATTGAACGTGTCGCTGAACTTGACCGGATCGACGCCCTTCTTGGCCACCCATTCCTTGAGCACCCTTTCATCAAACAGGCTGACCCGGTCGCCGTGAATGGCCTTGAAAATATCGCCATCCAGCTTGGCCAGATCACCCGTCGCTTCCAGGGTATAGAACAGCTTTGAGGTATTCGCCCAGGCGGCACGACCGAAACTCACCGGCACCCGCTTGAACACCACGTCCGCCGGCAGCTTGGCAGCCCAAGCAGAAATCAGCGGATGAAAATCACTGCAATGGGGGCAGCCATAGGAGAAAAACTCGACGACCTCGATCTTGGCCGGGTTGTCGGTCATCTGGGCCGGCTCAATCAGTTTGTATTCCTTGCCGGCCGTCTGTGCCAGGGCCGGCAGGGACAAAGAGAGAGCAGCGGTGAGGGCAATCAGTGAGCGGACAAAGCCGCGACGGGGATTAGGCATGTTTACTCCTTGTTTTTGGCGATTTGGGCTTCGATGCCGGATTTGGCCAGCTCGGCGCGTACTTTGTTCAATTCCTCGACCCGGTTATAGGGACCGATACGCACCCGGTAGTAGGTCTTGTCCTGCACCATCACCTGCTGCACCACGGCTTCCACCCCCATCAACGCCAGGCTGGCCTTTTGGTTGTCCGCTTCCTGCGCCTTGCTGAAGGAGCCGGCTTGCAGGAAAAGGGGCTGCTTGCTGTCCTTGCCCTCTTCCTTCTTGTCCTCCTTCTTCTCGTCTTTTTTCTCGCCGTCCTTGCCATCCTTCCTGGCAGCGTCGGCGGCCTTGCCCGGCTTGTCGGGGACGGCATCGGTCTTGCCGGGAAGAATGTCGTAGAACTGAAAACGCTTTTCCGGCACCGGATCACCCGGCTTGCCGGGCAGAGCCATGGGTTGGGCCGGTTTGCCATTGGCCATCGGAGGCACTTCCTTGACCGGCGGCGGCGCCTTGTTCACGAAGGGAACCGGCGCCTTGTTCATGTAATAGACCACCCCGGCCGCCACCCCGACCCCGAGTACGAGACCGAT
>CAZHVZ010000162.1:0-1097 GCA_964536245.1 uncultured Rhodocyclaceae bacterium
GAAGCATTGCTGCCCGACCACGCCGCCGTCACGCTGGCGGGCGACGAGGCAGGGCGCTTTCTGTCCGGCATGCGCCGTCGCGGCGCGTGGCCCGATGCCGAGCAGGTGGCTGTCTTCGGCGCCGTGCCGCGTGCGCTGCTCGGCACCGCCCAAGGGAATTGGCATACCGACCGCAAATTCAGCGTTGGCGGTGGTGCCCCGCCGTTTTTTGGGTCCCCGTGTGGAGCGCCGAGCAACGCAGATGGGCCGGGGGCAGTCGGCGAGCACTGTCTGAGGGGCGTAGCCCCGAGTTGCGCAGCCACCCGGCCCGTCGAGTCGCGCAGGGAAGTCGGCGCAGCCGACCGCGCAACCCGGAGTCGCCGTCTTTTTGGCTAACTTTTCTTGGCGAAGCAAGAAAAAGTACGCCCGCCGGTCAACGGCGGAACCCAGCGCTCGCATAGCCAAAAGCTGTCCTATTGGCATCTCGCCATCACATCCGGAAAACACCAAACTTCGTCTCCTCCGCCGGCGCATTCATCGCTGCCGACAACCCCAGCCCCAATACCCGCCGCGTGTCCGCCGGGTCGATGATGCCGTCGTCCCACAGCCGCGCCGAGGCGTAATAGGGATGCCCCTGTGTCTCATACTGCTCGCGGATGGGCACCTTGAAGGCTGCTTCATCCTCGGCGGACCAGGTCTTGCCGGCTGCTTCCAGGCCATCACGCTTGACCGTGGCCAGCACGCCGGCGGCCTGTTCGCCGCCCATCACCGAAATACGGGCATTGGGCCACATCCACAGGAAGCGCGGCGAGTAGGCACGGCCGCACATGCCGTAGTTGCCGGCACCGAAGCTGCCGCCGATCACCACCGTAAACTTGGGTACCTTGGCGGTCGCCACGGCAGTGACCATCTTGGCGCCGTCACGGGCGATGCCGCCGTTTTCATACTTTCTGCCGACCATGAAGCCGGTAATGTTCTGCAAAAAGACGAGGGGGATGCCGCGCTGGGCGCAGAGTTCGACGAAGTGCGCGCCCTTGAGTGCCGATTCTGAGAACAGGATGCCGTTGTTGGCGACGATGCCGACCGGGTAGCCATAAATTCGCGCGAAGCCGCAGACC
>CAZHVZ010000162.1:1122-5181 GCA_964536245.1 uncultured Rhodocyclaceae bacterium
GCCATCGACGATGCGGGCGATGATCTCGCGCACATCGAAGGGCTTCTTGCTGTCGGTGGGACTGACCCCGTACAGTTCTTCGGCGGCGTAGAGGGGTTCGGTTGGCGGCGTCAGGGTGACCGGCGGCGATTTTTTCCAGTTCAGATCCTTGACGATACGCCGGGCGATGGCCAGGGCGTGCGCGTCGTTTTCGGCGAGATGGTCGGCGACCCCGGAGATGCGGGTATGCACGTCGGCGCCGCCGAGGTCTTCGGCGGAAACCACTTCACCGGTGGCGGCCTTCACCAGCGGCGGCCCGCCGAGGAAGATGGTGCCCTGGTTCTTGACGATGATCGACTCGTCGCACATGGCCGGTACGTAGGCGCCGCCAGCGGTGCAGGAACCGAGCACGGCGGCGATCTGGGGAATGCCCTGGGCCGACAGGTTGGCCTGGTTGAAGAAGATGCGGCCGAAGTGCTCCTTGTCCGGGAAGACCTCGTCCTGCATGGGCAGGAAGGCGCCGCCGGAATCGACCAGGTAGACGCAGGGCAGGTGGTTCTCGAGGGCGATCTCCTGGGCGCGCAGATGCTTCTTCACGGTCAGCGGGTAATAGGTGCCGCCTTTCACGGTCGCATCGTTGGCGACGATCATGCACTCGACGCCGGACACGCGGCCGATGCCGGCGATCACCGACGCCGCCGGCGCCTCGCCGTCATACATGCCGTAGGCGGCGAATTGGCCGATTTCCAGAAAGGGGGTGCCGGGGTCGAGCAGACCGTTGACCCGCTCCCGGGGGAGCAGTTTGCCACGGGCCAGATGCTTCTGACGGGCCGCTTCCGGTCCGCCGAGGGCGATCTTTTCGACTGTTTCATGGAGATCGGCGACTACCGTGCGCATGGCGCTGGCGTTGGCCTGAAAATCCGCCGAGCGGGGATTGAGTTGGGAGGTAAGTGTGCTCATGGGATCAGTGCTTGTGTTGGGGGCGTTCAATCACCGGCAGGCCGGCGTCCTTCCAGGCACGGAATCCCCCCTCGATATGGCAGATGGGAACCAGGCCCATGTCTTGCAGGGCGGCGGTAGCCAGGCTGGAACGCCAGGCCGACTGGCAGTAGAGGACAAATTCCTTGCCGGAAGCAAAGATTTCCTTGTGGTAGGGGCTGTCCGGGTCCACCCAGAATTCCAGCATCCCCCGGGGCGCGTGGAAGGCGCCGGGAATGGTGCCTTCCCGTTCCAGTTCGCGCACATCGCGGATGTCTACGAAAACCACATCGGGGTTGTCCAGCCGGGCCCTGGCTTCTTCCAGCGACAGGGTCCGGATTTTGGCACGGGCTTCGGCGATCAGTTGTTGGTGGCCTTTGGTAATGGGCATATCTGTCTCCTTGGATGGTTGGGTTTCTTAGAATGGTCCTTCTTGCAGCCACTTTTCGATCTGGGGCAGACGGTCGGCACCGAAAAAGGCCTCGCCGTCGATGATGACGTGGGGGGAGCCAAAGACCCCCCGAGTCAGTGCCGTTTCACACGCCTCCTTGAGGCGGGCCTTGATTTCCGGAGTTTGCAGTGCCGCCGCCAGGGTTTCACGTGAAACGCCCAGGTCGGCAGCAATGTTGAGAACGACTTCCGGTGAGGAAATGTCCCGGTCGTCCACAAAAAAGGCGCGATAAATGGCGTGGGCGAAACGCCTGGCCAAGGCACAGTCCTGCCCGTGCAGCCAGTAATAGGCGCGGGCCGCGTTCTGGGTGGGCAGGGGGAAACGGCTGGGTGGGTTGTAGGGCACCCCCAGGAAGCGGGCCGAGCGGTGAAAATCCTTCACCATGTAGGCGGATTTGCTGCCCGATCCCTCTACCGGCGGGCGGGAACCGGTGGCCTGGAAAATGACCCCGAGCAGGATCGGGTGCCATTTCACCTTGCGGCCATGGGCGGCGGCAAGCGCGTCGATCTTCTCCGCCATCAGATAGCCGTAGGGGCTGGAGAAATCAAAATAGAAATCGATCGGGGCGCGTTCGGAATCGGTCATGGTTTGTCTCCTCGTTCAGAGCAGGGCGGCGGTTGTTATTGTTGGACTCGCCGCCCGTCGGTTGGCGGTTTATTCGCTGGCGATGCTGCGTCCGATGACCAGGCGCTGGATATCGTTCGCACCTTCGTAAATCTGGCAGATGCGCACGTCGCGGTAAATGCGTTCGACCGGAAAGTCGCTGGTGTAGCCGACGCCGCCGTGAATCTGGATGGCATCGGAGGCGATCTTCTCGGCGGCTTCGGAAGCGAACATCTTGGCCATCGAGGCTTCCTTCAGGCAGGGCTTGCCGGCGTCCTTGAGGGCGGCGGCGCGCCAGACCATGAGGCGGGCGGCGTCGAGCAGCGTATTCATGTCGGCCAGTTTGAAGTTGACGGCCTGGTGGTCGATGATCGGCACGCCGAAAGTGACCCGTTCCTTGGCGTAGCGGATAGCGGCTTCAAAGGCGGCGCGGGCCATGCCGATGCTCTGGGCGGCAATGCCGATACGGCCGGCTTCGAGGTTGGAAAGGGCGATCCTGTAGCCTTCCCCTTCCTTGCCGAGCAGGGCGGAGGCCGGAACGCGGCAGTTTTCGAGGATGATCTGCACGGTATCGGAGGCATGTTGCCCCATCTTGTCCTCGGTGCGGCCGACGATGAAGCCCGGCGTGCTGCACGGAATCAGGAAGCAGGAAATGCCCTTCTTGCCGGCGGTCTTGTCGGTCACCGCGAAAACGATGGCCATCTGGGCATGCTTGCCGGTGGTGATGAACTGCTTGACGCCATTGAGCACGAAATGGTCGCCGTCGCGGTCGGCACGGGTGGTGATGGCGGCCGCGTCGGAGCCGGTGTGCGGCTCGGTCAGGCAGAAGCAGCCGAGCTTTTCGCCCCGGGCGAGGGGCTTCAGCCATTCTTCCTTCTGGGCATCGCTGCCGTATTTCATGGTGATGCCGCAGGCCAGCGAGTTCTGCACCGAGACGATGGTCGAGGTGGCGCCGTCACCGGCAGCGATTTCTTCCAGGGTGAGGACGAGAGACATGTAATCCATGCCGGCGCCGTCCCATTCCTCCGGCACCACCATGCCGAGGGCGCCGAGTTCGCCCAGTTCCTTGAGCGCTTCCGCCGGGAAAGTGTGGTTCTTGTCCCATTCGGCGGCAAAGGGGGCGAGGCGCTCCTGGGCAAAGGCACGCATGGTGTCGCGGATCATTTCCTGCTCGGTTGTAAGAATCATGCTCTTCTCTCTGAAAATGTTGTAGTTAGCCAGACCCCGGCAATGACCAGCAAGCCACCGGCAAGGACGGGCAGGCCGAGTCGCTCATCGAGCAAGACAGCCGCTTGCAGGACCGCGAAAACCGGGACCAGGTTGACGAAAGCCGAAGCCTTGGCGGCACCCAGCCGTTTGACGCCGTCGGCAAACCAGGTAAAGCCGAGGGCGGTGCCGCCGATGGCCAGAAAAACGACACTGGCCCACACCTCCGGAGACCAGGTCGCCAGCTCGGTGCCGCCTTGCACCAGGGCGGTGAGCCCGATGAACAGCGCGCCGAGCAGGCTGGCCCACAGGGTGGCGGCCAGGGGCGACAAGGTTTTGGTGGCACGGCGGCCAATGAAGGTATAAGCGGTCCAGCACAGCACGCAGCCAATAATCAGCCACTCGCCGAGGCCGACGGCGCCGTGCAGGAGGGCCACGGGATTGCCGTTGCCGATGACCGTCAGGCAGCCGGTCAGGGCGATGGCGATACCCGCCGCCTTGCGTCGGTTCATCCGCTCCTGGCCGAGAAACCAGGCGGCCACGGCGGCCACCACCGGGTTCAGGGCAACGACCAGGGCACCCCGGCCAGCGGTGATGTGTTTCAGCCCATAGAAAAAACACAGGGCATAAATGAAGATGCCGGTCAAAGCCAGCCCCGTTACGGTTCCCCATTCGCCGCTCGTCGCCGGGCGCGGGATGCGTCCTTCCGTAAGCAGCGCGTAGCCGGCCAAAGCCAGCCCGGCGAGCAGGAAGCGGATGGCCGGCGCGGCCAGCGGCGCAGGCAGTTCCTGCGCCACGACCCGCCCGGCGATCCAGGTGCCTCCCCACATGAACATGGCGCC
>CAZHVZ010000163.1:0-4755 GCA_964536245.1 uncultured Rhodocyclaceae bacterium
GGGTGCGCGAGGAAATGGGCCTGACCAATGTGCAGCTGATGGTGCCCTTCGTGCGTACCGTCGGCGAAGGCCAGGCGGTGGTCGATCTCTTGGCCGAACACGGCTTGAAGCAGGGCGAGAACGAACTGAAGCTGATCATGATGTGCGAAATCCCTTCCAATGCCCTGCTCGCCGAGCAGTTCCTGGAAATTTTCGACGGCTTCTCCATCGGCTCCAACGACCTCACCCAGCTCACCCTCGGTCTTGATCGCGATTCCGGCCTGGTGGCCAATCTTTTCGATGAACGCGACCCGGCGGTGAAAATGCTGCTGGCCATGGCCATTTCCGCCGCGAAGGCCAAGGGCAAGTACATCGGCATCTGCGGCCAGGGGCCGTCCGATCATCCCGATCTGGCCGAATGGCTGATGGACCAGGGGATCAGCAGCATTTCCCTGAACCCGGATACGGTGGTTGACACCTGGACACGGCTGGCGAGCCACAAGGCCTGATACCGTAGTTCTTCTGAGCAGCCCGCCGGGGATTTCCGGCGGGCTTTTTATTTGTCCTATTTGCGCCTATCGTTGAGCATGGCTAATCGGGAGCCGGGCATGAAACACTCAAAAAGGAATTCGGAAAACGAAGCTGACAGGATCGCCGAACTGGAAGAGGAGCTTGCCATCCTGCGCGGTTTTGCCGAGCTTTCCTCCGACTGGTTCTGGGAACAGGACGCCGAATTCCGCTTTACCTGTTTTTATGGGCTTTCCCCGGAAAAACTGCGGCGCAGCCAATCGGATTTTTTCGGTAAGCGGCGTTGGGAAATGCCTATTCGCGGCATTTCCGCCGAAGAGTTGGCCAGCCATATTGCGGCTTGCCAGGCTCATCAACCCTTCCACAATTTTGAATATGAAGTTCCCGGAGCGGACGGTAGCCTGCAGCATTATTCCGTCAGCGGCATGCCATTTTTTGACCGGAACGGTCGTTTTTGCGGTTACCGAGGGGTTGGGCGAAATATTACCCGGCTTCGGGTCGCTCAACGGGCCATCCTGGAAAGCGAACGGCTTCTTTCGCAAATCGTCGATGGCAGCCCGGTGCCGACCTTTGTCATTGACGCCGAGCACCGGGTTACCCATTGGAATCAGGCCTGCGAAAACCTGTGCAATATCGCGGCGGCTGAAATAATCGGTTCAACAGCGGCCTGGCGTGCTTTTTATGACTCGCCTCGGCCAACCATGGCTGACCTGGTGGTGGAGGGCGGGCATGATTCGAGCATAGCCATGCATTATGCCGGCAAATATCAACCGTCCAGCCTGATTGCCGGTGCTTATGAAGCGGAAGACTATTTTCCGAACATGAAGGGCCATGGGTGCTGGCTGTATTTCACTGCTGCCCCCTTGCACGATTCATCGGGTCGCCTGATCGGCGCCCTGGAAACCTTGCAGGATGTCTCGGCACGCAAGCTCGCCGAACAGGCGGAGAGAGAACAATGGGAGCGGCTTCAGCAATCCCACACCGAGCTCAGGCAAGCCATGCGGCAATTGGTGGAAGCGGAAAAACTGGCCTCTCTTGGTCGCCTGGTGGCGGGAATCGCCCATGAATTGAATACGCCCCTTGGCAATGCCGTGCTCATGGCTTCGACACTGGATGAGGAAATCAAGGCGATTTCGGCAGGTTTTCAGCAACAGTCCCTGAAAAGATCTTCTCTGGAAAGGTTTGTTTCGGCAAGCAACCCCGCCATCGACATGTTGACCGGCAATCTCGGCCGTGCTTCCCGTCTCGTGGAGCGCTTCCGGGAAGTAGCAGCAAACCGGCACGACGATGAAGTCTCCGACTTTTCGCCGGCTCAGGTCATTGACGAGGTGTTCGGCTGCTTTTCCGGGCGCTTGCAGGCCATGCAGATCAAGCTGTGCAACGATGTTTCCAACACACTTGTTCTGCGTGCCAGCCGGCGGGCTTTTGAACAGATTGTCCAGAACTTGCTGGACAATGCGCTGATCCATGCCTTTCCGGAACGAACGTCGGGGAGTATCCGGTTTTCAAGCGAGGAACACGAACAGGAAGTCATTCTTGCCTATTCCGATGATGGGTGCGGAATGGACGAGTACGTGCACAAACACGCATTTGATCCGTTTTTTACCACCAAACTCGGCCAGGGATGCTGCGGATTGGGCCTCTACCTGGTACACAGCCTGAGCAGCGGAGTGTTGGGGGGGCGTGTTGAATGGGTACCCGGCAAGAACGAGGGGGTTTGTTTGCGGATTATCCTGCCGCAAACGGACTGGCGTTAATGGGGAGCGGCGACTACCGTTGCCGATCCTTCATGAAACGGGCAGCTTCCAGTTTTGAATCCTTTTCCTGGGCGTCGGCCCGCTTGTCGTGCTGTTTCTTGCCCTTGGCGAGGCCGACTTCGAGCTTGATGCGTCCGTGGCTGTAATGCAGGTCCAGGGGAATCAAGGCGTATCCGGCCCGTTCCACCTTGCCGATCAGTTTCATGATCTCTTCGCTGTGCAGAAGCAGCTTGCGGGTACGGGTCGGATCGGGATTGACGTGGGTGGAAGCCGTTGGCAAGGCCGTGATATGCATGCCGATGAGGAAAATTTCGCCATTCTTGATGATGACGTAGGATTCCTTGATATTCATCCGTCCGGCGCGGATCGCCTTGACCTCCCAGCCCTGGAGGGCGAGACCGGCCTCGTATTTCTCCTCGACGAAGTAGTCATGAAAGGCTTTTTTGTTAACCGTGATGCTCATGCCGGCGACGATCCTTTAAAATGCCCATTCTACAGGATTCGGGAAAATCGTCGTCGCATGGCTCTCGTCGAAAAATCAGTGCTCATCGAACGCTCGGCGCGACAAATGTTCGATCTGGTGGATTGCTGTGAGGACTATCCGGCTTTTTTACCCTGGTGTAGCCACACGGAGGTCAAATTTCGCGATGAACGTCGCACCGTGGCCACGCTGCACATCAATTATCACAGCGTAAAATCCCACTTTACGACGGAGAACGACAAGGACGCCCCGCGTTCAATGGCAATTCGCCTGGTGGACGGGCCGTTTCGCCGGCTGGAAGGAACCTGGCACTTCAAGGCCCTGGCCGAAAATGCCTGCAAGATCGAGTTCCGGCTGCACTACGAGTTTTCCAGCAAAATGTTCGAGAAGGTGATCGGACCGGTGTTCAACCACATCGCCAGTACCTTTGTCGATGCCTTCGTCCGGCGGGCGGCACAGATTTATGGAGAAAAAAATGGCTGAAACCATCAAGGTCGAGGTTTGCTACGCTCAGGCCAGCAAACAGGAGTTGGTCAGTGTCAAATTACCGGTCGGGGCGAACCTGCAACAGGGGCTGGAGGCTTCTGGCCTGCTCGTGAAATACCCCGAAATCGACCTCAAGAAAAACAAGTTCGGCGTCTTCGCCAAGCTGAGCAAGGTGGATACGGTGCTGCGGGACGGAGACCGAATCGAAATCTATCGCCCGCTGATTGCCGACCCCAAGGAAGTCCGCAAGCAACGGGCCGCCGAAGGCAAGGTCATGAAAAAAGGCGCCGGGGACAGCGACGCCCCGGAGGCCTGATGCAGCGCTGTTACTTGCAACTATCAGCAATAATCTTGCGGGAGCGCTCAATTTCCTTTTGGCGCTCGGTGTCGTCAATATAGCGGCGTTCTCCGCTGGCATCGGTGGTGGACATGCGCTGGCCGGATTCCAGGACCGACAGCTGGCGCCGTGACCTTTCGCAGTTCTCCTTGCGCTCGGCGGCAGCGGCCTGTTCCTTGGCGCCCTTGTCGGCCTTTTCCTTGTTTTCCTGCTGACGTTTCTTGAATTCCAGGCTTTGATCAGCCAGCGCTTTGTCCGGGCTGCTGGCGACGGGAGCCGCAGGAGCCGAGCTGACGCTGCGCTTGTCTTTCACGCTGTTAGGCGGAGGGGTGTCGGAGATGATGGTACGACCGCTGCTATCCTTCCATTGGTAGGTCTGGGCTGCAACAGGGGTGAGGGCGGAGAGAGCGACGAGCCCGGCAAACAGAACAAGGCAGGGTTTCATGGGAGCTTTCATGGTCATCCGGAGAAAGGAAAGTTTTCGGTATAATACGTTTTTGTGACCTTGGATCAAAGGCCATGCGACTATTGCAAAAAGCCCTGACTTTCGACGACGTCCTGCTCGTCCCTGCCCATTCCCAGATTTTGCCTCGCGATGTCAGCCTCGCTACCAAACTGACGCGCAATATATCCCTCAATATGCCCTTATTGTCCGCCGCCATGGATACGGTGACGGAAGGCCGGCTGGCCATCGCCCTGGCTCAGGAAGGCGGCATCGGGATTATTCACAAGAACCTCTCTCCCAAGGCCCAGGCGGTAGAGGTGGCCAAGGTCAAGCGGTTTGAGTCCGGCATCCTCAAGGATCCGATCACCGTTGCGCCGACCATGACCGTCCGCGACGTGCTCGAAATCACTCGTCAGCACCGCATTTCCGGTTTGCCGGTAATCGACAAGACCGGCAAGGTGGTCTCGCTCAACGCGCACGGCGATGAACTCTGGGATCTGCTCGCCGAACAGATCGGCCCGGCCGAGGTGAAGAAGAAGGAAGAGGGAGACGAAGAGAAGCCGGCCATATACGATGAATACAAGGCGCAAGTGGCAGCCTACGTGAAGCTACTCAATGAAGTTGAAGGTCGCAGTATTAAAAGAGCATTCATTGCAGTATTTGCAAAGGACAAAGTCGCATACAACTATTACGAAATGGACGAAGAAGAAATTGAGCTATATTTTAAAAAAATGTTTTTGCC
>CAZHVZ010000163.1:4765-5180 GCA_964536245.1 uncultured Rhodocyclaceae bacterium
AGGTGGTGGGTATCGTTACCAACCGCGATCTGCGTTTTGAAACCAATCTCGACCAGCCGGTGAAACTGATCATGACGCCGCGCAAGCGTCTGGTGACGGTCAAGGAGGGGGCCAGTGTCGAGGACGCCAAGGAACTCATCCGCAAGCACCGCCTGGAACGGGTTCTGGTGATCGATGACGACTTCACCCTGCGCGGCCTGATTACCGTCAAGGATATTCTCAAGTCCACCGAACACCCGCTGGCCAACAAGGACGCTTCCGGCCGCCTGCGTGCCGGTGCCGCAGTCGGTGTCGGGGCCGGAACCGAAGAGCGCGTCGCGCTCCTCGCCGAGGCGGGCGTTGATGTCATCGTGGTCGACACTGCCCACGGTCATTCGCAGGGCGTTCTCGACCGCGTCAAATGGGTCAAGCAGAA
>CAZHVZ010000164.1:0-753 GCA_964536245.1 uncultured Rhodocyclaceae bacterium
GGCACAATTTCCCACTCCAACGGCTTCACCCCCACCTGCACGGCGGGCAGAGAGCGGATGGCGTGAACGGCTTGTTCATAGCCGAATGGCAGTCTTGCCGCTTTCAGTGCCGCAATCGCAGCTTCCCGGTCGATCACGCTGATCTCGCGGTTGCTGTAGTTGATCGAGTAGAGCGCGGATTTCGCCTTGGTCGCATCGCCCATGGCTGCCCGGAGCGCGTTGGTGTGCTCCATTTTCTGCCGCATGGCTTCTTCGGCTCGTTCGTCGCACTGGATCATCATGGCGCAGAGCGTTTCCATCTCCGCGGTCATGGTGATTTCGGATCCGTTGGCGCTTGGGAAGCGCTGCTTCAGCGCGTCTTCCGTTGCTTCCGAGTCGTCCGGTGGCGGGCAATCGCCTGTTGCCAGCGAGTCCCAGAATTCAGCGGCCGCTGTGGTGATCTGGGCACCCCTGATGACGTCGCGCCAGACGGTGTAGACTTCCATCCGGTTGCCACCGAAGATGGCCAGCACGAGCGCCCTGGGCTTGGCTGTGACCTCCAGCTGCGCCTGCACCTGGTCGTAGTACATCTCGGGGATCGAGGCGAAGCCCCATTCGTCCGTTTTGTATTCCGACACGTTCTTGATCTCGATCGGGATCCAGAGCAGTTCTGTCTGGGCCATGTCCTTGAATTCTTGGCCTTGAACCGCTGATCCGGCATCCAGCACCAGCGCGCGGTCGACGGATGCGGTCAGCCACGGGAACAGGTTGTGC
>CAZHVZ010000164.1:873-1414 GCA_964536245.1 uncultured Rhodocyclaceae bacterium
GGGATTGGTCCGTGTCCAGGGGCAGAAGGCCCATCTTCTGGTTCCAGAGCTTGTAGCGGCTCTGGTACTTGGGGTTTGCCGTGCCCATGATGGCCGACACGTCGGATGCTCCGATCGACTGCTTGCGGGCTTCCAGCCACAGACGGCGGGTGTCGTCGTCGCTGGTGCCCACCAGCGGCTTCAGAAGTCGCGCCTCGTCGATCAGGACGCTTTCGGCGAGCAGTTCTTCTGGCGTTGGCAGCCAGACGCCTTTCTTGACCGCCTGCATCAGAACGGCATTTCGTTGGCGTCGTGCTTGGGAGCTGGCTTGCGTTCGAAGCTGATTCCGGCTTCGCTGGCCCGATCCATGACTTCGTAGATCGCGACGCGGCTTTCGCGCAGCTCATTGACTCCTATCGGAAGGTGAAGCCCGTTCTGGATCTTGGCTTTGACCTTCAGCTCGCAGTTGTGGCGCAGGTCGCTCAGGTACTGCTCGCTGTCCACCATTTCAGGCAGGTTGTCGATGGCTTCCTTGATCCTCCTGGCGCAGCCTAGTTTGATC
>CAZHVZ010000164.1:1445-2634 GCA_964536245.1 uncultured Rhodocyclaceae bacterium
GACGGCGTTCTTCGAAGATCTGCAGATCTGACGAATACGCGTTCTTGATGATTTTCAGGTTGATCTTTTCGTCCTTGAACGGGCGCTGCAAGCAGAGGTAGATCGTTGTGACCTCGTTCCCGTTGACTTCGGCGCCGGCGAATTTGGCGTCATTCATGTGATTGAGCAGCAAGGTCAATTCCTTGCCTTCGCGTTTCTTCCAGATTCTTGCGTTCACGCTGATTCTCCTGTGATTTGATTGATCGCATCGGCGATCTTTTTGTGTTCTTCGTCTTGGTATTCTGCGATCTCGAATCCGTTGACCATCAAGATTCCATGATCGAGCCTTCCAAGCCCAATGCTTTCTTCGAGCGAGCTGATTTTCCCGCTGACGATTATGTCATAGTGCTCTCCGAATTTGTGCTTTCCGATTCGCGGCCTTGCGAGCCATCGGGCGATTTTGATTATCGCTCCGATGATTCGAATTCGTGCTGGTGGCTTGAAACTTTGGTAGAGATTCAGAAGCTCTCCTCTGCGCCGATTTGCTGGGGTGCGACTTCTGCGCTCATGTAGGTCTTCCCGCTGATTTCGTTATCGAACAATTTGACTCGTCTGACAGTTCTTGTCTCTTCTTTGGGCATGGATCCTCCTGGATGAATGCCGGTATCCGGATTTGAACCGGAAGCCTTCGGATTATGATTCCGCTGCTCTACCAATTGAGCTGTACCGGCAAGCTGGGCTCCTGACCCGCGCCTCCGGGGCGTGGTGGGCCAGGAGCCCGTAACGGTTTCCGCGTGTGCGGATCCGCATTGGACGAGGCAGGAGTCGAACCTGAAACCTCCCGGCGTCCCGGGGCTCTACCTGGTTGAGCTACTCGTCCTTCCAGCCCGCGAAGACCTCAAGGGCTGGTTTGAGCTGCTTTTTTCTTTGGCCCTGCAGACGGGCAATCAGCCTCGGTCTCTGATGAATCGATTGCAAGCCATACGGAATCCATTTTCCCGCGGTTTTGCCGATCGTCATCGCTTGTCAAGTTCTTCGGCGCCTGACTTGCGTCTTCCAGCTCAAATCCGAAGATCTCGACGAGACGCATGAACATGTCCATGGTTTCCTCGACTCATAAATGGTTTGGTGGGGGCTCCACCGCTCCTTCGCCCTTACGCCATCCAACCTGGCGCGGTGCTTTCTGTTCGTTGATGTGTTTTTCCCTTTG
>CAZHVZ010000164.1:2644-5141 GCA_964536245.1 uncultured Rhodocyclaceae bacterium
GCGGCGATGTCGGTCTTTTCATAAGGATCACTGGCGAGATTAAAGAGCTCCTTGCCAACGAGTTTGAAGTCGCCTTTGCGCAGGGTGGGCAGACGCACGCTGCCGGCGGCCTCGATGACGATCTCCTCACGCGGGCTCGGCTTGCCGTCGAGCATTTCGAAGCGCTCGACTTCCAGTTCGGTCGTGTAGCGCTTGCCGCCGCCATTCTTGTCTTCCCAGCTGCGGGTCTTCCACTTGCCTTCGACGTAGATCTTGGAGCCCTTGCGGAGAAAGCGCTGTGCGATTTCGGCCTGCTTGCGCCATGCGACGCACGGGATCCATTCGGTGGATTCCTGCTTCTGGCCGTTCTTGTCCTTCCAGGTGTCGGTCACCGCGATCCGCATGTTTGCGACCTGCGCGTTCGGTGTTTCGCGCACTTCCGGGTCGGCGCCGAGGCGTCCGATGAACATGCACTTGTTGAGTCCCATTGTCTTTCTCCTTGTTCTCGTGTTCCCCTTGTTCAGTAGGCCAGGGGCGTCGCCTACATCAACTCTGGAGGCGGCGCCCCCGGCTTCATTTCTTCTGGATTCTTGCTTCCAGGTCTTGCGAGACTTTCGCGTGGATCAGCTTCATCCGTGATTCCGCATTTTTGATCCTTCCGTTCAGCATGTTGTTCCGCAGCTTGTGGTATTCGATTTTGGCCAGCCACCGGTCCAGCTCTTGCCCGTGCAGCGCGACGAAGGCGATGCTGTCGAGCGTGGAGAGCAGGATTTCCGTTTCCGAACGGTGCTTCTTGAAAATTCGTTTCAGGATGTTCATTTGGCATTTCCTGCCAGGCGCTGGAGCCACTTGGAGGTGACGAAACTTTCCCGCACGCCGGCGTCGATTTCTTCCTGGACACTGATTTCCACGAATTCGGCCAGGCTTCTGTTGGTCTTCCTGGTCTTCTCGATCTGAAGTTCGAGTGGCGATGCCATTTTGTCCTCCTGCCCGACATGGGGCGGTTTCACGATTCATGAACCGCCCCATGGCCGTTTTCTTTACATTGGGCTCATGGCCTATTCCACCTACCTGCAGCTTGTCGAGAGTTACGGCGCCTCCCTTTTGACCCGCCATGCGTCTCGTCGCGCCGATCCGTCGACGCATGACCCAGCTGTTGTTGAGGCTCGATGCCTTGCGGCCCTGGAGGAAGCGTCCGGTTTCATGGACGGTTTTTTCCAGACGGTCCATGTGGTGCCCGTCGTGACGACGGTGGCTTCCGGCCTCTCGCTTCTTCGAAACTGCTGCGAGCAGATTGCGATCTCCTATCTGGTCTCGCGCCGGGGTTACCTTCCCCGATCCGAGGACGAGACCTTGGTCCTTGCCCAGGATCGTTGGCGCGCGTTTCTCCGTGACGTCTCTTCCGGCAAGGCCACCATCCCTGGCGTCGCAGCTTCAGATGCTGCCGCGGCTGGTTCGCTTCCTTCTGACGGCTTTTTCATTGGGTCTGAAGAGCGATTCTTTCCTGAAGCATCGGCCTTTTTCTGATGCGTGGGCTTGACCAGATCGAGCCGGATTCTGGCGACGATCCGGTTTTCCTGCAGCCTGGCGTCCAGGCCGATCTTCAAGGCGATGCGAATCGGTATTTCACCAACTCGCTGAACGGGCGGCTTGATGGCCTTTCGTCTGTCCGTCAGCGTTTTGATCAGGGGATGATGGAGTCGCTTCGTGTTCCCACTCGCGACTTGATCCATGGCTACGTCGAGAAGTACGCAGCCGACGCTTCGATCAAGCGCGAAATTCTTGCGTTCGCCGACACAGCCTCTGCGGGCTCTGTGGTGGACCTTGAGCAGTTGACCTACCTCCAGCTTGCGCACGGCCTCGATCCGATGGCCTGGGCCGGCCGGCGCCCCTCCAGGGCGAAGGCCGCGCCTGCTCCCGAGCGCGAGATGTTCATTGATCCGTTTGGCAATGTGCGGTTCGATGCTGTTCTTGGCGATTCGCGCGACGACCTCGAGCTCGGCTCGTCGGCGCGCGATTCCTTGAGTCTTGGTTCCCAGATGCTTGATTCGATTCGCTTGCATGGCGATCCTCGCGACTCGGCCGAGCTCGGCATGCATGACCGCGGCGAAGATGAGCAGAATCCCTACCCCCGGATTCCCAAGCGGCGCTCGACGCTTGTCGATGGGATGTCGATTCTTTCCCTCCTGGATCAGCCGCGTGCTTTCACTGCCGATGAGATCGAAGCCCTGTTCACTAGCATTGGCGAGCGCGATCCTTTTGCTGCGTCGGTTTTTGGCAAGACCGAGCGCGGCACTTTGCGCTCGAGCTGGTTCATCACGGAAGCGACAGCCAAGGAAGCGAAGCGGATCCTGAACGAGGATCTTGGCGTGGACCTGACGTACCAGGGCCATGACTTTGCCCGGCCGGCCGACTGGATCAACCGGGATCACCCGGCCGTCGACCTCGATCCTGGCCGTCAGCTTTTGGTGAATGGGCTGGTGGACCTGGCTGTTTCCTATGCCCAGTCGAACCGCCT
>CAZHVZ010000165.1:0-4981 GCA_964536245.1 uncultured Rhodocyclaceae bacterium
TGTAGAAGCCTTCGGCGGTGCGCTCGCCAGGCAGGACGGGCGTGTCGTTCTCGTCGTAATCGGAAGTCAGCAGGTCAGCGGCTTCGGCATCGGTACGGGCGATGACCAAGGTCGGCACGCCATAGACGTCGGCAGCCATACGGGCGGCGATCAGCTTCTGGATGGCTTCCTGGGTCGGAACCAGCACCTTGCCGCCCATGTGGCCGCACTTCTTGACGGAAGCCAGCTGGTCTTCCCAGTGCACGCCGGCGGCGCCAGCGCGGATCATCGCCTTCATCAGTTCGTAGGCGTTGAGCACGCCACCGAAACCGGCTTCAGCGTCAGCCACGATCGGCAGGTGGTATTCGACGTGACCGGCATCGCCGGCATTGATGTTCTTGGACCACTGGATTTCGTCGGCGCGGTTGAAAGCGTTGTTGATGCGCTCGACAACCTTCGGCACGGAGTCCACCGGATACAGGGACTGGTCCGGGTACATGGCGGCGTATTCGTTGTTGTCAGCGGCGACTTGCCAGCCGGACAGGTAGATGGCCTTGATGCCGGCCTTGGCTTGCTGCACGGCTTGACCGCCGGTCAGGGCGCCCAGGCAGTTGACGTAGGGGGTGTTGTTCACCAGATCCCACAGCTTTTCGGCACCGCGACGGGCCAGGGTGTGTTCGACCTGGAAAGAACCGCGCAGGCGGACCACGTCGGCGGCGGAGTAGCCGCGCTTGATGCCCTTCCAGCGGGGGTTTTCAGCCCAGTCTTTTTCCAGGGCGGCGATTTGCTGTTCGCGTGTGCTCATGTGTGTAGTCCTCACAGGTTATCGGTTGGGATTCGTTCAGCGACTTCGGGAAAGTTTCCCTGTGTCGATGGGGATGCAGTATAGAGATTTTTTTGCACAGCAGCAATAGTCTTATATAAGACATAAGACAAAATGTTTTTCCGTAAAAACATTGCGTTATGAACAAATTCCCACAATGTGAAACGTAATTTGCGGCTGTGAAATATGAATCGGCCCGGATGGTACTTCATTTGGCTCTCACTGGGTTGGTTCGCCGTGGTCGCGTGCCGGGATTGGTGATCAGTTTTTCCATCGACGCGCCAGTGGTAAGACCATTGCCGTCTGCGATGGCGGCGAGCAAGGGTAAATACCAATTATCGCCCCCTTGATGGATGATTAAACTGCTCTAATTAGTGGTCCGACCAATTTACCAGTGGCGGGCTTGCCAGTGTGCCTGGGCTTCACTCTGTCTGGTGAGGCGCGTATGAGGAGTGAAGACAATGCCCGCATGGTCGGCGATGTACGAATGGGTGGAAAAAACCTTCTGGAGCAGCCTGTCCAAAAAACTGGCCAGTTTCATGCTGCTTTCTCTGGTCAATCTCGGCTATGTCCTGGTCTGGCTGGACCAGAAGAGCGCCATTGCGGCGGCGCTGGCGAGGGGGCGGGTGGCGCCGGAGGTGGCAGAGTCGATTCACCAGGCTCTGGATGGCGGGTTGACCATCGTGCTGGTTCTAAGTGGCATTGCCCTATTGTGGAATATTGCCCAGATTCTCTATTTGCGCCACCTGATCCTGCATCCGGTACGTTCGGTGATTTCGGTATTTGATGAAATTGCCAAGGGGGCCGGGGATTTTTCCCAGGATATGCACATTACGTCCCACGACGAGTTCCGCCAGATGGCTGAGAGCTACAACCGCTTTGCTGCCAAGATGCGTCAGATCATCAGCGAAATACGCAAAATGAGCATTTCCATTGCCCGCGAGGCCGTGCTGGTGAAGAGCCGGGTTGAAGAGACCGGCAGGAGTGCGCGCCGGCAGGTGGATATGACCGAGCAGGTGTTTACGGCCAGTACCGAAGCGACCCTGGCGATAGATGAGGTGTCGAACAGCACCCAGATCATTTCTGATTCCACCAGCACCAATCTGGAAAGTGCGCGGATTTCACTGCGGGAAATGCAGGGGATCGCCGACAAAATCAATGTCGTCGGAGAAAAGGTATTGCGCTTCAATCAGACGGTGGATGACTTGTCGCGCCGTTCTGCCAGTATCAACCAGATTGCTGCCTTGATCCGCGATGTGGCGGATCAGACCAATCTGCTGGCCCTCAACGCCGCCATCGAGGCGGCACGGGCCGGGGAGGCGGGGCGGGGCTTTGCGGTGGTGGCGGATGAGGTGCGAAAGTTGGCCGAGCGGGTCAATTCTGCCTCGGCGGAGATCACCGGCAATATCGGCGGCATGCTTTCCCTGGTTGGCAACACCCGGGCCGAGAATGAGGAAATCAACTCCGATGTGCAGCAGACCAGGGTGGTGGTGAGTCGCTCGGCGGCGCATTTTGAGCAAATGGTCGGCGATTTCGAGCGTACCGGTGTTCAGCTTCTGCATATTGCCAGTGCCATGGAAGAGCTTTCAGCGACCAATAACCAGGTGCATGAAAATGTGACCCATATCCATACCTTGTCCGGTGATGTGGCGCGGCATATGGCGGATTCGGAGGAGCGCACCGGCGGCTTGACCCTGGCCACCGAGGCGGTGCAGGAGCTGGTTTCCCGTTTCAAGATCGGAGATGGCGCTTTTGACCGGATTGTCGATCGCAGCAGGGAGTTGCGCGATGCCCTGCAAAGCCAGCTGGAGGACATGCAGCGGGCCGGAGTTGATATCTTTGACCGCAACTATCGCCCCTCGGGCAGCAGCGTACCGCCCAAGTATAAAGTGGCCTGGGGGGATGAATACACCCGCCGCTGCCAGTCCTATCTGGAGGCTTGTCTCCATGCCGTGCCCGGTTGTGCCTATGCGGTAGGCGTCAATGTCGATGGTTACCTGTCGGCGCACAATCTGAAATTTTCCAAACCGCTGACCGGCGACAACGGGGTGGACCTGGTGGGCAACCGTACCTGCCGCAAGTTCGAGAATCCCGGCGAGCTGCGGGCAGCGAAAAACACCTCGCCCTTGTTGGTGCGCACCTACGTTCGGGATACCGGCGAATTGCTCTGCGATATCGCCTTGCCGATCGTGGTGGCCGGCCGACACTGGGGGAATGTGCGGGTTGGCTGCGGGTCGAACGATCTGTTGAACTGAAACCTGTCTTCCGGTTGCGCCAAGTAAATTGTTTTTCATGGAAAAAGCGTTATAATTCCGCTCTTTTTTAAAGCACGAAAGAATTCCCATGGTTGTTATTCGTCTTGCTCGTAGCGGCGCCAAGAAGCGTCCTTTCTACAATATGGTCGTGACCGACTCCCGTAATCGCCGCGATGGCCGTTTCGTCGAGCGTATCGGTTTCTACAATCCGGTTGCCGCCGCAACCGAAGAGGGTCTGCGCGTTGCCATGGATCGTCTGGAATACTGGAAGCAGAACGGCGCCCAGCTGTCCCCGACGGCTGCCCGCCTGGTCAAGCAATACGCTGCCAAGCAGGCTGCTTAAGTTTTACCTTGCCCGATAGCGAATTTGTCGTTTTAGGGCGGCTGGCCGACCCATACGGCATTCACGGCTGGCTGTGGTTGCATCCTTTCGGGGATGATCCGCTCAGTTGGGCAAAAATGCCGGTCTGGTGGCTGGGGCGCGAAGGCGGCCCGTGGCGCGAGAGCAAGCTGAAGGGCATGCGCGCTCATGGTAAAGGCGTGATTGTGCTGCTTGACAGCGTGCCGGATCGGACCGCTGCCGAAGCCGCCAAGGGCATCCTGGTCGGTGCGCCACGCGAGGCTTTGCCGGCGACCGATGCCGATGAGTATTACTGGGCCGACCTGATCGGCCTGGCGGTAGTGAATACGGCTGGCGAGCAACTGGGCAAGGTGGCCGGCTTGCTCGAAACCGGTGCCAACGATGTGTTGCGCATCGTGGCCGAGGATGGAAGCGAGCGTTTGCTGCCATTTGTCGATTCGGTGGTGCTGGCCGTGGAGAAGCAAACCGGGCTGATCCGGGTAGAGTGGGGGAGCGACTGGTGAGTTGGCCGACAACTCGCGCTGGCGAAAGCGAATGATCCGCTTCGACTGCATCACCCTCTTTCCGGAAATGTTCGCGGCGGTGACGCAGTGCGGTATTACCCGACGGGCGCTGGAAGAAGGCCGTTGGGCCTGGCAGGGCTGGAATCCCCGGGATTTTGCCGAAAATGCCTGGCGTCGGGTGGATGATCGCCCCTTTGGCGGCGGGCCGGGAATGGTCATGCAGCCGGGTCCTCTGGACAAGGCGATTGCCGCAGCCAAAGCGGCGCAGCGTGAGGCTGGCCAGGCCGGAAGCCGGGTCATCTACCTTTCGCCGCAGGGTAAGCCGCTCAGCCATGAGCGGGTGATGCAACTGGCGGCTGGAGAGGAGGGCATGATCCTGCTCTGTGGCCGCTATGAAGGAATCGACGAGCGTCTGATCGAGCGCGCCGTGGATGAAGAAATATCGATCGGAGATTTTGTGCTTTCCGGTGGTGAGCTGCCGGCCATGGCCCTGATTGATGCCGTGGTTCGCCAGTAGCCGGGAGTGCTGGGCGATGCTGCTTCGGCGGTGGAAGATTCGTTCGTGACGGGCCTGCTTGACTGCCCGCACTACACGCGGCCCGAGTGGTATGAAGGACAAGGTGTGCCGGCTGCATTGCTGTCCGGTGACCACAAGAGAATTCGCCGCTGGCGGCTGAAACAGTCGCTGGCCCGAACCCGGAGGCGCCGTCCGGAGCTGTTTGCAACATGGCTGGCGCAACGCACCTTGAGTGCAGAAGAAGCGCAACTCCTCACGGAGCTTTCCGGAGAGGAGCAATGCGGTGAGTAAATATTTGAAACTAAAGGATCTCACATGAACCTGATTCAACAACTTTAGCAAGAAGAAATTGCCCGTCTGGGCAAGACCATCCCCGATTTCCCTCCCGGCGACACCGTCGTCGTGCAAGTGAAGGTCAAGGAAGGTAATCGTGAACGTTTGCAGGCTTACGAAGGTGTTGTCATCGCCAAGCGTAACCGTGGCCTCAACTCCGGCTTCACCGTTCGCAAGATTTCTTCTGGCGAAGGCGTCGAGCGTACTTTC
>CAZHVZ010000166.1:0-4819 GCA_964536245.1 uncultured Rhodocyclaceae bacterium
TCCGACTCTTAATCCGTAGGTCGACAGTTCGAGCCTGTCAGAACCCACCACTTAATGCCATATCAAATATAGAAAGCCTGCTACTTAAAACGTAGTGGGCTTTTTTGTTTTGGGATTGTTCTTCCTTCCTGTAGGCAATCTGTAGGCAACTTGCCCAAATCCAGCCCCGGCCAACAATGAAAAAACCCAGCTCTCAGGCTGGGTCAGTTCGCCGGGCGGCTGGGGGTCGCGGCCCGTCGTGTCGGTGTTCCATTCGGGCGGGCGTCCCGGCCAGCAGGTAGCGTGCACCGTGGGCAGGCTTCAGAATGCGCTCTGCCAGCCGGTCGGCTTCGCTGGGCAACCCTTGCAGCGCCAGCAGGCGGGCGGCTGTCCAGGCGATTGCATCGGGCTCACCGTCAGTCGGCATCCTCAATTCGGACGCGGGCCAACCGGCGCACCTCATCGTCTGTGAAGCCTGAAAAATCCACATCACCATTTTTCATAATGCGGGGAACCTTGATAACCGCGCTCTCGCCTTCGTCGCCGTTCGCGAGGATTCCGACAAGGCGGATTCGCTCAAGTCGCCCGCCAGCCCCGGCCCGCTTTTCCAGGGCGGCAATTCGTGGTTCAAGTGTTGCCATGCTTTTGCTCCAACGCGGCAATGCGCGATTCAAGTTCGTCTATCTCACTCACGCGGGCCAGCGTGCCAATAGCCCCGAGCAACGCGGCACCCTGCCCCGGCGCAAGCTCGCCACGGGCCACCGATGCCAGCACGGCGCGGCCTTGGTCTGTCAGGCTGTGCCCGGCCAGATTCACGGCCTGGGGCTGTTCTGCGGCCTTCAGCGGGGCCACCGCACGTTCCAGCAACAGGCGGGCGGCGCTGGTGTCGCCCTCTAGTGCTTGCGCCATCAACTTGGCCAGCAGCTCAGGGACGCGGGCGGCAATGGCGGCGCGAACCTTCGCCACTTCACCAGTGCCCGGCTTGCGTCCCTTGGGGTTGCCACTCTCACCGGGTTTCCAGCGTCCGGGCGGTCGTTTCTTTGCGGCTGTCATATCTGCACATCCTTTGCTCTATCAAGTTCGCGCCACACCAAACGGGCACCTAAGATGGCTTCCCCGGAATTTTTCCCCGAACCCTTCCCCCTATATAGGGGGGGCGGGGAATTTCGGGCCTTGGATTCACCGAACCGGGGAAGTTCGGGGAATTTCGGGGAACCTATGCGACAGGTCAGGCCAGCCATATCCAGCCCTTGTCACAGCCCAGCACGCCACGCGAAACCAGCCCGGTAACGGCCTCTCTGGCGCGTTCGGCCCTGCGGTCTGGTGCCACTGTCAGGCGCTCGGCTATGCGCTCCAGGGATAGCTCAAGCTCGATTGCAGGGCGGCCAGGCGGGCAGGTGTCGGGGGCTCCCGGCGTGTTGAACGGCCCGGCCTGTTGGAGCAATCCGCGCACCACCTCTAGCACCACCTTTTGATTTCCACCCTGGGGCAGCTTCACGGCCCGCACGTCTTGCACGGCGGTATCGGCAGCCACCACGCACGATGTAACGGCATCGCCATAGTCATCAAGCCCCAGCATTTCAATCTGCAACTTGAACGGATGCGCGTCCCCGTCCTGTCCGTCCTTGGACTTGGCTACCTTCCATTCCCTGCGGTCGCCATCGCGTGAGACTTCCACGGCAGCATCAAGGGCAGCGAATAGGGAACTGTGCCCCCGTAGTCCCTTGGTCGCATCCTTGCCCGTGTGATGTATCAGCACCACCAGCCCCCCGGTCATGGATTGCAGGCGCTTTGCAGCCTCCAGAATTTCGCCCATGTCCTTAGAACTGTTTTCGTCGGCAGTCGGGGCGGCCCGGTTCAGCGTATCGAGGAACACCACAGCACCAGCAGGCACCACGGCGGCAAGGTCGCGCACGTCCTGGGGCTCTGTCAGCTTGAACGGTTGCAGCACCATATGCAGGCCAGCGGGCAGCGTTCGGCCTTGGTGCGCTTCCCATGCCTGGGCGCGTTGCTTGAACCCCGCTTCGCCTTCCAATGCGGCATAAACCACCGGGGCGGATTCCACCCGGCAGCCAAACCACCGGCAGCCCTCGGCAATTGCGGCGGCCATATCCAGCGCCAGGAACGATTTACCGGATGCGCTGGGGCCATAGAGCCCGGCCAGCCCCACAGCAGGCAACACGCCACGAATGCGCCATTGCAGCGGCGGCAGCGCGGCAAGGTCGGCACTGTTCAGCAGCTTGTATCGAGGCTCGTTCGCGGCCTTGGACTGCGCCAGCAGTGCGGTGAAATCCATCGGCTCAAATTTCGCGCTGGCACTGTTCACCAAGTCGGGTATCTGCGCTCGCCGGGCGGCCCATCGCTCATCACGCGGCGCGGCGCTGGCATCCATCAAGCCGCGCAAGTGATTGACCACGCCCCCCGGCTGCATCCCGGTCGCCACCAGGCTAGCGGCAAGGTCGCGCAGGCTTTCGTGGAAGTTGTCGCCCGTCAGAACACGGCGCACCAGCTCCGCATGGTGCTGGTCGGGCGGGGCCATTGAAACCTCGCCGGTTTCGGGGTTCACCTTGCGGTCTGAGCGGATGCGTTCGGCCAGCCCGGCAAAGCCACGCAACGGCGCAATCGGCCCGGCCTTGATGGTCTGCCCTGTCAACGTGAGATAGCGGCCTGTGGTGTATAGCTCCACGTCCAGGCCGTCTAGCTTGCCTTTGCAGCCCCTTGCCAGGCTGTCGGCATAGCCGAATGCCCTCAGCCCCGTGCCCGATGGTGACAGCTCCACATAGGCGGCCCCCAGCGAATCCAGCAGCGCCAGCGCGGCGGGGTCGGGCTTGCCATCAATCACGCAATGGTCAATGTCCACCCCGGCCAGCCCGTCGCCGTCCAGGACGATGCCTACTCCGGTGAAGGCGTCCGGCTCGCCCATTCGTTCAAGGTAGGCGGTTTCAGCTTCGGCAAAGCTCGCCCATGTCGCCGGGTCGGTTGAACTGGCTTTCGCATTCAAGGCTTTGCTGTCATACGGCACCTTGCGCGGGGCTTCGCCGGGTTTGCCTTCGGCACGCCACGCCACCCAGCGCGGCAGGGCGCGAAGCTCCGGCGCAATGCGGCTCAGGTCGGGGGCAATGAATTGATGGCTGCTCATGGTGCGCCCCTCCGTTCGGCCAGGTCGCGGGATTTTGTTTCGATGGTCCGGGCGGCTCGCTTGCGGGCTTTGTCGTTGCTGGCGCACCCTGGGCATAGCAGGTAGGCCATAGGCGGGTGAACCGGGTTTCGCGGCATGTACGCGGCCACGGCCCACGCTCCAACGGTCAACCGTGTGCGATTGCAGCCCCAGCACCGGGCGGGCGAAGGGGTCAACAGACTCCATTGCAGTTGCTGCACGGCGGCGGCCACCTTGGGCGGCAGGGTGTGCATGGGTGCGGCGCTCATAGTTGGCCCCCTTGTCTTGCCTGCCACTGGTGAACCTTGCGGCGGTCGGCTTCGCTCAGGCGATACACGCCGGGGCGGCAGTCCCGCCCGTCACGGTCGATAAAGTGGATTCGCTCGCATGGCACATCAAGGCCACGGCGGCGCAGTTCGGCCACCAGCTCGGGGCTGTTGCTGGCACCGGCCACGCTGTCGAGACTTTCACGCGGCAGCGGGCGGCGCAAAAGCACCTCCAGGGCTCGCAGGTGTCGCGGGTTTGTAGTGCCCAAAAAACGGGCAGGCTTGATAGAATCGCCTTGCTGTCGGTGATTCTGAAAAGCCCCTTGCACTTTGGTCGGTTCTGGGGCTTTTCTCAATTTCCAGCCCTCCACCAGCGGCGGGGGCTGTGGCACCAGATACGCAGTGCCAGGCGTTGCAGCGCGGCCCACATTACGCAACCCCAAGCACGCGGCGCAGGTCTGCCACCGGCCACGCAAGGCGGCCATTGATACGCACGGGGCGCAGCGGGCCATCCTCATGACAAGCCCATCCGCGTAGGGTCTGCGGGCGGCGGTTAAGGTAGTGGGCAGCGGATGCGGTGTCCACTGCGGGGCGGGTCACAGATTCCAGTGTCGGGAACTGTGTAGCGGCTTGCTTTTCCATGTTGACCCTTTCGGGGTTGTTGAACATGGAAGCCCATTCTTGTCACATATCGGCAGGTAGGCGCCTGCCGATTACCTTCCGTTATCTTCCGTTCAATCGCCGGATATGTGCCTTCACATCCTCGGCAAAAGCTTGCCGCGTGATTCCTTCGGCCTTCGCCAGCCTACCGACTCCCCTCGGTAGGTGCGAATAATCGTCGGTCGGCATCGTCAACCCAGCGGCAATACAAGCCTGATAGCGGCGGGCCTGTCGCTGTTCTTGGGACTCCCCCACGGCTGGCGCTTCGGCCTGGGGTTGCTGGCGTGCCTGATAGTCTGCGCGGGCAGCAATCCGGGCCAATTCATCGTTGTATGCCCGCTCATAGTCTGCAATGCCGGTCTGCATCCAATGCTGTAGCTCGGGTGATTCCATGCGGTCGCTGGCGGCCTTCGTCCGCTCCAACACTTCATCCAACCTTGTCCGCTCGAACAAGTCCGGCAGCGGCTTGCCAGCGTCAAGTATTGATGGTGTCTCCGCAAGCCTCAATATCTCGGCAACAGTCTTGCCAGGTGCCCTTTTCTTAGCCACAGCATCCCCCGATGCAACCCCGAACAAGGTGCCCCAGCAGGCCAGCGGGGGAACTGGCTTTTCGGTCGGATTGCAGCCCGGCCTAGCTGGGGCGAAAACGATTCTAGGCAGTCACCACGCGCAGCTTGCCCGGTTCCACATCGGCCACGAACTGCACCCCGGCCTGTTCCAGAATCCACGCTTCTATCTTTTCGTGGTGCAGGCGCAG
>CAZHVZ010000167.1:0-2937 GCA_964536245.1 uncultured Rhodocyclaceae bacterium
GCGTTCCCGAACAACCTCAAGGCGCGCATTATCCCTATCCCGGAAAGCGCCGTCTATGCTTGTTTTGCTAATGTTTAGTGATGTCAGAAAAAATGGCCCGCCAATGCGAGCCATTTTCAGGGATGGAATCGCCGTTCAGGCTTTGAGGCGAACGTGCAAACGCTCAAACAAGCGCTGAATATTGGCCATGGAAATCAGTTGAGCGTAAACCAGGCCCAATTCCCCGGTATCGAAAAGTTCAAAAACTTTTTCCTTGTCCATGGCCTGGAGACGGGCTTCGTCGATCATGTAGATGCCGCCCAAGGAAAATTCCGTACCATCCGGCAGCTTTGCCTGGGTTCCTGATTCAACCAGCAAACCGGCATCGGCCAGGCGTTTGCAAAATTCAGCGGTGCGCAAGGTTTGCCCTTGGTAGTCCTGCAACACGCTGATGACACGCTGCACCAGGGGCGTTGTTTCGTCACCGGCGAAGAGTGCATCGCCCTCCTCTTCGTTCAGGCAGGTTGCCGCTTCGTCCATGCACACCACCATTTGCCCTTCCCCCACATCAGCCGGTGCAAAAGGATAGCGGCGAACAAAGGTGGGAATGTAGCGGCTATCCCAGTTGCCTTCGGCGGTCACAAACAGGTTTTCGCCATCGCGAAGGCCGAGCAGTGCCACCGGCAAATATTCGCTGTCAGCCCCTTTGACAAAGGCTATCGGATATTCCTTGGCGGCTTCGGAAAACTCAATCCCGAGCAAGGGAACCGAATTGGTCGTGGCAGCAAAGTTGAAATCAGTCACCGGCTTCAGTTTCAGCTTGCCGTGCTTTGATTTGTCCAGGGATGCGATTTTCGTGTAAAAAATTAGCTCAGCCATTCGTGTCTCGTTCTGAAAAATGTCAATAAAAACTGCTCTAGTCGCGGCAATTGGTTTTGTTGCCCAGATCAGCCGTCACTTCGCGATGGCGCAAATCCTTGGCGTAGGCGTGCCGGGCGCGCAAACGGGGATCAGTCACCACCATGCCGAGGGTTTCGCCGAGCACCATGGCGACCCCAAGAACCGGTAATACCAGCATCAAGCCGGGAACACCCGCTACCGCGCCGCCGACAAAAATCATCAGCACGGTGAGCAAGGGGTGCATATTAAGGCTCTTGCCGATAGTCATGGGCATAAAAATGAAATCGTCGAGCAAACGCACCAGGACAAATAGTCCAACTGCGCCATAGGCCATGCTTGGGTCTCCCGGAAAATCGGTGGCGGCAACCAATACCACCAGCACGCAACCAAGAACCGAACCAATGTAGGGAATCCAGGCCAGAACTGCCGTCATCAGGCCAAGCAGCAAGGGGCCGGATACGCCTAATAGCCACAGGCCGCCGGCCAGACAGAAGGTGTCGAGCAAGGTGAGTTCGATCAAACCGAGAAAGTAGAGGCGAGCGGTCCGGTCCACTTGATCCAGGAGGTAAAGGGTGCGCTCAAAAAAGGCATTCGGCACAGCTTTGCCGAGAAAACGCTTGAAACGCCAACCGTCGCGCAGCATGAAAAATGCCAGAAACGGGGCCAGCAGTAGCGAAGGCGCCCAGGCCGCAGCCAGCACGGCAACATCCGGCAGATGCTTCTGGGCAAAACTGTCGGTCTGCTCGGCGATATGCCTGGCTACTTCGTCGCTCATATGGGCCTGGGCCAGCATCCCTACTTTTTCTTCAACCTGCCGCAACGTGCTGGTCAACAGATGGAGACCGCCATCCAGGTAACGCCCGGCCGAATCCTGCCAGGAAACGGCCTCTATGGCGAGTTTAGGCAAGGCCAGAACAAGAAAAAGAATAAACAAGGCAAATGCCCCGCCGGCAACAATTCCGGCGGCGCTATCGTGGGAAATACCGGACAGCACCAGACGGAGTTTGAGGGGCAGCAGTGCGTAGTAAATGATCAAGGCGAGAACAAAAGGCACCACCAGCCAGAGAATTTTCTGGAAGAGAAAGAGGATCAGGCAGGTGCTGGCGATAATGCCCGCCCAGACAATGGGGCCGGACTGATATTCGTCAGTAGAGGGTTTCATTGCTGGCCGACCGCCCCTGGCTGGTTGGAAACCATTTGCCGCAAACGCTGACCAAGGTGGCGGGCCAGTTGCATGGCGATGCGGGAAGCGATCTGGGCGTGGGACTCCATCAGGCGCTCGAAATCGCCGCGAAAAAGGACGGCGATTTCAGCCCTCTCGGCTGCCCTCGCCTGAGCCGAGCGCGGCGAATCGTCCAGGAGCGCCACTTCGCCAAAGAAATTTCCCGGACCGAGTACGGCGATCGGTTTTTCCGACTGCCCCGCATGGCAGATCAGGACACGACCGGAAACAATGATATAGAGCGCTTGCCCGTCTTCCCCGGCATCGAAAATCACCTCATCAGGAAGATAGCTGCGGTCATGCATGAACCCTTCAACGATTTTAAGCTGGCTGACGCTCAAGCCGGCAAACAGGAAGGTCCCTGCCAGACGGTGCGACGGGGTGCCGGTTTCGGCACTGCGTGAGAGTTTGAACATGAATAGCCGCTCAATCCATTGACCAGCGGCTATTCTACCCTCATGGCAAAACAGGTGTCATTTCCCCGGCCTTATTGCTGCTCAACGACCCGCCCCATAATGACACCACAGGCCACACGGGGGCCGGAGTTTCCTGCCGGCTGGGATTTGAAATCGTCCGCATTGGCATGCACCACCACACTGCGGCCGACGATATCCGTGCCAGCCGTACCAATAGTCATTCCGGACAAGTAAGCCGTAAGCTTGGCACTGCCCTTGGCATCGGCAATCAACAGCGGCATGTCGCCAACATGGTGCTCGCCCTGCTCCGGATGGCCATGGGATTTGCCGCCGGGATTGAAGTGTCCACCGGCACTGGTCGCGTCCGGCGCGCTGCAATCGCCTTTTTCATGGATATGGAAGCCATGGAGGCCAGGCGTC
>CAZHVZ010000167.1:2947-4807 GCA_964536245.1 uncultured Rhodocyclaceae bacterium
GGCATAAACCCGTATTTTTTCGCCACTCTGCGTAAAAGCTACCGACCCGCTAACGGTATGGCCCTGGGTTCCCTGCATGGCGGCTTCCGCCTTGGTCGGAATGCGGGCCGTTGCGCAAGCGGTGACCAGCGTAGCTGCGAGTGAAACGAGAAGGATATTTTTCATCTTTGATGTCTCCACTTGTGATTAGAGTTGGGGGGAACGATAATCTCTTCAATCTTTCTTATTGATACTGTTTCTCATTTTGATCCACAAACTTTCCTACCGCAATCATGCGCAATGAGACTCTGAATCCGGAATCCAGTTCGCCGGAAATGGCCGATTTTCAGCCAAAGGTGAACAATCCTGCCCGGCATGCTTCCGGAACCCTGGTCGATAAATACGGACGCCGCATCACCTATGTGCGATTGTCCATTACCGACCGTTGCGACTTCCGATGCACCTACTGCATGGGCGAGGAGATGAGTTTTCTGCCCCGGAGCGAGGTGCTCAGTCTGGAGGAGTGTCTGCAGGTGGCCACCACCTTTGTCGGGCTTGGTGTCAGCAAACTGCGTATTACCGGGGGAGAACCCCTGGTCCGCAAGGACGTACTGTGGCTCATGGAACGTCTGGGCGCCCTGCCCGGCCTGGACAATCTGGTACTCACCACCAACGGTTCCCAACTGGATCGCTTTGCCGCGCCACTGCTGGCAGCCGGAGTCAAGCGCCTCAATGTCAGTCTGGACACCCTTAAACCGGAGCGTTTCCGGGCGATCACCCGGATCGGCGAACTGGACAAGGTTTTGCGCGGCATTGCTGCCGCCGGCGAAGCCGGTTTCCGGCGCACCAAGCTCAATGCCGTCATGATGCGGGGGGTGAATGACGATGAATTTGTTGATCTGGTGCACTACGCTGTGGACCATGCTCTCGACATCTCCTTTATCGAAGAAATGCCCCTTGGCGAAATTCATGGCCGCACGAATACCTACATTTCCTCGGAGGAGACCCGCCAGCGCCTGGGTGAACGTTTTACCCTGATCGCCTCCACCGAAGATAGTGGCGGCCCCGCCCGCTACTGGCGAATTCCCGGCAGTGAATCCCGAATTGGCTTCATTTCCCCGCACAGCCATAATTTTTGCGATACCTGCAACCGGGTTCGTATCACCGCCAAAGGTGAGCTCTACCCCTGCCTTGGCCAGAATGATGCCCTCCAGCTCATGCCCATCCTGCGCAATCGTCCAGGGGATTTGGACGCCTTGCGGCAAGGCATCGTCGACTCCATGGGCATCAAGCCCTATGGCCACGATTTCAGCCAACAGATGGATACGCCGCAGGTGGTACGCTTCATGTCCATGACCGGCGGCTAGCTGGGCGCCAATCCTGCCCTGGCCAGGTCCATCGATGTCTGGCCCTCTTTCCCCGGAAGAAATTGCCGAACACCGTCAGCAGGCCGGATGGGAGGCTCTCCTCAACGTCCAATCCAGGCTCGGGCCTATTTTCGATGTCCGGTAAAAGGTAAAAAGGGCGACCGGCAGGTCGCCCTTTTTACTTGGTGGCACCAGCCGAGCCGGTGACCACGGGTTGATGCGGAATTACAGACCGCGCTGCGAACGCTTGCGCTCGATTTCGGTCAGGAAGCGCTTGCGCAGACGGATGGACTTGGGGGTCAGCTCGACCAGTTCGTCCTCTTCAATGAATTCCACGGCAGCTTCCAGGCTGAGGAGAACCGGCGGCACCAGGCGGACCGCTTCGTCGGTTCCGGAAGCGCGAACGTTGGTCAGTTGCTTGCCCTTGATCGGATTCACCACGAGATCGTTTTCGCGGCTGTGGATGCCGATGATCATGCCTTCGTACAGCTTGTCGCCTGGATTCACGAACATG
>CAZHVZ010000168.1:0-4359 GCA_964536245.1 uncultured Rhodocyclaceae bacterium
CACCATCCTCGCGGTGGTTGCCGGTCTGACCCTGTCCGGTGCTTCTGCCGTGTCCCACGACCTCTACGCTTCCGTGATCAAGAAGGGCAACTGCTCTTCCGACGACGAACTGCGTGTTTCCAAGATCACCACCCTCTGCCTCGGCGTGCTGGCTGTGGTTCTGGGCATTGCCTTCGAGAAGGAAAACGTCGCCTACATGGTGATGCTGGCGTTCGTCATCGCCTGTTCCGGCAACTTCCCGGTTCTCTTCATGTCGGTGCTGTGGAAGAACTGCACCACCAAGGGAGCTGTGGTCGGTGGCTTCGTCGGTCTGATCCTGGCCGTCGTTCTTACCGTTGGCTCGGCCAGCGTGTGGGAAGCCGTGCTGCTCAATCCGAAGGGTTCCGCCTGGTTCCCCTACAACTCCGCTGCCATCTTCTCCATGACGGCTGCCTTTGTGACCATCTGGCTGGTGTCCATTCTCGACAACTCCGAGCAGGCCAAGAAGGAACGTGGTCTGTGGGTTGCTCAGGAAGTTCGTTCCGAAACCGGTTTCGGCGCTTCCTCCGCAGCTTCTCACTAAGCCGGCTGAACCCCTGCGACAAGCCATCGTCGCAGCAAAAACCCGAGCCCAGGCTCGGGTTTTTTTACGCCCGCAAATCCTGGGTTATGCTTCTCGACCACGCCGCCCCGAACCACGGAGCGCCTCAATTTCTCAGGGAGTCTTGATGGTCTATCTGGCCGAAAGCAGCAAATCCTTCTTTGAAGCCGTCACCGACCTGGAGGCCGTCATCCTGCGCATCGGTTTCACGCTATTGAGCATCCGTGACATGGGCCAAAGGCTGCAAGACAAAAACAACAATTTCGATGAAGACTGCACCATATTCGAGGTATGCAATGCCCGGCTGACCGACCGCCTTCTGAGCCTTGACGGTCAATTGAGCCTGGCGCTCCCGTGCCGTATTTCGGTATTTACCGACAATGGCGCGACAAGGATCGGTTTTCTCCGGCCCGTTCCGCTCCTGACCGCCCTTTCCGGCGACCCCCGGATTCTGCCGCGGGCCACCGAACTGGAGGAACGGCTGATCCAGATGGTCGATGAATCGCGCCAGTGAGCCGCCGGAAATTGGCGAACGACAAGCAGGCCGGCAGATTTGAGCCGATCGACGGGGTTTGCTCCGCAGCTCAGGCCGTTCCGCCCATGGCCCGCAAAAATTCATTGCGCAACGGGTAGTCGTTTTCAAAGGCTCCGGCAAACGCCTGCGTCACCACCCTTTCGTCGCCACGCCGGTCTTCTCCGAGCAACAGGCAAAGCTGCTCGGCTTCAATGACGCAGGCCGCCCCCGCTGCCTGACCGTGGCGGACCAGGGCATCGGCAATATCGCGGGTCATCCATTCCTGATAGGTGAAACGGTGACCGATGGCATCCACCAGGCGAGCAATGCGGCCAAAGCCGTGCAGTTTGCCGCCGGGCAGGTAGGCAACATGGGCCACCCCCCGGAACGGCACAAGATGGTGCGGACAAACACCATGCACGGCAATGCCGCGTATCACCACCATGTCCCGCCGTGCGTCGGCGAACCCTTCGCCGAGAGCGGTGGCGGGGTCCAGCTCGTAACCGCCGAGCAGGCGTTTTTGCCAGAGCTCCCGGACCCGCTGGCCGGTGCGCGCCATGTGCGGGGTATCCGCAGCGATGCCGCAAGCCAGCAGCAGATCCGCAACAGCCCGCTCGAAAGCAGCGGGATCAAAGGCACCGGGCCGGGGAATGCCGATTCCGGAGCACGGCGATGGACTGGTGGAATGGTCGTCAGGAAGTGACATGGGAATTCCCTGAAAGCTGTTTGCGGTAATGGGCCGGCGCCATGCCGGTCCAGTCTACGAAAGCGCGATAAAAAGCCGAGGTGTCGGCATAGCCGAGATCTGCCGCAATGCGGGCGACCGAGTCATGGGATTTGGCCAGGCGGGCCAGAGCCATGT
Source organism: uncultured Rhodocyclaceae bacterium (assembly GCA_964536245.1). GTDB lineage: Bacteria > Pseudomonadota > Gammaproteobacteria > Burkholderiales > Rhodocyclaceae > CAZHVZ01. The sequence continues at coordinate 1,957 of CAZHVZ010000168.1, forward strand.
CCCGGCGCAGGGCATCCTTGATGGCGCGAAAGCTGGACCCTTCCTCCTCCAGCCGGCGGTGCACGGTGCGCGGCGAAAGATAGAGGCGGGCGGCGACCTCTTCCAGACTGAGAGAAGCCGGCAGGGCGGCACGCAGCAGATCCCGCACCCGGAGAACAACTTCCCGGTCTCGCCGATAAAGCGTGGTGATCTTTCCCGGCGCCCCTTCAAGAAAAGCCATGAGGGCCGCTTCGTCGCGACGCACCGGCAGATCGAGCAGAGTGGCGTTGAAGCGGGCAATCAAAACATCGCCGCCGAAACTGTAATGCTCGGTATAGATGAGTTGGTAATCGTCCACATGGGGCGGGCTGGAGTAGGGAAAATGCACGGCATCCAGCGCCAGCCCCCGGCCGACCAGCCAGCAGGAAAAGCCGTGGATGAGGCGGAGCAGCCATTCAAAGGCAAAGACCCGCGCCGGATCGTCAGCCGATTCCGCCAGGCGGCAGGTTTCCACAATGCGCAACTCGGCGCTCCCGCGCTGGCGCTGAATGCTGATCGCCAGATCGGGCAGCACCACATGCAGATAACGGCGCATACGGACCAACGCTTCCGCCAGAGTCGGGGCGCTGAGGGTTCCCCGACAAAGAAACTCAAAGCTGCCGCAGGGCAGCGGCCTGGAAAACAGCCCGAAACCTTCGTCATCCAATTGCCGGTTAATGAGATTGTAGAGCGCTGCATAGCGCTCGACGGGAATCCTTGTGGCCGGCTCTGCATGGTTGATGCCTGCCGCCGCAAGCAACGGCGTCGGGTCCATGCCCCGGCGCACGATGCCGGCCAGCATGCCATGAACAAAGCCCATGGCCACTGTGGCGCGGCTGCGCGGCTGATTTGGCGAGGTCGTTTTCTGGGTCACATCCGGAAGAGATGGCAAGGGTTCGGCCTCTAGCATAACAGCTTGGCGGAATTTGCACGAAGACCGTCAATGCCAACAATGGAATCAGGGGCAAAGACTGCCTACCATTCAGGCACTCACCATGACCACAGGATGGCCGCCATGACCGATCTTTCCATCACCAAGAAAATCGCCCCGTACAAGCCGAAGAACAAGGTTCGCTTCATTACCGCGACCTCTCTTTTTGACGGCCATGACGCGTCCATCAACATCATGCGACGGATCATGCAATCGACCGGCTCCGAGGTCATCCATCTGGGACACAACCGCTCGGTGCAGGAAATCGTCAACGCCGCCTTGCAGGAAGACGTCCAGGGCATCGCCGTGACCTCCTATCAGGGGGGGCATCTGGAGTTCTTCAAGTACATGATCGATCTGCTCAGGGAAGGCGGCGGCAGTGAGATCAAGGTTTTCGGGGGCGGGGGCGGCGTCATTGTTCCGGCCGAGATCAAGGAGTTGCACGAGTACGGGGTAACCCGCCTTTATGCTCCGGAAGACGGCGTCCAGATGGGCTTGCAAGGCATGATCAACGATGTCGTGCACCAATCCGATTTCGAAGTGGCCGATCTGTCCGGTGAAACGGCAGAGCAGACCATCGCAGCCCTGGCCGGCGGTGACCGGCGCAAGCTCGCCCGGGTCATCACCTTGCTCGAAAATGGCGTTGCTCCCCAACTCAGGGAGCCGCTGCTCAAGGCCGCTGCGGACCTGACCACACCGGTCCTGGGGATTACCGGCACCGGCGGCGCCGGCAAGTCGTCCCTGACCGATGAACTGGTTCGCCGTTTCCGCCTCGACCAGGGCGACCAGGTGAAAATCGGCCTGGTCTCCATCGACCCGTCCAGAAAGCGCACCGGCGGCGCCCTGCTGGGTGACCGCATCCGCATGAATGCCATCGAGCATCCGAATATTTTCATGCGCTCCCTGGCCACCCGCGATACCGGCAGCGAAATCTCCTCGGCTTTGCCGGAAGTCATCGCCGCCTGCAAGCTGGCCGGTTTTGATCTGGTCATTGTCGAAACTTCCGGTATCGGCCAGGGCAATGCCGCCATCGTTCCCTATGTCGATATTTCGCTGTATGTCATGACTCCGGAATTCGGCGCCGCTTCCCAGTTGGAAAAAATCGACATGCTCGATTTTGCCGACTTCGTGGCCATCAACAAATTCGACCGCAAGGGGGCCGATGATGCCCTGCGCGATGTGCGCAAGCAGGTCCAGAGAAACCGGGAGCTGTTCTCCCAGGCGACCGATGACATGCCGGTTTTCGGCACCCAGGCGGCCCGTTTCAACGACGATGGCGTCACTGCCCTCTACCAGGCGCTGGTTCCGGCACTCACCGACAAGGGCCTCAAGCTGGCCGCCGGCAAACTCCCCGTCGTGACCGTCAAGCAGTCCTCCAGCCAGCGCGCCGTGGTGCCCGCCCAGCGCGTCCGCTACCTGGCGGAAATTGCCGACAGCGTGCGCAGTTACCACCA
>CAZHVZ010000168.1:4488-4758 GCA_964536245.1 uncultured Rhodocyclaceae bacterium
GAAGAACAGGTGATCGTCGCCCGGGAACGCCAGGCCCTGCGCTTGTCCAAAGAAATCTTCGAGGGCTGCGCCAAGCCGGTCGGCGACTTTGACGAGCTGATCACCTGGAAGGACGGACAGCTTGATGCCAAGGCAAAAAAACTGCTGGAAATGTGGCCGGATACGCTCAAGGCCTATAGCGGCGACGAGTACGTGGTGAAAATCCGCGACAAGGAAATCCGCACCAAGCTGGTCACCGAATCGCTTTCCGGAACCAAGATCCGCAAGGTG
>CAZHVZ010000169.1:0-4653 GCA_964536245.1 uncultured Rhodocyclaceae bacterium
GAAAAAGCCCTGCGCACAGCGCGGGGCTTTTTTACGTTCACCGCTGATAAACTGCACCCATGAATTTTCGCCCTCCCAAAGCCCCTTTATCCGACGCTGCGCTGGCCCAATTGCGCGTGCCGCCCCACTCCATTGAAGCCGAGCAGTCGATTCTCGGCGGTTTGATGCTTGATAACCAGGCCTGGGATCGGGTCGGCGACATGGTCGCCGATACCGATTTCTATCGCGATGAGCATCGGCGTATTTTCCGTCAGGTCCGCAAGCTTCTGGAGCAGGGCAAGCCGGCTGATGTGGTGACCGTTGCCGAGTCGCTGGATGCTGCCGGGGAGGGTGAACAGACCGGAGGCCTGGCCTACCTGGGCGAGCTGGCCGCCAATACCCCGTCGGCTGCCAACATCAAGCGTTATGCCGAAATCGTGCGCGAACGCTCGGTGCTGCGCAAGCTGGTCGCTACGGCAGACGAAATCGCCTCCGATGCGCTTAATCCTCTGGGCCGGGATGCGGCGTCGCTGCTTGATGAAGCGGAATCCAAGATTTTCGCCATTGCCGAAGCCGGAGCCAGTCACAACGACGGCTTTGTGCATATCAACCCCTTGTTGACCGAGGTGGTCGAGCGCATTCAGGAGCTGCATGATCGCGATAATCCGTCAGAAATTACCGGTGTCCCGACCGGCTACCTCGATCTCGACCAGATGACTTCCGGCCTGCAACCGGGGGACTTGATCATTGTTGCCGGCCGCCCTTCCATGGGCAAGACGGCCTTTGCCTTGAATATTGCCGAAAATGTGGCGGTAGATACGGGCCTGCCGGTGGGCGTATTCTCCATGGAAATGGGGGGCGCCCAACTGGCCATGCGGATGCTGGCCTCGGTGGGACGGCTGAATTCCCAGAGCGTGCGTACCGGGCGCATGTCGGATGACGAGTGGGCAAAACTATCCTTTGCCCTAGGCAAGCTCCATGAGGCCCCCATTTACATTGACGAGACAGGAGGCCTTAGTCCGGCCAACCTGCGTGCCCGGGCGCGGCGTCTGGCCCGGCAGTATGGCGGCAAGCTTGGTCTGCTGGTGATCGACTATATCCAGTTGATGAGTACGAATCGCCAAGGAGAAAACCGCGCCACGGAAGTTTCGGAAATCTCCCGGTCCATCAAGTCACTGGCCAAAGAGTTGCAGGTTCCGATCATTGCCCTCTCGCAGCTTTCCCGAAAGGTTGAGGAGCGTACCGACAAGCGTCCCATGATGTCCGACCTGCGGGAATCCGGCGCCATCGAACAGGATGCCGACGTAATCATGATGATGTACCGTGAGGACTACTACAAGCCCGACACGCCGGACAAGGGGACGGCGGAGGTCATCATCGGCAAGCAGCGTAACGGCCCTACGGGAACGGTCCGCCTGTCCTTCATCGGCGAGTACACCCGCTTTGAAAACCTTGCTCGACAGGGTTCCTACTGACCGGGAAAAGGTATTGCAGAAGGCAACGTTTTTCCCGGTCGGCGTGGCTTACAGTTCCACCCGTTTGGTGCTGATGGAATAGTTGACGCCACTTTCTTCGCTGCCAATATCCTGTTTGTTGCTTCGTCCTTCAAGTTGCGGGTAGACGAAGAAAGGCAGGTTGGGCAGATTGTTCTGGTTGCCCGGCAGGATAATGTCGTTCCCCAGATTGTAGGCAATCCAGTTCATTTCCCAGACCCCGAAGAGGATCTTGCGCAAGGAAACCAGACGGCTGTCCCGGTCCGAGAGGACATCCATAGCCACTGCCCGGCGTACGTCGCTGGGGTCCACGGGAATCCAGCCGTACCCGGGAATGTAGAATTCGGCCCGGACGTGCTGACCCCGGGTGGCGTTGTCGTCGGACAGCCCCAAGCTGCGCACCAGGCGGGATGATCCGACGCGCAAACCATAAACACAGCGGGCCGGAATGCCAATGGACCGGCAAAGGGACACGAAGAGGGCGTTGATGTCTGCCGAGCGCCCGCCGTAACGCCCTTCGGCGAGCTGTATCTTGACATTGCCGCTCCCGCAGGTGGGCAAGGAAGGGTCGTAGATGGCGTTATCCACCACCCAGTCGTAGATGGCTTTGGCCTGCGCGACCGGATCCTTGATGCGGCCAACGATGCGCTCCCCCAGCTGATGGGCCAGACCGTCGTTGGGAATCAGTGAGGAGGACTGGAGATTGCGGCGCAGGATGTCTTCCCTTTCCGGGGCAACGGTGCGCTTGGTGACGTCAAAGTGACGGTCTGCGGTCGTGACCGTGGTGGTCAGTTGTAGTTTTGCCTCGATTCCTTCCGCCCATTCGGAAAAGAATACTTCCAGATTGCCATCCGGCAGGCGGCGCATGCTGGCGGTTTCGGCATTGTCATTCCAGCTGTGGCCCAGAGTGCGCTGGTACAGCGTGTCCTGATTGAGCGGCAGAGGGAGCCAGAGGCGCAAGCGGTTGGCCGACGGCTTTAATTTGACCGTCGTCGTGATTTCGTAGGTGCGCCACTCGGCAGGCGGCTCCGGTGCCTTGACCGGGGGAAGCCGGCTGGCCGAGGAGCCTTGTGGCGGCTTTTCGGTCACCGGAACATCTGCCGTGTGGGCAACCGGACCGCTGGGTTTTTTGCCTCCCCCTTTGGTCGGATGCTTGGAGGCTTTTTTACTGCCAGACTTGGCGGCAGAGGGGGGGGCGGTTTTTTTCTTGTTGGCGGCCCAAGCGTCGGAGCCGAACAGGGAAAGAAAGGCGGTAGTGGCTAGAAAATCGCGGCGTTTCAAGAGTTTCCTCCGGCATGCAGCCCGTGGCTGAAACGACGAGGCCGCGTCGATGACACGGCCTCAGTGAATGGAGCGATTATAGCACTTCGGCAGCGTGGTCGGCCAGACGCGATCGTTCTCCCCGTTGCAGGGTGATGTGGCCGGAATGTGGCCAGCCCTTGAAACGGTCCACCACGTAAGTCAGGCCGGAGCTGCCCTCGGTGAGGTAAGGGGTGTCAATCTGCGCGATATTGCCCAGACAGATCACCTTGGTGCCGGGGCCGGCACGGGTAATCAGTGTCTTCATCTGTTTTGGAGTCAGGTTCTGGGCCTCGTCGATGATCAGGTATTTTTTTAGAAAAGTCCGTCCGCGCATGAAATTCAGCGACTTGACCTTGATCCGGGAGCGGATGATGTCATGGGTCGCTGCCTTGCCCCAGTCGCCGCCGTAGGGGCCGCTACTTTCGTCGGAGTGGGTGAGAACTTCCAGATTGTCTTCCAGGGCACCCATCCAGGGTGCCATTTTCTCTTCCTCGGTGCCGGGCAGAAAACCGATGTCCTCGCCGACCGGAACGGTGACCCTGGTCATGATGATTTCCGCAAAACGCTTTTCTTCCAGCACCTGATTAAGGCCGGCGGCCAGCGTCAACAGGGTTTTTCCGGTACCGGCCTGGCCGAGCAGGGTGACGAAATCGATATCCGGGTTCATGAGCAGGTTCATGGCAAAGTTCTGCTCACGGTTGCGGGCGGTCACGCCCCAGACCGCGTTTTTTGGGTGGGTGTAGTCGACCAGGGTTTCCAGAACGGCAGTCTTGCCGACGGTTTCCTTGACAATGGCGGTAAAGCCCTCGCTCTCCAGCCAGACAAACTCGTTGACCAGGAATTGGGAACAGAGCGGGCCCTTGATGCGGTAATAGGTTCTGGCGTCCTTCTTCCAGGATTCCATGCCCTGGCCGTGCTTGTCCCAGAATTTCTCCGGCAAGGCGCGAGTGCCGGTGTACAGGATGTCGGTATCCTCCAGCACCTTGTCGTTGAAGTAATCCTCGGCCAGCAGATTGAGCGCCCGCGCCTTGATGCGCATGTTGATGTCTTTGGACACCAGAATGACCGGGCGCTGGGAAAATTTTTTCTGAAGGTGAATGACTACCGTCAGGATCTGGTTATCCACCTTCGAGGTGGGCAGCGCTGCCGGCAGGTTGGCGCTGATCGCCTCGGTCTGCAAATACAGGCGACCGCTGGCCAGTTTGCTGGAAGGGCCATAAAGGTCAATTCCCCGGTCCATGTCGTCGCCGTCCCGGGCCAGCATTTCATCCAGCATGCGCGATGCCTGGCGGGCATTGCGGGCGATTTCCGACATTCCCTTCTTGTGGGCATCGAGCTCCTCCAGGGTCATGATGGGGAGGAATACGTCGTGCTCTTCAAAGCGGTAGAGGCAGCTCGGATCGTGCATCAGGACGTTGGTGTCGAGAACAAAAATCTTCGTCATGGCAGACTTTTTGGCAGCAGCAGGTTTGCGCGGCATGGAGGTGGCCTCGTGGTTGGGTTAGAGGGACTTCACAAAATCAAGCACTTCCTGGGCATGGCCCGCAACCTTGATACCTCGCCATTCACGACGGAGTGCGCCGGAACGGTCGATGACAAAGGTGCTGCGTTCAATGCCCCTGACCTGTTTGCCGTACATGTTTTTCAATTTGATGACAGCGAACAAATTGCAAACACTTTCACCCGCATCCGAGAGCAATTCGAAGGGCAGGTTTTGCTTGGCCTTGAAGTTTTCGTGGGATTTCAGGCTGTCCCGGGAAACACCGAAAACGACGGCGCCTGCTTTCAGGAACTGGTCGTGCAGGTCACGAAATTGCCCAGCCTCCGTTGTGCATCCCGGCGTGCTGTCCTTGGGGTAGAAATAGATCACCAACACCTG
>CAZHVZ010000170.1:0-4593 GCA_964536245.1 uncultured Rhodocyclaceae bacterium
CCAGAAAGCCTGACATGTTGGCGATGGTCTGCTCCAGCGGCAGGTCCTTGCCGGCAATATAGGTGCGGCTTTCCGAGTCGGGATTGAGGGCCAGCAAAGACTGGGCATCGGCATCGAGATTGTCGACTTCCTCGATGATGAACTCCGGCCCGGCCTGCACCACCTTTTTCACGGTGCATCGGTCGATGGAGCGCAAAATGCCTTGCCGGTCCTTGTCGGAAATGTCTGCCGGCAACTCGACCTGAATCTTGAAAACCTGCTGGTAACGGTTTTCCGGGGCGAGAAAATTGACCTTGATATCCATGGGGGATTCCAAAATAGCGTTCAAAACGAGTTGGCCGCCATTATCCGGTTTTTCCAGCAGGACGCCGCCAAAGACGGCAGAGGATGGGGGCCAAGTTGCGTGCACGGTCTTGCGTCCCGATCAAACGGGCTTGGGCCAACGGTTCACTGAGCGGTGCGGCAAGTGGCTCGGCAGCATCACCCGGATGTTCTGACCTCCCTTGCCGTTTTGCACCACAATTTCACTGCGCTCGAAATCAACATCCTTGACCCGCAGGCGAAGCGCTTCCATCAAACCACACTCTGCCACCGGCCAGGCAGTCCCGCTGGGTGCCGGTAGGCGCTGGCTCCACGCTCATCATTGCGGTAGCGGGCGTCGAACAGCGATAGATTAAATTGGTGGCCGAGCTGGTGGTGAACGGCGTGTTCGAAACTGTCTGGCAGGATTTGCTTCTCCAGACCCACGGCCAGGAGTCTCGGGCTGGTGTCGATTGCCTTGTAGCGGGCCATGGCACCTCCCTGAATTAAGTTTCCGGTTGGGGTCTTGTTATTCCATATGGTTCACGGCACGATGGCGGGATGAATACTATTTTTCTACAGCGTCGTTAGAGCTCACTATGAGGCTCCGCACAATCGTTGCGATAGCAGCGGTAACGCTACCAGAGGTGTCCTTCGCAATGGGCGGGGAAGGGACAGCTGAAGGCATTCTGAAGGCTCTGTTCATCTTGGTCGTTTGGGTTGTTGCCACGATCGGTAGCTTCTTCGGTAAGCGTGAATGGTTCGACGGTGTATGGTTCTTGGCATGGGCGGTGCGCTTGAGTCTGCCGATCGTCATCTTGTGGGCGATCTTTGTTCAGCCTGCCCTCGACAAATCGGAGCAAGATCGACAGTCAAGAGTACGTGGCGAACAAAGGGCGGCCTTTGAGGTTGAGTGCAAATCCCGCGCAGCAAGTGCGACTCGTATCTTTCATGTCGAGAGCACCGAATGGCCAAAGATCATATATGTGGAGGAGCCGGATGAGTTGTACGGGCCGGAGATTGGGCAGCGATTGGTTCGTTGTACTCAAGGCCGCGTGCCTGTCTGTCGGGAACTCGCCCTAAACGCAGTGGAGTGGGCGTGGAAGCACTCGAGCGGATTCGGGCCTTGCAAAGTAGGGGCGGATTCATCACGTCCTGGCCAGTGCTTGCCTGAGTTCAATCGCACCGAATTTGAGGCAGAGGGAATCAAGGTGACGCCGATCGAAAAGCCAGCGTCCCAGTACATCATTCGGGTAGAAATAGCGAACCGCACTTACAGAGCCGATGAAATTCGCAGATATCACGTAACTCTCAAGTCACTACAAACAGCACAGGTGCTGGCGAGTACAGAGTTGCTAATGAGTTGGGTAGCGCCTCCTTGCCAAGACTTTGATACCGAGGTCGCTAGCATGCTCACGCGCAGTTTCTCAGCACGCTCGGGAAATAGGCCATAAGCCTGACAAACTTCAGAAGGGTCTGAGTAACAATTGTGCAGTTTGTCGCCTTGAGCTCTAACGATTAAGGTTAGATCGTGGTCGCGACGCGATGCGTATCCACCTGAAGTTTGATGGATAGAAGTCGTCAGCCGGCATGTACAACCCAACAACTAAGGGAAGGTCGCCGGCCGGTCAGGGCTGGTCGCGCCTTGCCTGATTGTTAGGCCTATCTGGCGGCATCTTCATGCAACGAATTTCACGGCCATTTCTGCATAGCACTCCCAGAGAGCGCTCTACTTGCCGCCTTGACCATCGATGAGAAGGTGAAATGCTTCATGGACATCGAAAAAGGCAGCGTTGAAGGCGGTTGCATCGCTCGTTCGGCACTGCTGTTTCAGGGTCTTGACGCTTGCCAGCAAGGGCTTGGCGTTGCCGGAATGAATGTTGCCGGCCAGTTGCTCCCATTCGCCGGTCTTGCTGCACACTTCACGGGTACGCTCCTGGCTGGGGCGGGTATGCCACGGGGGGGCAAAACTGGCATGAAAGGCGTTCACGTCCTTGGCAAACGAGGGGTGGTGATGCATGGCGTGTCCTTCGTCGGCCATGGCGCAGGCTGCGAACAGGGAGGCAAACAGGGCGGCGATCAGATTTCTGGTGTGTAATGGCATGAGTTTTTCCGGTGAGGTCATGGCTTCCTTTGGCCTGGAGGCCGGGTGCCGGCATTTTACCGGGGGGCGGGGCTGTCTACAGCGCTTTGGTGCATCGGGCAGGGCGGTCGTATAATCACGGTTTGTGATTGAAACGATGGTGGTTGCGCTTTCTCCGCACTGATTTTGCGCAGCCGTCACGTTTGCCCGTGCAGCCCGCGCGGCCTGGCTCTGCGCCAGCCGGCACGCCCCTGCACTTAACCGGAACGACACCATGAAACTCCTTTCCCTGCTTTTCGCCTCGTTGCTGGCCGCTCCTTTTTCTGCTTCGGCAGCCGATCCGGTCAAGATCGATATTTATCTGGCGGATCAATTGAATCAGTCGGTTTCGCTGGTAGGTGCCAACTCCACCGTCGAGTTTTCACCCCGGGGCGTTCCCGGTACCACCCTGGTGCTGCGCCTGATTGCGCCGGATCCGGTCATTGTTGAGATGACCGAGACGACAACCGCCGACGGTGGCGCCGAGGTGGTCGGGCGCGTCAAGCTGCCTGCGCCGGGAAGCTCGGTTGCCGTCGCCAATATCAAGGGCGCCAAGTATTCCAGCCCCTATGTTCTGGTCCGCGCCGACTAAGTTCGCAAAAATTCCTGACGACTGGCGGGTGGGCTGAGTTGGCGGCATCTGCCGGCCTTGGAGCGAACTCCGGAAGGCCTGGCCAGGAGAGGCCGCTGGCGGCTTCCCGGCAGCTGTTGCGGGTGCTTGCGCCGGACTGGGGAAGCCGTGCGGCGTCCTTGCAGCGTTTTGAACGGAAGCGATGTGACGGCGACTGGCAGCCGCTGGGAGCTTCCATTACCGTAAGCTTGGGCAAGTCCGGCCTGGCTTGGGGGCGCGGCATGCATCGCCTGGACGGTGCTGCCGGGCGGGTCAAGCAGGAGGGGGACGGCTGCACCCCGGCGGGCATTTTTGCCATTACGGCGCTATTCGGTTATGCCGATGCCGCCAGTCCCCTGGCGAAGGCCGCCAGCTTGCCCTACCTGCCGGCCACGGCCACGCTCAAGGCGGTGGATGACCCGACTTCGGCGCATTACAACCGGATTGTCGATTGCGCTGCCGTGGCAAGGCCGGACTGGACTTCCTGCGAAGACATGTTACGCAGTGATGAACGCTATGCCGTGGGGGCGGTCATTGCCCACAACGCGGATCAGCCGCTGGCCGGCGCCGGGTCGTGCATCTTCCTGCACGTGTGGGCGGCAGAAGGCGTGCCCACGGCCGGGTGTACGGCCATGGCGCGCGAACACATGATGGAGATTGCCGGCTGGCTGGACGGGGCGAAGAACCCGTTGCTGGTCCAGTTGCCGAGGGCCGAGTATGAAGGCCGACAGGCGGCCTGGGGCTTGCCGCCCGGCAATTGACCTCCCGATGCGGTGACAGGGGCGGATGACGGAGCTAGACTGACCCCCTTGCAAACTCTGCGCCGACCGTTTTCCGGAACGGGCGGCTTGCCCTCCGTGCTCAATCGAATCTGGGTTGCTTTCATTCTCGTCGGCTTTGTCGCTGCGCTCGTCCAATTGGCGCAGGGCGATCTCGATATTTTTTCCCGGATGCTGGGCGGATTGTTCGAGACGGCCAAAACCGGCTTTGATATCGCCATCGGGCTGGTGGGGGTGATGAGCCTGTGGCTGGGGGTGATGAAAATCGGCGAACAGGGCGGGCTGATCCAGTTGTTCGGACGGGCGCTGGAGCCCTTTTTCCGCCGTGTTTTTCCCGATATTCCCGCTGGTCATCCGGCCAGCGGCAGCATGGTCATGAACTTCAGCGCCAATATCCTCGGTCTGGACAATGCGGCCACGCCTCTCGGTCTGAAAGCCATGCGCGAGTTGCAGGAAATCAATCCGCAGAAGGACACGGCAAGCAATCCGATGATCATGTTCCTGGTTCTCAATACCGCAGGCATTACGCTGATTCCCACTTCGGTCATTGCCATTCGCCAGACCATCGCCCTCAAACAGGGGCTGGTTGGCTTCAATGCAGCGGATATTTTTTTGCCGACCCTGCTCGGCACCTTCGTTTCCTTCTGCGCCGGGCTGGTGGCGGTGGCGGTCTGGCAGCGCATCAACCTTTTCTGCAAGCCGGTACTGGTCTTTTTCGCCGGCTTCGGCCTGCTTATGGGCGGTTTGTACGGGTGGCTGGGCGGCATGCCGCCGGACCGGAT
>CAZHVZ010000171.1:0-2352 GCA_964536245.1 uncultured Rhodocyclaceae bacterium
GCGACATTCATGCCGGCCAAGTCGGCGACTGCCGAGCGCGGCCCCTTGAAGAGCAGGCCGTTCCAGTTTTCCAGCCTGGCCTTGTTCAGGTTGAGACAGGGGTTCTGGGGGAAATGCGGCGCCCCGATCAACTGACCCTGGGGATCATAGGTCCAGCGGTGGATGGGGCAGACGATATTGCCGTTCACGCGTCCGGAACCCTGCAACATGATGGCCTGGCGATGGCGGCAGACGTTGGACATTTGCCAATGGCCGGCATTTTCCCCGGCCGCGCCGCCGTTGAGCAGCAGCTTGCCGTGGTCAAGCCACTCCAGAGAACGGTAGTCGCCGGCCTCCGGAGCCATGAATTGGTGACCGACATAGCCCGGACCGGCGTCAAAGATGAGCTTTTTCTCCAGCTCAAGTATCTTTTCGTCGAAATACCACCCCACCGGCAGTTGCGAAACTGCGGGAGCCAACCGGGACATCGTTGCAATGTCGGACATTCCACGCCTCGAACGAGTCAAAAGGGTATAATTTTAACCCCACCGCAATTTGACCAAAAGCCCCTGCATAGGGTATTTTTGCCTGTTTCCCCAGACCCGGTTGATATGGATCAAACCCCCATCGCTGACATGAAATTCGAGGTCGCGCTCACCGAACTTGAAAGCATTGTCCACAGCATGGAAGACGGCACGCTTGAACTTGAAGCGTCAATCGCCGCCTACCGTCGCGGCATCGCGCTCATGCAACACTGCCAGCAGCAACTGGCCAATGCCGAACAACAGATCCGCATACTGGAAAATGGCGAGCTGAAGGACTTTGCCCCGTCAGGAAAGGCCGATCTGTGAGCAAAACCAGCCATAACACCGCATTTGCCGCATGGATGCCGGCTGTCCAGCAACGGGTTGAACAGGCTCTGGCCCACCATCTGCCCGCTGCCAACAGCATTCCGGATCGCCTGCACGGCGCCATGCGCTACGCCACCCTGGGCGGCGGCAAGCGGGTTCGCCCGCTGCTCGCCTTCGCTGCCGGCGAACTGACCGGCGCCTCCACGGAAAAACTGGAAATCGCTGCCTGTGCGGTGGAATTGATCCACGTCTACTCCCTGGTCCACGACGACCTCCCCTGCATGGATGACGACGTCCTGCGCCGGGGCCGTCCCACCTGCCATGTCGAGTATGACGAAGCCACTGCTTTGCTGGTCGGCGACAGCCTGCAAACCCTGGCTTTCGAGCTGCTCAGCCAGCCCGGCCTGGCCGACCCCGCCCGCCAGCTGGAAATGCTGGCCCTGCTCGCCCATTGCAGCGGCTCCCGGGGCATGGCCGGCGGCCAGGCGATTGATCTGGCTGCGGTGGGCAAGGCGCTCAACCAGCCTGAACTGGAGCTGAGGCCCGCCCTGAAACCCGGCGCCCTGCTCCGCGCAGCGGTCCTCCTCGGAGCGCGGGGCGGCGAACCGATGAACCCTGAAGGCAGGGAGAGCCTGGACCGCTTTGCCAAGCGGGCCGGCCTGCTCTTCCAGGTCGTCGACGACATTCTCGACTGTACCGCCAGCACCGCCACGCTGGGCAAAACTGCCGGCAAGGACGAAGCCGCCGACAAACCCACCTACGTCAGCCTGCTCGGACTCGAATCCGCCCGCAGTTTTGCCGAAGAGCTACGCAACGAAGCCCTCGGCGCGCTGACCGTCTTTGGCGACCGGGCCAAGCGGCTCAAGGAACTGGCCGACTTCATCTGCCATCGGCAGTTTTGACCGGATATCACGCCTTTTTATGAGTGAAAGCCTTCTCGAAAGCATCAACAGCCCGGCCGACCTGCGTCGGCTGGAGCAAGACAGCCTGACCCGGCTGGCCACCGAACTGCGCGCCTTTCTTATTGACTCGGTGGCCAAAACCGGCGGCCACCTGTCTTCCAATCTGGGCACGGTGGAACTCACCATTGCCCTGCATTACGTTTTCAATACCCCGGAAGACCGCCTGGTCTGGGATGTGGGCCATCAGTGTTACGCCCACAAGGTCCTCACCGGGCGGCGCAACGGCATGAACGGCCTGCGTATGCACGGCGGCGTCTCGGGCTTCCCGAAACGCTGCGAAAGCCCCTACGACACCTTCGGCGTCGGTCACTCCTCCACCTCCATCTCCGCTGCCCTGGGCATGGCCCTGGCCGCCAAGCACAAGGGCGAGGACAGGAAGACGGTAGCGGTCATCGGCGACGGCGCCATGACCGCCGGCATGGCCTTCGAGGCCCTGAACAACGCCGGCGTCGCCGACGCCGACATGCTGGTCATTCTCAACGACAATGACATGTCGATCTCGCCGCCCGTGGGCGCGTTGAACCGCTATCTGGCGCGCCTTTTTTCCGGAAGCACCTTCA
>CAZHVZ010000171.1:2362-4254 GCA_964536245.1 uncultured Rhodocyclaceae bacterium
TGACCTGCACGACGATCTGCTGGTCATCCTCAACGATAACGAGATGTCCATTTCGCCGCCGGTGGGTGCCCTCAACAAGATTCTCACCCGCCTGATGTCGGGCCGCACCTTCAACGCCGCCCGCGACGGCGCCCGTCACATGCTCGGCTTCGCCCCGCCGCTGCTCGAACTGGCCCGCCGGGCCGAGGAGCACGTCAAGGGCATGATCGCCCCCGGCACCCTGTTCGAGGAATTCGGCTTTCACTACTACGGCCCCATCGACGGTCACGACCTGGACGCCCTCATCCCCACCCTGCGCAATCTGCGCAACATCAAGGGACCGAAGTTCCTGCACATCATCACCAAGAAGGGCCAGGGCTACAAACTGGCGGAAGCCGACCCCATCCTTTACCACGGCGTTTCCAAGTTTGCTCCGGATGAAGGCATCGGCGTCGGCAAGGGGGCCGGCAAGCTGACCTACACCCAGATTTTCGGCGACTGGCTGTGCGACATGGCGGCGGCCGACAGCCGCCTGATCGGCATCACCCCGGCCATGCGCGAGGGTTCCGGCCTGCTGCGCTTCGAGAAGGAATACCCCAGCCGTTACTTCGATGTCGGCATTGCCGAGCAGCACGCCGTCACCTTCGCCGCCGGACTGGCCTGCGAAGGCCTGAAGCCGGTAGTCGCCATTTATTCCACCTTCCTGCAACGGGCCTACGACCAGCTGGTGCACGACGTCGCCCTGCAAAACCTGCCGGTGGTCTTCGCCATCGACCGGGGCGGCCTGGTCGGTGCCGACGGCCCGACCCACCATGGCACCTTCGACCTCTCCTTTCTGACCTGCATCCCGAACATGGTGGTCATGGCGCCGGCCGACGAGGTGGAGTGCCGCCAGATGCTGTCCACCGCCTTCAGCCTGGATTGCCCCAGCGCCGTACGCTACCCGCGAGGCGGAGGCGTCGGCAAAATACCCGAGGCCAACCTCGATATCCTGCCGGTGGGCAAGGGCGAAATCCGCCGCCAGGGCAACAGGGTGGCTCTTCTCGCCTTCGGCAGCCTGGTTGCCATGGCTGAGGCTGCCGGCGAGATCCTGGATGCCACCGTTGCCAACATGCGTTTCGTCAAACCCATCGACGCCGATCTGATTGTCGAACTGGCCGGGAACCATTCCCTGCTGGTGAGCATCGAAGAGAATGCAGTGATCGGTGGGGCCGGATCAGAAATCGAGCGGGTGCTTGAAGAACATGGAATCAACCTTCCTCTGCTCCGCCTTGGTTTGCCAGACCGCTTCATCGATCACGGCGAACAGGGCCAGTTGCTTGCCGAACTGGGGCTAGACAAGGAAGGCATCATCCGCGCCGTAGAAGCGCGGCTTCGCCAATAATCACAGAGAACACATGAACGCACCGCAAACTCCCGCCGCCTCCATCGCCGATGTCCAGAACCTGGCCGATACCCGGCAACTGGCCATCAACAAGGTGGGCATCAAATCCATCCGCCACCCCATCCGCGTGCAGGACAAATCGGTAGGCGTGCAACATACTGTCGCCATCTTCAACATGTACGTCGGACTCCCCCACAATTTCAAGGGCACCCACATGTCCCGCTTTGTGGAAATCCTCAACAGCAACGAGCGGGAGATTTCCGTTGAAAATTTTCCAACCATGCTGCGCGACATGGTGGAAAAACTGGAAGCTCAAACCGGCCATGTTGAAATGAATTTCCCCTATTTCATCAACAAGAAAGCCCCGGTTTCCGGCGTCCAGAGCCTGATGGACTACGATGTCACCTTCATTGGCGACATCTGCCACGGCGGCATTGCCACCTCGGTCAAGGTGGTCGTTCCGGTCACCAGTCTCTGCCCCTGCTCCAAGAAGATATCCGAGTACGGCGCTCACAACCAGCGCTCTCAC
>CAZHVZ010000171.1:4264-4497 GCA_964536245.1 uncultured Rhodocyclaceae bacterium
CACGTTACGGTGACGGCCCGCACCAGCGACTTCATGTGGATCGAGGAAATCGTCCAGCTCGTGGAAGAAGAAGCCTCCTGCGAGCTTTACGGCCTGCTCAAGCGCCCGGATGAAAAATTCGTGACCGAGCGCGCCTACGACAATCCAAAATTCGTCGAGGACATGGTCCGCGATGTGGCCGCCCGCCTCAATGCCGAACCCCGGGTGGAAGCCTACATCGTGGAATCGGAAAA
>CAZHVZ010000172.1:0-4412 GCA_964536245.1 uncultured Rhodocyclaceae bacterium
GGTATCTATTTTGTATCCGATGGCGCCAACAAGCCCTACCGCATGAAGATTCGTGCGCCGGGGTATGTGCACCTGGCTGGGATGGATGAAATGTCCCGTGGCCACATGATTGCCGATGTCGTTACGATCATCGGTTCCCAAGATATTGTTTTTGGCGAGATTGACCGCTGATGTTTTCCGCTGAAACCCTCCAGAAATTTGCGCGCGAAGTCGCCAAGTATCCCGCTGACCAGAAGCAGTCGGCTTCCATGGCTTGTCTTGCCCATGCGCAGGAAGAAAAGGGCTGGTTGCCTCCCGAGGCAATCGAGGCCGTCGCCAACTATCTAGGCATGCCGCCCATGGCAGCCTATGAAGTGGCCTCTTTCTACAACATGTACGACCTGAAGCCGGTCGGCAGGTACAAGATCACGGTGTGTACCAACTTGCCCTGTGCGCTGTCCGGTGGCTATCACGCCGGCGAATATGTCCAGAAAAAACTTGGCATCGGCTACGGTGAAACTACCGCCGACGGCAAGTTTACCCTCAAGCAAGGCGAGTGTATGGGGGCTTGCGGTGATGCGCCGGTGATGATCGTCAATAACCGCGCCATGTGCAGTCACATGTTGCCCGAGCAGATCGACAAGCTGCTTGAGGAGTGCAAATAATGACCATGCTTGGCTCGATCAATGGCGTGCTGATGGAAGGCCTGGACGGCGACCGTACCTGGCATCTGCAGGATTACGTGGCGCGCGGTGGTTATGTTCAGCTGAGGCGCATCCTGGAGAGCAAGATTTCCCAGGAAGACGTCATCAGTGAAGTGAAGAAATCCGTCCTGCGCGGTCGGGGTGGCGCCGGCTTTCCGACTGGTCTGAAGTGGTCCTTCATGCCGCGCTCCTTCCCCGGTGACAAATACGTCGTTTGCAATACCGACGAAGGCGAACCCGGTACCTTCAAGGATCGCGACATCATGCGCTACAACCCGCATGCGGTCATCGAAGGCATGGCCATCGCGGCTTACGCCATGGGCGCCAATCGCGGTTACAACTACGTGCACGGCGAAATCTGGGAAATCTACAAGCGTTTCGAGGAAGCGCTGGACGAAGCCCGTGCTGCCGGTTTCATCGGCCAGAATATTCTCGGATCCGGGTTCAATTTCGAGCTGTTTGCCCACCACGGCTACGGCGCCTATATTTGCGGCGAAGAAACCGCCTTGCTCGAATCCATTGAGGGCAAGAAGGGCCAGCCCCGCTTCAAGCCGCCATTCCCGGCGTCTTTTGGTCTCTACGGCAAGCCGACGACAATCAACAACACGGAAACCTTTGCTTCCATTCCCTTCATCCTGAAGATGGGCGGCGAGGAATTCCTCAATCTCGGCAAGCCGAACAACGGCGGTACCAAGTTGTGCTCGAAATGTGCGGCGGCATGCGCGGCGGACGCAAGATCAAGGCCGTCATCCCCGGCGGTTCCTCGGCTCCGGTCATCCCCGGCGACGTCATGATGGAAACCACCATGGACTACGACGGCATCAGCAAGGCTGGTTCCATGCTCGGTTCCGGCGCGGTCATCGTCATGGATGAGACGGTATGCATGGTCAAGGCGCTGGAGCGTCTGTCCTTCTTCTATTACGAAGAGTCCTGCGGTCAATGTACGCCCTGTCGTGAAGGCACGGCCTGGATGTACAAGATTGTGCATCGCATCGAAAACGGTCACGGCAAGCCGGAGGATCTTGATCTCCTGAGCGGCGTGCTGAACAACATCATGGGACGCACCATCTGCGCCCTGGGTGATGCGGCAGCACTGCCGGTGCAGAGCTTCCTCAAGCATTTCCGCAGCGAATTTGAATACCACATCGAACACAAGAGCTGTCTGGTTCCCAAGGATGTGCAATGGGCGGGCAGCGGTTTCCACAAGGCTCCGAACTGAGTGGATGCCATCCAAGCGAACGGTAACAAGGTAGCGACATGCTAGAAATCGAAATCGACGGCAAAAAGGCGCAAGTGCCCGATGGCAGCACGGTGATGGATGCCGCGCAGCAAGTGGGCGTATATATTCCGCATTTCTGCTACCACAAGAAACTTTCCATTGCTGCCAACTGCCGCATGTGTCTGGTTCAGGTCGAAAAGGCGCCCAAGCCTTTGCCGGCCTGTGCCACCCCTGTGACCAACGGCATGAAAGTCTTCACCCACTCCGAACTGGCGGTCAAGGCACAAAAGGGAGTGATGGAATTTCTTCTCATCAATCACCCGCTGGATTGCCCGATTTGTGATCAGGGTGGCGAATGCCAGTTGCAGGACATGTCGGTTGGCTATGGCCCGATGAAGAGCCGCTATACCGAAGAAAAGCACGTCGTCTTTCACAAGGAAGTCGGCCCGCTCATCTCTATGCAGGAAATGAGCCGCTGCATTCACTGTACCCGTTGCGTTCGCTTCGGCCAGGAAATTGCCGGCGTCATGGAACTCGGCATGGCCAACCGCAACATGCATTCCGAGATCACTACCTTCCTCGGTCGCACGGTGGATTCGGTGCTGTCGGGCAATATGATCGACCTTTGCCCGGTGGGGGCTTTGACTTCCAAGCCCTTCCGCTATACCGCCCGTTCCTGGGAGTTGCAACGCCGCAAATCGGTCAGCCCGCATGATTCGGTGGGCGCCAACCTGGTGGTCCAGGTCAAGCACGATAGCGTGATGCGCGTGTTGCCCCGCGAAAACGAAGCGGTCAATGAATGCTGGATTTCCGACAAGGAGCGCTTCTCCTATCAGGCTCTGAATTCCGACGAGCGCCTCACCAAGCCCATGGTCAAGCAAGGTGGCGAATGGCGGGAAGTGGATTGGAATGTGGCGCTCGACTATGTCGCCCACGGTCTGAAAGATGTTGCCCGCGACCATGGCGGCGATTCTCTGGCCGCTTTGGCAGCCCCCAATGCTACATTGGAAGAGTTGTTCCTCCTCGGCAAGGTCATGAAGGGCCTCGGCAGCGGCAACATCGATTTTCGTCCGCGCCAGTCCGATTTCGGCACGGACTTCAAGCGCGCCGGTACCCCGTGGCTGGGACTGCGCCTCTCTGAAATCGCCGATCTCGATCATCCGCTGATTGCTCAACGTCTGCGCCAGGCCGCCAAGCACTACACCAAGGTCAGCCTGCTGTCCGTTGCCGGCGATGACCAACTGATCAACCTGCACGCCAAACTGACGGTTGCTCCGGCGCAACTCGCCGCCGCCCTGGCAGCCGTTGTCAAGGCTGCCGCCGAAATCAAGGGGGCAGCAGCTCCCGCAGGCCTGGAAGCGGTGACGCCCTGCGAACTTTCCCGGAAAATTGCCCAGAGCCTGGTGGACGGTGAAAAACGAGCCATCTTCCTTGGCAATGTTGCCACCCAGTCGCTTGCAGCAACGCAACTGCACACCCTGGCACTGGAGCTTGGCAAGCTGACCGGCGCAACGGTTGGTTTCCTCGGTGAGGGAGCCAATGTCGTTGGCGGTCATGTCGGCCGGGCTTTGCCGACCGGCGCCAACGCACGCCAGATGTTCGAGCAGCCGCGCAAGGCCTACGTATTGATGGGCGTTGAGCCCGAGTTTGACTGTGCCAATCCGCAGTTGGTGCTGAGTGCCCTGAAAAACGCCAGTCTGGTCATCCAGATGTCGGCTTTCAAGCATGGTCCGGCACTGGAATACGCCGACGTGATGCTGCCTATCGCACCGTTTACCGAGACTTCCGGCACCTTCGTCAATATTGAAGGCCGTGTGCAAGGTTTCAATGGCGTGGTCAAACCACGTGGGGATGCCCGTCCGGCCTGGAAAGTTCTGCGCGTTCTCGGCAACGTCCTCAATCTGGGCGGCTTTGACTACGAGTCCAGCGAACAGGTGCGGGACGAAGTGATTGGCAAGGGTACGGAATTTGTTTCCGGTCTGGACAATGGCCTGAATGGCGTGACCATCCAGTTGCCTGGCGTTGTCGAAGGTCTTCAGCGCGTTGCCGACGTGCCGATCAATTTTGCCGACGCCATGGCGCGTCGCGCTCCGGCGTTGCAGCAGACGGCGGATGCCAAGGCTCCGACGGCACGCATGAACGAAGCCACGCTTTCCCAGGCCGGCCTTGCCGCCGGTGACCAGGTCCGCGTCCGGCAAGGGCAGGGTGAAGCAAGCCTGGTGGCGCAACTGGATAACAACGTACCCACTGGCTGTGTGCGGGTGGCAGCGGCTCATATTTCGACCAGTGGCCTGGGCGAGATGTTCGGCGCGATTTCCGTGGAGCGTGCATAAATGGACGCACTGATGAATTTCGGTCAAGGAATGTTCGGCGGTATCTGGCCGGCAGTATGGACGCTGATCAAGATTGTGATCATCGTCGCCCCGCTGATGCTTGGCGTGGCCTATCTCACCTGGCTCGAACGCAAGGTGATCGGCTACATGCAGGTGCGCATCGGCCCCAACCGGGTC
>CAZHVZ010000173.1:0-4366 GCA_964536245.1 uncultured Rhodocyclaceae bacterium
CCAGCCCCTTGGCCGCATGCACGGTCATCAACTGCACCGCCTCCTGCCCTTCGCCGGCCTGGTGCTCCCCCGATTCCAGCGAGGCATGGGTGAGGAAGGAAACCAGCGCGCCGGCCTCGTGGCTGGCAGCCATGACCACCCCTTCATCGTCCACGAACGTGGCAGCGGCATTGATCAGCTGATCGAGATTCTCCAGGCGCTCCTGGCCTTCTTTTTCCAGCCGGTAGTGTTGCAACAGGCCGCTTTTTTCGACGACATGCTCGACCATTTCCGGCAGCGGCAGATTTTCCGTTTCCTGGCGCAGGGCTTCGATGAGCCGAATGAACGCGCCCACCGTCTGCCCGGCCTTGCCGGTGAGCGAGGCGGCGGCGTTATAGAGACTGGAGTTGATCTGGTGGGCGGCGCCTTGCAGATTTTCCAGGGAGCGGGCGCCAATGCCCCGGGTGGGAAAATTGACCACGCGCAGAAAAGCCGTGTCGTCGTCGGGATTGGCAATCAGCCGCAGGTAGGCCAGGGCATGCTTGATTTCCTGACGCTCGAAGAAGCGCAAGCCGCCATAGACCCGGTAAGGCACGCCCTTGGTGAACAACTCGTGCTCCAGCACCCGGGACTGGGCATTGGAGCGGTAGAGCAGGGCAATCTGGTCACGGGGGATGCCATCGCGCACCAGTTCGCGGATTTCCTCGATGACGAAACGGGCTTCATCGAGATCGGAAACCCCTTCGAAAACCCGAATCGGTTCTCCGGCGCCGGCATCGGTCCACAGATTCTTGCCGAGCCGCCCCCGATTGTTCTTGATGATGGCATTGGCCGCCGCCAGGATATTGCCGTGGGAACGGTAATTCTGTTCCAGGCGGATGACATTGGAGCCGCTGCCGGTGGTGCAATAGTCCCGCTCGAAGTCGCGCATATTGCCCACTTCGGCCCCCCGAAAGGCATAGATGCTCTGATCGTCGTCTCCCACGGCAAAAATATGGGCGCCCCCGGCAGCCAGCAGTTTCAGCCAGGAATATTGCAGGCGGTTGGTATCCTGCACCTCGTCCACCAGAATATGCCGGAAACGCTCCTGATAATGGCGCCGCAAGGGTTCATTGCGGGACAGCAGCTCGTAGCAGCGCAGCAGCAGTTCGGCAAAGTCGACCACCCCTTCCCGCTGGCACTGGGCTTCGTACTCGGCATACAACTCCGTCCGTTTCGAGGTATAGGCATCGAACACCTCGACCTGTGCGGCCCGCAATCCTTGTTCCTTGTGGGCATTGATAAAATGGCAAAGCTCTCGCGGCGGATACTTCTCATCGTCCACATTGAGATTTTTCATCAGGCGCTTGACGGCTGAAAGCTGATCCGCCGAATCGAGAATCTGGAAGGTCTGGGGCAGCCCGGCCTCGCGAAAATGGGCGCGCAGCAAGCGGTTGCACAAACCATGAAAGGTCCCGATCCACATGCCACGGGTATTGATCGGCACCAGACCGGAGAGACGGGTGGTCATTTCCCGCGCCGCCTTGTTGGTAAACGTCACCGCCAGAACGCCGTGCGGGCCGACCTGACCGGTGGAAATCAGCCAGGCAATGCGCGTCGTCAGTACCCGCGTCTTGCCACTGCCCGCCCCGGCCAGGATCAGGGCATGTACGGGAGGCAGGGTTACGGCCTGGAGTTGCGGCGGATTGAGGTTGGCAAGCAGGTCTGACATACATCAATTTCTCAAAAACGAAACAAAATTAAAATACACGCGGATCATTGGTATGACCAATATTGTTGGGTTTGTGCAACGCAGCATAAAATTGGAAGAACTTTACTAATTCCTCCTTTAAACAGGTGGTACATTGGCGCTATAATTTTATTGCACTGCACAATAACCGAAACAATATTTCGCTCACGAGGCAACCAAAGCAGTGATGGCTACCGCCAATAACACCAGCAATCGCAGGAGAACCTACATGAACGCACCGAAGATTTTGCCCTGGATCGCCAGGAAAGCCGGCATCTCTGATGAACTGGCACTCAAACTCTGGCGCCGCGCCGCCAGCGAGGCCGAATACCTGACCGGGAAGCACGACAGCTCGGAATACTGGGGTCTCGCCGTCGAACGTTTTCTCGAACACGTTGAGGATGAAGCCGGCTGCCTGCCCGAACCCAGCCTGCAACCCGCCCCCAAACTGACCTGGATGTGGCGCCACCAGACCCGCATGTCCCTCCTCAGCCTGATGGCCGCCCAGCACACCTACCGCCTGTGGCAGCAAAACTGGCAAAACTACTGCCAGAAAGAGGCTGCCTGAAACCGCCGCCTGAACCGGCCTGACCGGTTCAGCGCCTTGGTTTGAGCACCACCGGAGCGGCCAGCGACAACTCCCGCCCGATACGGGCAGCGAGTTGTTGCGCCTCCGGCTCGTCGGCCAGTTGCGACACCCGCAGCTCATAGCGATACCCCCCCTCCGCCCCCTGGCCCGGGCGGATGCGCCCCGCGTGACCGCGGGTCCCGACGCGGGCATACATGGCCCGCGCCTCGTCCTCACTCTCCAGCGTCGTCAGCAAAACCCCCCACTGACCGCCCCGGCGTGCCGTTCCGACACCGTGCTGCAATTCGGTCTGGATGGCCCAAAGAATCGCCTCGGTCCGCTCCACCTTGCTCACCGGACCCGGCGGCTGCCCCTTGTTGGCGCCATAGTGCTGCAAAGGCTCGTTCAATTCCGCCGGCTCTCCGTCCGGATGGCTGGTCACGATACGGCCTTCGAGCAGGCAGATGAAGTCCCGTTCGGCATCGGAACGCCCCCAGATATCGGTACCCCGAATCCCCGCCGTCACCGTACCGACGCGAACGTTGATCGCCCGTTTGCTCTGGTATTTGCGGAAAATGTCGGTGGTCAGACGGAAAGCGCCGGTGACCACATCCAGGGCGGCGGTAAACACGCCTCCTTCGCGCTGCCCCAGGGCATTGACCCCAACCCTGGCATTTTCCCCGAGCTTGACCGAACTGCCGTCGGACAAATCGATGATTGCCCGCGCCCCCGCCCCGGTTACCAGATGATCGTGATTATGCAGCTCCATGCCCGGACTCAGGGGTACCCGCTTGGCATTGCGCTCAACCCAGGCCGGAGACTGCACGGCCTCGACCACGGCATAGGGTGCGCCGGACGCCGGGGCTGCCTGCGCCGCGCCGCCCCAGGCCAGCAATCCGGCCGCCAGGCAGAACCCTGCCTTTCTCTTCAACAGTGCCTTGTTGTCAGTTACCGCTTTCACCTTGCGCCACCCCTTCAACCGGTATAATTCAACGCTTACTCAACGATTTTCAGCGAATTCAAGCGACCACCCATGCAGGACAAATACCTTCCGGCCGACATCGAGCGCGCCGCCCAAGCCCACTGGGACCAAACCCGCGCCGCCCGCGCCACCGAAGACACCACCCGGCCGAAATATTACTGCCTGTCGATGTTCCCCTATCCCTCGGGCAAGCTGCACATGGGTCACGTCCGCAACTATACCATCGGCGACGTTCTCTCCCGCTTCCACAGCATGCAGGGCTACAACGTGCTGCAACCCATGGGCTGGGACGCCTTCGGCATGCCCGCCGAAAACGCCGCCCTGCAGAACAATGTCCCGCCGGCCGGCTGGACCTACTCCAATATCGATTACATGCGGAATCAGCTCAAGTCGCTCGGCTTCGCCATCGACTGGGAACGCGAATTCGCCACCTGCACCCCCGAGTATTACCGCTGGGAACAATGGCTGTTCACCCGCCTTTACGAAAAAGGGCTGGTGTACAAGAAGCTCGGCACCGTGAACTGGGACCCGGTGGACCAGACCGTGCTGGCCAACGAACAGGTCATTGACGGTCGCGGCTGGCGTTCCGGCGCGCTGATCGAAAAGCGCGAGATCCCCATGTATTACATGAAGATCACCGCCTACGCCGAGGAACTGCTCTCTGAACTCGACAAGCTGCCCGGCTGGCCCGAGCAGGTGCGCCTGATGCAGAAGAACTGGATCGGCAAGAGCACCGGCGTGCGCTTCGCCTTCCCGCTGGCCGACAATACCGACGAAAAACTGTGGGTGTTCACCACCCGCGCCGACACCATCATGGGCGTCACCTTCGTCGCCGTCGCCGCCGAGCACCCGCTGGCCACCAAGGCTGCCGCCAACAATCCGGAACTCGCCGCCTTCATCGAGGAATGCAAGAAGGGCGGCGTCGCCGAGGCCGACATCGCGACCATGGAAAAGAAGGGGATGCCCACCGGCATCTTCGTCACCCGGGCCGCGGGGGAGTCCGTCCTGGGCCGGGACCTCACCCAGCAGCTCACGCAGCAGCCGCGGGCGCTCATGATCACCGGCGGCGTGGTGGCCGCCATGGGGCTCGTGCCGGGGCTGCCGACGC
>CAZHVZ010000174.1:0-4355 GCA_964536245.1 uncultured Rhodocyclaceae bacterium
CTCGATTTCCCGTGGATAAATATTTTCTCCGCCGCGAATCACCATGTCCTTGATGCGGCCGACGATGTTGCAATAGCCTTCCTCGTCAAGGGTGGCGAGATCGCCGGTGTGCATCCAGCCGGCGGCATCGATGGCTTCCCGGCTGCGCTGTTCGTCGCCCCAGTAACCGAGCATGACCGAGTAGCCACGGGTCAGCAACTCGCCCGGCTGGCCACGGGGAACGATGCGCCCCTCGGTATCGACAATCTTGACTTCAACGTGGGGCTGGATGCGGCCAACGGTGGAAACGCGGCGTTCCACCGGATCGTCCACCGAACTCTGGAAAGACACCGGGGAGGTTTCGGTCATGCCGTAGGCGATGGTCACTTGCTGCATGTTCATCTGGCGGATGACCCGCTTCATGACTTCGGTCGGGCATGGGCTGCCGGCCATGATGCCGGTACGCAGGGTGGACAGGTCGTAGCGGGCAAAATCCGGGTGATCAAGGACGGCAATGAACATGGTCGGCACCCCGTGCAAGGCGGTGCATTTTTCCTCGGCCACGGTTTGCAGGGTGGACAGGGCATCGAAGCCCTCGCCGGGAAATACCATGGCGGCGGCGTGCGTCAGGCAGGCGAGATTGCCCAGAACCATGCCGAAACAGTGGTAGAGGGGAACCGGAATGCACAGCCGGTCAGCCGGGGTGAGGCGCATGGCTTCGCCGATGAAGAAGCCGTTGTTGAGAATGTTGTGGTGGGACAGGGTGGCGCCCTTGGGGGCGCCGGTGGTCCCCGAGGTGAACTGGATGTTGATCGCATCATCAAACTGCAACTGATCGGCGATTTCTTCCAGGACATTGAGTTCCTGGCGGCTGGCCGCTTGCAGCAGGGCGTCGAATGCGAGCATGCCGGGGGTGCTTTCCGCGCCGAGGCGGATGACCCATTCCAGATCCGGCAGGCGGCTGGCAGCGAGATTTCCCGGCTGGCTGCCGGCCAGTTCCGGCGCCAGATCCTGGAGCATTTCCAGATAATTGCTCGATTTGAAGCTGGGCGCCAGAATCAGCGCCCGGCAGGCGACCTTGGTCAGCACGTATTCCAGTTCGGAGCGCCGGTAGGCCGGGTTGATATTGACCATGACCAGTCCGGCCTTGGCCGTGGCGAACTGGGTGAGCACCCACTCCAGGTTGTTCTGCGACCAGATGCCGATGCGGTCTCCCGGCTTGAGGCCGAGGCGGATAAAACTGCATGCCAGGTTATCCACCGCGTCCTTGAGCATGGCAAAGCTCATGCGGACATTCTGGTGGCGGACGATCAGGGCCTCCCGCTCGCCATGGGCGGCGCATACCGCATCGAAATATCGGCCGATGGTGCTGCCGATCAGGGGCTGCTGGCTGGCCCCGTGGACGTAACTCAAGTTGTTCATGGCTGTCTCCTGCACCCCTCTCCGGGGGCGATTAGTTGTTTTCAAATTCGACCAGAGCGGCCCCGTCACTGACCTGTTCGCCGGTCGCGTAGCAGAAAGCCTTGACCGTGCCGGCTGCCGGAGCGGTGATGGTGTGCTCCATTTTCATGGCTTCCAGAATGAGCAGGGGAGCCCCCTTTTCCACCTTCTGGCCCGGCTGGGCGAGCAGGGCAACGACCTTGCCCGGCATCGGCGCGGTCAGCCCGCCGCCCTGGGCGCCGCCGGCTTCCACCAGGTGCAGGGGATCGTCGCGGAGCAGGATGTGGGTGGCGCCGTTCAGGAAAATGTGGCGCTTGTCTTCCACCGCCACGACGCTGGCCATCAGGCGGCGGTCATCGAGTTCCACGGCAAAGCGGTCGCCTTCCAGCTTCTTGCCCCGGACCAGGGAAGTTTGGCCTTGGGCGGTGATGTGCCACTGCTGGCGTCCGTAGCGCACCTGGACTTCGATCAACTGCTCGCCATCGCGGAAGCCGATCATGCGGGCAGCAGACAGGTTCATCCGCCAGCCGTCCCGGGCGTGCCAGGGCGACCACGGGTCGCCGCTGGTGGTGGCGGCCTGGCGGGCGGCATGTTGTTCCCAGAGCAGTTCGCCCACGGTGGCGACGAGCAGGGCATCGAGGGGAACGGCCTGCGCTTCGGGAAAGAGAAAATCCTTCTGGCGTTCGATCAGGCCGGTATCCAGATCGGCGCCGGCAAAGGCCGGACAGGCCACGAGCCGGGAAAGAAAGTCGATATTGGTGGTCACTCCGGCCACCTGGTAGTCGGCGAGAGCTTTGCGCATCCGGGCCAGCGCGGCGTCCCGATGCTCGTCCCAGACAATCAGCTTGGCGATCATGGGGTCGTAATGGGGGCTGATCTCGTCCCCTTCCTCAACGCCGGTGTCGATACGCACGTTCAGGCTTTCGCCCGGCGGTGCCAGACGGATCAATTTGCCGGTGGAGGGGAGGAAGCCCCGGCTGGCATCTTCCGCATAAATCCGGGCTTCCAGGGCATGGCCGCGCAGTTGCAGGCGTTCCTGGCCGAGGGGGAGAGGCTGCCCGGCGGCGCCGCGCAACTGCCATTCGACCAGATCCTCGCCGGTGATCATTTCGGTTACCGGGTGCTCGACCTGGAGACGGGTATTCATCTCCATGAAGTAGAAGGAGCCATCCTGGTTGGCGATGAACTCCACCGTTCCGGCCCCAACATAACCCACCGCCCTGGCGGCGGCAACGGCGGCCTAGACCATTTCCCGGCGGCGTTCTGCCGTCATGCCGCGGGCCGGCGCTTCTTCCAGCACCTGCTGGTGGCGGCGCTGCACCGAGCAGTCGCGCTCGAAGAGATAGACACAGTTGCCCAGGGAGTCGGCAAACACCTGAATTTCGATATGGCGGGGGCGGGTGATGTACTTCTCGATCAGCACATGGTCGTTGCCGAAGCTGGAAATGGCTTCCCGTTTGCAGGAGGCGAGGGCGTCGGGAAAATCGGCGCTGCGCTCGACCAGACGCATGCCCTTGCCGCCACCGCCGGCAGCGGCCTTGATCAGCACCGGGTAGCCGATGCCGTCCGCTTCCCGGTGGAGCAGGGCCGGGGTCTGGTCATCGCCGTGGTAACCGGGAGTGAGCGGAACACTGGCCGCGCCCATCAGTTTCTTGGCTTCCGATTTGGAACCCATGGCGCGAATGGCGGAGGCCGGCGGGCCGATGAAAGTGATCCCGTTGGCCGCCAGGGTATCGGCAAAGTCCGCATTTTCCGACAGAAAACCGTAGCCGGGATGCACCGCCTGGGCGCCGGTACGCTTGCAGGCATCAACGATCCTGTCGGCCACCAGATAGGATTCCCGGACAGCAGCCGGGCCGAGCAGAACGGCCTCGTCGGCCAGGCGGACATGGCGGGCATTGGCATCCGCCTCGGAATAGACGGCGACGGTGCGGATGCCCATGCGGCGGGCAGTCTTGATGACGCGGCAGGCGATTTCGCCACGGTTGGCGATCAGAATCTTGGTAAACATGGCTACTCTCCAATCCAGCTGGGCTGGCATTTGTGGTTTTGGCCGCTCGCTGCGGCTCGCTTAACGCTCTTGGTCTGCACGTTAGCCTTCACCGAAAGCGGCAACCCACTCCGGGTTCCGTTTTTCGAGGAAGGCGGCAATTCCTTCCCTGGCTTCCGGCGTGGCGCGCAGGTATGCGATACGGTGGGCGGTGTCTTCCACCAGGTTGTCGTTGATTGGCTGCTGGCCAACGGCGCGGATCAGTTCCTTGGCGGCGGCCTGGGCGAGAGGGCCGCCTTGCAGCAGGGAATCGACAATTGCCCGCACCATGGCATCCAGCTCTTCCGGTGCCACGGTTTCATGGACCAGGCCGATTTCCCTGGCCTTGGCAGCATCGATACGCTCGGCCGTCTGGAAATAGCGGTAGGCCTGGCGGGCGCCGATGGCGCGCAGCACGTAGGGACTGATGGCCGAGGGAATGATGCCGAACTTCACTTCCGAGGTGGCGAACACCGCCTTGCTCGAGGCCACGGCAATGTCGCAGGCGGCGGCCAGCCCCATGCCGCCCCCCAGGGCGGCACCCTGAACGCGGGCGATGGTCGGCTTCTTCATTTCGGCCAGAGTACGCAACATGCCGGCCAGCGAACGGGCGTCGGCGAGATTTTCATCAAGGCCGTTGTTGGCGGCGCGTTTCATCCAGTTGAGGTCGGCCCCGGCAGAAAAGCTTTTGCCCCGGCCGGCGAGGACGACGACGCGTACTTCCGGCGTGTCGTCGAGAGCGATGCAGGCGGCGGTCAATTCGGCGATCAGGGTTTCGTCAAAGGCATTGTGGAGATCGGGGCGGTTCATCCAGAGGGTGGCGACCGGGCCGGCGAGTTCGATTTGGAGGGCTTGGAAGGTCATGTTGGTTTGTCTCCTTGTTTTTTTGAGTTGATTTAGTGCTGGG
>CAZHVZ010000175.1:0-387 GCA_964536245.1 uncultured Rhodocyclaceae bacterium
GCATCAACTGATTGCGCCGCCGTACCCGGTGGCTCCAATCAAAAGGCCGGCCTCCACAAGAGGTCGGCCTTTTCTTTGCTTGAGACGATTCAAGCGGCAAGGGCTGTTTCAATTTCGGCAAAGGTGCGCGCCAGATCAAAGCCCTGAACCGGAATACCGAGCAAACGGCCAATATGGGTGGCCGAGAAAATCCCCCGCACCCGAGGCTCACCGGTGGACGGATCACGGTCCTCGACCAGGATATGCTGCCGCCCCAAACGCTTCAGGGATTCAAGAATATCCGCCACCTGCGCCCCGAGGACTTCGTTCAGGGACAGGGTGTCGATATCGCCGACCGGACACATGAGATGCTCGACGGTCAGATCGGCGTGCTGAATTCCCCGTCTC
>CAZHVZ010000175.1:397-3687 GCA_964536245.1 uncultured Rhodocyclaceae bacterium
AAAGGTATCGCGCGCGGTAATAAGGCCGCGCAAGGCGCCGTCATCATCGGTCACCAGCAACAGACGCACCCCACGGGCAATCATTACTGCATTCACCGCCGCCAGAGGCGTATCCGCCGTCGTCGTCACGGCACTGACCCGGAGAAAATCAGTCATCGCCTCAAAGGCGGGAGACTCCGGCTTGACCAGGGTATAGGTGCTGGAAACGCAGAGCACAGCATTCTGCGAGAGTTTATGGGTACGCATTGCCTTGCTTGTTATGGTCATGGCCTGAATCCTCCGCTGAAAGATTGGACAGCTGTACACCAACGCGGCGTAAAGAAGGCGCACAACGCACCGGGCGCCCCTCATCCGCCTTTGGGTTGGACGCCACAACGGGAATTCGGTTCCCTCCCGGCTCACCCCCGGCCCGCTGCCCGACAAGCGGGTGCAGACCGTCTATTTGCGTTGCCAGAACCGGGGTTTCAGCGCCGGCGCAGGCTCTTCAACCGGAGACGGCGAACCGGTCGAACCGGAATTGCTCATCCGCAGAAGATCCTCATCCAGCACATTGGTATCGACACCGTAACAGGCCTCGATCCTTACCTGCTCCCCCTCTTCCAGCGGCTCATCCAGTGGCTGCCGAGAGGTTTCAAGCACGGCAAGCGGCTGTTTTGCCGCAGGCTCCTCAAATTGCGCATTCTCCGCAGGCGACGCCTGGGCTGGCAAAGGAACATCGGACACCGGCTCCTCGACCAATTGTTTCTCCAGGGCAACTTGAAGGGAACTTGGCGCTACCGGCGCTTTTTGCGGAGAAACCATTCCCGTCGGAACAAACTCCAGCGGCTCCAGCAGTTTGTTCTGCCCGACCGCAGGCAAGGGCTGAGCATAGCGCTCCAGCACTTCCAGGACTTGGGCATTTCCACCGCGCTTGGCCATGCGCATCGGCGCCCCCAGGCCATCGGCATTGGCCGCAATCGGATCGGCTCCCCGCTTCAGCAATTCCACAACGATCTCCGGATGGCCTAGAAAACAGGCGGTGCGCAAGGGAAGACCCGGGTAGCCGTGTTGATCCCGTGCCTCCAGGTCCGCCCCGGCATCCATGGCGGACACGACGGCGAGCAAGTCACCGCGCTTGATTGCATCGAGAAGTTCTGCGCTGCTCATGGTTACTATTTTGACCTCATCCACCTGCCTGCTGCACCGTTTATCGCCGTCGCCGGCCCCGGGATCAAGTGCGCCCCCGCGCAGCGCAAAACCAGAGCCGGCACTTTATCTACGGCAAGCTTGAAAAAAACCTTAGCCGGTTTTCCGGTGATCGGCCAAAAGCCTTGACCGGTGCCGGGAACGGCAGTTTCTCCGGCAGCGATTGCCGCACCGCACAGGCGGGAAAGCTTGGCCGCACGCATCAAAGCCGAGGGTTCCAGGCTCACCGGACGACCCGGTCATTATCCCAGTAACCGGGGCGGCTGTAGGTCTCCTTGAGCAGATCCACAAACAGCCGCACCCGCAGCGGCAAGTGGCGGCGCTGGGGAAAGACTGCATAAATGCCCATGGGCGGCGCCTGCCAGGCATCGAGAACGGAAGTCAGGCGTCCCTCCTGCAAATCCTGCCCGACCTCCCACAAGGAGCGCCAGGCCAGCCCCCGCCCGGCCAATGCCCATTCGTGCAGAACGGCACCGTCATTGCAGTCAAAGGGCCCCGTCACCTTCCAGGTTTCGCTCTCGCCACTCTCCGGGTCGCGTAGCAGCCAGCCCCGCTGCTGCCCCAGGGAAAGGCAGTTATGCCCCGCCAGATCCTGCGGCCTGCGCGGCACGCCGTGCGCCACCAGGTAGGCCGGACTGGCCACTATCACCCGGCGCATTTCCCCCAAGCGCACGCTGACCAGGCTGGAATCCCGCAGTTCGCCGATCCGGATAGCACAATCGATCCCTTCATTGAGGAGGTCCACCAGCCGGTCGGTCAGATCCAGCGTCACCGTGACCTCCCGATTGGCCCGCATGAACTCCCCGACATGCGGCGCCACGTGCCGCCGCCCGAAACCCGCCGGAGCGGATATCTTGAGATGGCCGCTGGCCTGCACGCGGGCCAGGAAACCGCTGCTTCGGCATTGGCCAGATCATTGAGAATCCGCTGGCAGTCCTCAAGAAAGGCCTGCCCCTCGAAGGTCAAGGTCAGCTTGCGCGTGGTGCGCAGAAGCAGGCGCACCCCCAGCCTCGACTCCAGGGCGTCCAGGCGGCGGCCGATGATGGCCGGCGTCACCCCGGCCGCCCGCGCCGCCGCAGAAAGGCTGCCGCGCCCGGCAACCGATACGAAGGCTTCGATCTGTTTGAAGGCATCCATGATTTGATACATTCAGTAAAAGATAAATTGCATTTTACGCGGATTCACTAATTCAGCCACGGGGAATACACTGCATTGCACCATCCGTTCAATGACTTCAATCGCTTCTCCGGAATTCCCCCGCCCCATGTCCGATCTCAGTCTGGCCTCCATCCTCCTCATCGCCGCCGGCGCGTTTCTCGCCGGGGGAATGAATGCCATGGCCGGCGGCGGCACCTTTTTCTCCTTCCCGGCCCTGCTCGCTGCCGGCGTCCCCCCGGTCATGGCCAATGCCAGCAATACCGTTGCCCTCTGCCCGGCCAGCCTGATCAGCGCCTGGGCCTACCGCCGGGAGGCGCTGCGCCATGGCAGATGGGCCGTGCTGCTGATGATCGTTTCCTTCGTCGGCGGCATTTGCGGCGGGCTGCTCCTGCTGGCCACCAGCAATGCCGCCTTCTCCACCCTCATTCCCTGGCTGCTGCTCGTGGCCACAGGACTCTTTGCCGTCAGCGGGCAAGTATCCCGGCTGGTGAAGTGGTTCAGGAGCCGGCTCGGCGGCGCCGTGCAGCGGCACAATCCCGGCGGCCCAGGCGGCGCCCTTTTCCAGTTCATCGTTGCCGTTTATGGCGGTTTCTTCGGCGCCGGCATGGGTATCCTGACCCTGGCCGCCCTGTCCATCCAGGGCTTCGAGGACATCCAGGAAATCAACGCCCTGAAAAACCTGACTTCCGGCATCAACTATTTTGTTTCATCCGCCACCTTCATCATCGCCGGCGCCATCAGCTGGCCGCACACCCTGGTCATGCTGGGTACCGCCATGCTCGGCGGCTACGCCGGCGCCTCCCTCGCCCGCCGCCTGCCGGCCATCTGGCTGCGCCGCCTGGTGGTGGCCGTCGGCAGCGGACTGACGATCATTTATTTCTTCAAAACCTACGCTTAATCTTTATCCAAAGGAGCTTCCATGAGCCTCAACCTGCCGCAAGGCGTGC
>CAZHVZ010000175.1:3697-4294 GCA_964536245.1 uncultured Rhodocyclaceae bacterium
CAAGCTCGCGACGTAAATCCGGCGCGCCGCTATCCGGCCCGATCAAGCCCGGCTACGAATCCGTCCTCACCCACGATGCCCTGGCTCTGGTTGCCAAGCTGCACCGCGCCTTCGAAAGCCGCCGCCAGGAGCTGCTGGCTGCCCGCGTTGCCCGCCAGGCACGCATCGATGCCGGCGAAATGCCCGATTTTCTGCCGGAAACCAAGGCCATCCGCGAGGGTGACTGGAAAATCGCCCCCCTGCCCAAGGCCCTGGAACGCCGCCGTACCGAAATCACCGGCCCGGTCGAGGCCAAGATGATCATCAACGCCTTCAACTCCGGCGCTGACTCCTACATGACCGACTTCGAGGATTCCAACTCGCCGAACTGGGACAACCAGATCCAGGGTCAGGTCAACCTGTACAAGGCCATCCGCCGCGAACTGTCGTTCAAGAACGAAGCCGGCAAGGAATACAAGCTCAACGACCAGATCGCCACCCTGCAAATCCGCCCCCGAGGCTGGCACCTGGACGAAAAGCACGTGCTGGTGGATGGCCAGCGCGTCGGCGGCGGCATTTTTGACTTCGCCGTCGTCTTCTTCCACAACGCCAAGGAAC
>CAZHVZ010000176.1:0-4244 GCA_964536245.1 uncultured Rhodocyclaceae bacterium
ATCACCTGGGTCGGCCCCATGGTCATGCCTGTTTTGGCTTCAAATGTGGGGAACAGGGTTTTTTCCTCACTATCGAAATGCGCCAGCACCGATTGGCGGAAGTGCTCAAATCCGGCACGGGCTGCAACCAGGTTCTTTTTTGCGATGGCCTGTTCAGCCTCGGCAAAGAGGTCGTCGCAGTGACGATGGTCGTCAGTCATGAAGCTGCGAATGGAAGTCATAAATACATTCTTTCAGTTGAGGAGTGCTTCCATTGTCGCGAAGCACCGGGGGGACAACCTTGACCCCGGTCAAATTTACTCCGGCAATGAACGGCACCAACTCAGACGATGCCTACCTGGAGGGCATCGAACCAGTTGATGAAGCGCTGGACATCCTCGCCGCGATAGATGGAACCATGCTGCGGGCACAACATGTCGATATCGAGTGCGGAAACCCGCTCGCACCACCGCCGCTTGGCTTCATTGGAACCCATCCAGCGCTTGTGGAACCCCTCGGCATGACGAATGTGGCTGGAAAAGTCTTCCACGAACAAACCGTCCGTACCGGGCGGCAGCAGCGCTGCTCCGATATCGCCGGAGAACAGAACCTTGGCCGTTTTGTCGTAGAGATTGAAATTCCCGGAGGAATGCAGGTAATGAGCTGGCACCGCCTGGAGAGGAAGTCCGCCAAGAGAAATCTCGATGCCTTCGTCGGGCATGGTGACAAAAGTCTGTTCGTTACCGCCAAAGTGCGGAATAAAACTCCCCCACAACCAGCTCACGTAGCAACGCATACCGGGGTTGAATTCCAGCCACAGCGCCAGGGAAGAGCAGATATCCGGATCCTGGTGGGAGGCAAAAACGCCGGCCAAGGCCGACGGATCAAATTCGGATGAAACCGCCGAGAATACTGCCGGAAAAATCTCGGCCCCCCCCGGATCAAGCAGCAGCCCCTGATCACCGTGCACCACCAGGTACTCGTTGGTATCGACCAGATAACCAGGCTTGGCCGGATCGCGCACAATGGCAATCCATTTGTGGTTACCGTCCTGAAAAATGGTCCGGGTGGCCTTCATTGCCCTCTCCTCGTGTGATTGCTATTTGCCCGTAAAGAACGGGGATTTACGCAGGGATTCCAGGGATTCCCGTATCTCTTCAACGATGCCGTCAAACTCGCCGGACACCTGGGCCAGGGAGCCTGCAAAAGCCTGCCCGTAGGCGGCCTCGATTTTGGCGGATTTAGCCAGCACCCCACCCAGCTCCACCAGCCGGAAAGCATCCTCGAGAGCCCGCTTCAAGCGGCGGCGCAGGGAGGACAACTCGTTGGCATGGGTGTCATTTTTTTCATGACGACGCTGAAGAATCTGCGTCAATTGCTCCGAGCTGCTGGCCATGTCGGCAGCCTGCTGCAACAGTTTGGTGTGGCGGATATCCTGTAGCACCAGGGAAACCTCATTGACGCAGTCGTGGATCAAACCGGTCAGGGACTGCATGCAATGCCGCAAATCCTGAGAAAAAACCCGCAGCTCGTTGGAGAGTACGCCAAACCCCAAGGCCGCAGTCCCCGCCCGCTTGGCAAGAAAAATGGCGTTTAGGGCCATGATGTTGATCTTGAAGGAAACCGATACCACCATCTTGATTTCCTCGTTGATCCGCACGATACGCAGCAAATCCATGCCGGCACCGGGCGCCTGGGCTGTACTCGGGGTCAGTGCAGTGGTCGTCATATTCTGGCAGTCCCTCCTGAAGTCGCTCTACTGTACCAATTCCGGAGCAGAAGGACTAGCCACCGGCATTGGCTTATTCCGGCAAAGCGATCTTGTTGTCTTTGCTGAACTGGTAATCGCGGAAAATATGCTCGGCACTGAGAAGCTGGTAGCTGCCATCCTCGGCCTTGCGAGTCGTATCCTTGAGGCGGTAGGTCAGGTGACCACAGGTCCATAGCTTGAAGTTGCGCATCTGGGTACACAGGCAAGTCTTGTCCTGCACGGAAATACGCTTGGCTTCAGGATGGGCGGCCACTTCACGGTTATAGGCCGTGACATAGGAACAGTTGCCATTGCTGTCGAGCAAATAACCGTAGGCCTCGCAATTGGGGCGAATGCCGTCGCCGATGGCCGGGCTGTTGGTCAGCATGCGCATCGGATAGCCGGTGGGGGAAATCTGGTTCACCACAATTTTGTCTTCGCTGGCCTTGAAGTATTCCTGCTGGACATCCTCCGGCAGGCCACACTCTTTGGCAACCGTAAAGCGGGTGGCCACCTGCACGGCGGCAGCACCGTTTTCGAGAAAGGCAGCGGCATCACTGCCGGTGAAAATCCCCCCGGCAGGAATTACCGGAATAGTCAGTTGTTCGGCCTTCAGGAAAGCCTGGATTTCGGCCACGATGGTGGCCAGATCGTATTCCGCCCAATCCATGCCGAAGCCGAGATGGCCACCTGCCAGCGGCCCTTCGACCACGACGTAATCCGGCAAACGATTGGTCCGCGCCGTCTTGCGCAGGAAGAGCTGCAAAGCGCGCAGGGAGGAAACGATGATCCCCAGTTTGGCATCCCGAAAACGGGGATGGTCCTCAATCAGACCGAAGGAACCGAGGTGCAGACCGGCGGCCAGGGTAATGCCGTCGATGCCGGCATCAAGCGCTGCCAGCATGCGTACGCGCAAGGTTTCCCGAGGCGCATTCATGGTCAGCTTTTCCATGCAGTTGATGAAGACCATGCCTTCGCCGCGCTTGTTATCCATGGCAGCGGAAACGTGCAGCTTGGTCGCCTCGGCCAGCTTGCCGAGGTCGAACTGAACGGCGGATTTATCCGGATTGTCTACGTTGAATTTGTACTGCTTGAGCTTGTCCTTGACGAAGCGGGTGTTGTAACGGCGGTCCGACACGGTCTTGATCATGGCGTCGGAGATGTGCCCGATGCCGCCCAGACGGGCAGCTTCCAGGGCCAGGTCGACCGTCGAAATATCGACCCCCATGCCGCCGATCATGATCGGCACCAGCTCCTGCTTGCCGAATTTCAGACGGAAATCATCCACGCACTTCATCAGTATCCTTCCCCACCACAGCCGCCGCCACTCCTCACCGGAAAAGCGACACCAATCACGAAAGGCCGATATTATCCCTTATCCCTTGCCGCAAGACAGCAAAAAAATGGGAAAGTGCCTGAACCGGTCTTTTCATCCGGATCAGGGCCCCAGAGCAAACAGGAAGGAAGAGCGCGGAACCGGCCTATTTTTCCAGAACGTAGGTGCCCGGCGCATCGGCCAGGGCCGGGTATTTGCGACTGGCCGCCGGGTAGGCATCGACCAGTTCGCCACACCCTTTGTTCAACCACTGGGTCCAGTCCTCCCACCAGGTTCCGGCCTTTTTCTCGGCACGCTCAAACCAGTGTTCCCAGTGTTCGTTACGTTCCGGTTCGCCGATCCAGTAGGACCGCTTGGGCGGATTGGCCGGCTGGTTGACGATCCCCAGAATGTGCCCGGAGGTGGACAACACAAAACGCACCGGAGCCGCCACATTGACGTATTTGCGAATGCGGTAGCACTGCTTCCAGGGAGCAATGTGGTCGTCCTCTGCCGTCACCGCGTAGAGCGGCTGGACAATGCGATCCAGATCAATGGGTTCGCCGCCAATCGTCAGCTTGTCGCGCTTGATGAGGTTGTTGTTCAGGTACATTTCATGCAGATAGTAGGCATGCATGGCTTGCGGCATACGCGTCGTATCCATGTTCCAGAACAGAACGTCGAATGGCGGCAGGGGTTCTCCCAGCAGGTAGCTGTTCACCCAGTAGTGCCAGATCAGGCTGTTGGAGCGGAGCAGACGGAAAGAGGTGGCCATTTCGCTACCGTCGAGATAGCCCTTTTTACTCATGGATTCTTCCAGAGCATTGATGCATGCCTCGTCGATGAAGACATCAATATCCCCGGGGTGAGAAAAATCCGTGAGGGTGGTAAACAAGGTCCAGTGGGCAACGGGCACCTTGTCCGCTGCATAGTGTTTGTTGGCCCAGGCCATATAGGTGCTGACCAGTGTTCCGCCAATGCAGTAGCCCACCAGGTGCACTTTGGGCACCTTGCAGAAATCGCAGACCATCTTGACGACTTCATTTACCCCATCCAGCAAGTAGTCATCAAGGCGGACGTCGGACATCTCGGGCGGCGGATTTTTCCAACTGGTGATGAATACCGAAAACCCCTGGTCGGTCAGGTATTTGACCATGCTCTTCTTGCTGTTCAAGTCGAGAATGTAGAACTTGTTGATCC
>CAZHVZ010000177.1:0-4164 GCA_964536245.1 uncultured Rhodocyclaceae bacterium
TCGGCCTGATGTTCGGCACCGCCGGCCTGCCGCACATCCTGATGCGCTTCTTCACCGTCACCGACGCCAAGGAAGCCCGCAAGTCGGTGCTCTACGCCTCCGGATTCGTCGCCTATTTCTTCAACGTCATCTTCCTGATGGGTTTGTGCGGCATCATCATCGTCGGCCAGAATCCGGACTTCTTCGAAGCAGGCAAGGTTGGCGGCAAACTGATCGGCGGCGGCAACATGGTCGCCATGCACCTGGCCAAGGCCGTCGGCGGCGACATGCTGCTCGGCTTCCTGGCTGCCGTGGGCTTCGTCGCCATCGTTCTCGGCATCCTCTTCGAGAAGCAGAACATCGCCTTCATGGTCGGCCTGGCCTTTGGCGTGGCAGCCGCTGCCAACTTCCCGGTGCTCATCCTCTCCATGTACTGGAAGGGCCTGACCACTCGCGGCGCCCTCTGGGGCGGCTATGGCGGCCTGGTTTCCGCCGTCCTCTTCGTGCTCTTCTCGAAGTCGGTGTGGGTCGATGTGCTCGGCAACAAGGCGGCGCTCTTCCCCTACACCCAGCCGGCGCTGTTCGCCATGCCGGTCGCCTTCCTGCTCGCTTTCATCATGTCCAAGTCCGACTCCAGCGTGCGGGCCAAGACTGAAATCGAGGCCTTTGAAGACCAGTACGTCCGCGCTCAAACAGGCTTCGGCGCCTCCGGCGCTGCCAGCCACTAAGCGGCACTGCCGACGAAACCCCCGGCCGGGAAACCCGCCGGGGGTTTTTTCATTGACGCAATAGCTAACTCCAAAGAAGTATGTAGTATGCTCTAGGCAATATGGTTGGGTAGAGTACACGACCCATTCTACAAAGAGCGGCCAACTCATAATGCCGCCTGAGGGGCCTGGACAATGAAAAGAGGGATCACACCGACTACGGTCGAGCGGCTCATGCGCGAGGGAGACTTCATCGTCTCCAAAACCAACCCAAAGGGCATCATTACTTACGGCAACCCGATCTTTATCGAGTTTTCGGGCTATTCCGAAGAGGAATTGCTGGGCTCGCAGCACAACATCATCCGTCACCCGGATATGCCCCGCTCGGCGTTCAAGCTGGCTTGGGACACTATCCAGTCGGGCAAGGAATTCTTTGGCTACGTCAAGAACATGTCCAAGGATGGCGGGTTCTACTGGGTATTCACCCACATCACCCCGGATTTTGGCCCGAACCGCCAAATTCTTGGCTACACCTCGGTGCGCCGCTGCCCGCGCCGGGAAGCCATACAAAAGATCGAACCCGTCTATCGCCAGATGCTTGAAGCCGAACGCTCGGCCGGCTCCAGGGATGCCATCGCCGTGGGCACCCAGGTACTGCTGGACCTCCTGAAACAAACAGGAACCGCTTATGAAGAACTTGTTTTCTCCCTCTAGCCGACGGATCGCCTGCGGCCTGCTGATTGTTCTGGGAGCAGTCGCTGCGTTCTGGACGCCCTGGGCAACATTGGCTTGCCTGGCAGCCGCCCTGGCCCTGCTCCTGCCCTCCGGCGCCGGTCAGGAGCAGGCTCTTGGGCAAATTGACCAGCTACTCGGTCAGATTTGTCGGGGTGAGCTGGTTGCGCGCATTCCCCACGCCATGGCCAATCCAACGCTGGAAGCCATCCGGGTTAACCTCAACTCGGTACTGGACCAGACTGAAACCACTTTTCGGGAAATGCTGGGCGGCCTGGAAGCCTCCTCCGAGAACCGCTAGTGGCGTCGTGTGCAAATTACAGGTGTACATGGCACCTTCAAGGATGTCCTGACCCAGATACAGGCTCTTCTCGAACGCCTGGACGCAGCACAGGAATCAGTTGCCCGGGAGGCTCTGCTCTCGCGCATATTCCTGCGCTCGGAAAACGGCTTGTCGATGGCCATTCAGCATGTCGGTTCAGCTCTTGA
Organism: uncultured Rhodocyclaceae bacterium; assembly: GCA_964536245.1. GTDB lineage: Bacteria > Pseudomonadota > Gammaproteobacteria > Burkholderiales > Rhodocyclaceae > CAZHVZ01. The sequence goes on from CAZHVZ010000177.1 coordinate 1,908, forward strand.
GCAAGTGAGCTCGCACTCCAGCGAATCGGAAACGCTGGCGAGGCAGTTTTCCGATTCCGCCAGCAGCATGTCGGATGCCGCCGCACACATGGCGGCCGCTCTTGGCGTTGCCGAACATTCCGCCGCATCCAGCCGGGAGGCGCTGTCCGCTCTCAACGTCAACGCCGGCGCCAGCGGCACCCTGCCCAGCAAGCTCGATGCGATCGCCAAGCAGCCCACTCTGCTGGCCCTCACTGCCGCCATTGAAGCCGCACGGGCCGGCGAGGCCGGACGAGGATTTGCCGTGGTCGCCGACGAAGTCAGCAAACTGGCAGATCAGTCACAGCGTGCCGCCGAGGAAATCGCCAAGGCAATAGGAGCCATCTGCGGAACCATGGCACAGGCCAACGAGCAGATCAACGACCTGAACCAGTCCGTCACCACCGCCCGGATCACGGCAGATGCGTTCGGCAATGAACTATCCGCTTCTGCCAGCTCCGCCAACCAGGTCGGAGAGCTGGCCTCCCGCATTGGCAGCGGTGCGCGCACCATGGAATCCTCAATGCACCTCGTCGCCACCGCCCAGAACGCCCGATCCGATGCCAACGCAATCCTCAATGGCCGGGAAATCAGTATCGACAGTCTGAGCGACATGGAGAAACATGCCATGACCATCGCCCGCAGCCGAAAATGGGTCAAAGGCAGCGAAGACCGGGAAGCGCTGGTTGCCATTTATGACAACCTGTTTGCCAGCATTGAGGCACAAATGCGCTGACGACCCGGAAAACCCGGTCCGCCGTCCCTCACCAGACAGAGGTTTAGTTCTTGCCGCCCCGGTCGTCGGGGGTAAAGAAGAGGCCAACCCCCAGCAGGATCAGCAATAGGGGCCACCAGGTACGAGCCAGGCGAACCACGTCCACCTCAAGCAGTTCAAGATTGACCGCCAGGGCCAACGCCCCGACGAGCACCAGAACAAGCGCTGCGAAATGTCCTTTCATATGCTCTGCCTCTCCTCCGGACCTCAAGCTGCCTTGGCGTTTTCCCTGGCGTAGATTCTGGCCAGAGCCTCGCGCCCGGCCAGCAGGTGATCGTGCATGCCCTTTTCGGCCCGCTTGGCGTCCCGGCCCTTGATTCCGGCCATGATTTCCTGGTGCTCGGCCAGCGACTCCTGCAAGCGCCCATCGAGAGACAGGGAATGCAAGCGGGTCAGTTTGAGAACCTTGCGCAGATCCTGAATGACCTGCATCAACCAGCGATTATTGGCCAGCTCCTGAACTGTCCTGTGAAAATCCTGATTGGCCTCGAAAAATCCTTCCTTGTCGCCCGCCGTGACAAATGCCTCGAGTTGGGCATGGATGGCATCAAGACGGGCAAGATCGTCGGCCTTGGCCCGCTGCGTCGCCTCAAAGGCGCAACGCCCCTCGAGCATGGCCATGAGCGGAAAGATCTCGTCCAGATCCCGCTCCGAAATCTCCGTCACATAGCAACCGCGCCGGGGCTTGAGGGTCACCAAGCCTTCCGAAGCCAGAACCTTGAGCGCCTCGCGCAAGGGCGTACGGGAGATACCGTACTGCTCGGCCAGTTTTTGTTCGTCAATCCAGGTGCCCGGCGGCAACTCGTGGGCAAAAATCCTTTGCCGCAGCCGTTCGGCGACTTCCTGATACAGCGCGGTCGGCGCAATTCTATTCATCATCATGGTGTGGTTTGGCTTTTTGAATACAAATCGACAATCGACTTGCTTCTATAATTATGGATACAGTATTATGCGCAACTTGCAATGTCAACTTTGCGGTCAAGGGCGTAGAATTTTGTATTCTTCATCATATATTGAAAAAACCGAAATCGAGAGGGGCCGACCATGTCTGAAAAGTTCTTTGATTCCAACAACCTGGATGCGTGGGAAAAAGCTGCTGCCAAGCAATCCCCGGGGGGCGACATCAACAACCTGGGTTGGCATACCCCGGACGGTCTGACCGTCAAGCCGCTGTACACCAGGAAGGATGTCGAAGACCTTCCCTGCGCCGACACCCTGCCCGGTTTCGCCCCTTTCCTGCGCGGCCCGCAACCGACCATGTACGCCGTCAAGCCGTGGACCATCCGCCAGTACGCCGGCTTCTCCACCGCCGAGGCGTCCAACGCCTTCTACCGCAAGGCGCTCGCCGCCGGCGGCCAGGGTGTCTCCGTCGCCTTCGACCTGGCTACGCACCGCGGCTACGATTCCGACAATCCCCGCGTCGTCGGCGACGTCGGCAAGGCCGGCGTGGCGATCGACTCGGTC
>CAZHVZ010000178.1:0-2567 GCA_964536245.1 uncultured Rhodocyclaceae bacterium
CCGACAAGAAGAAGATCATGGTGCTCGGCGGCGGCCCCAACCGCATCGGCCAGGGTATCGAGTTCGACTACTGCTGCGTCCATGCGGCCATGGCCATGCGTGAAGATGGCTATGAAACCATCATGGTCAATTGCAACCCGGAAACGGTATCTACCGATTACGATACTTCTGACCGCCTCTATTTCGAGCCGCTGACGCTGGAAGATGTACTGGAAATTGTCGCTATCGAGAAACCGGTTGGCGTTATCGTCCAGTACGGCGGTCAGACGCCGTTGAAGCTGGCGCTCGCGCTGGAAGCCAACGGGGTGCCAATTATTGGCACCAGCCCTGAATCCATCGATATTGCAGAAGATCGCGAGCGTTTCCAGAAGCTTTTGCACGACCTTGGTCTCAAGCAGCCTCCCAATCGCACCGCCCGCACCGAAGAGGATGCCCTGCGTCTGGCGCAGGAAATCGGCTATCCGCTGGTGGTCCGCCCGTCCTATGTGCTGGGTGGCCGGGCCATGGAAATCGTTCATGAACAGAAGGACCTGGAGCGCTACATGCGCGAGGCCGTCAAGGTCTCCCATGACTCGCCGGTACTGCTTGACCGTTTCCTCAACGATGCTTGCGAGGTCGATGTGGATGCCTTGTCCGATGGTGAAGAGGTCATTATCGGCGGCGTCATGGAGCATATCGAACAGGCCGGCGTGCATTCCGGTGATTCGGCCTGCTCCTTGCCGCCCTATTCCTTGGGCCGGTCCGTACAGGACGAGTTGCGCCGCCAGACCAAACTGATGGCCAAGGCTCTCAATGTCTGCGGTTTGATGAATGTCCAGTTTGCCATCAAGGATGACCAGGTCTATGTCCTGGAAGTCAATCCCCGGGCTTCGCGTACGGTGCCCTTCGTTTCCAAGGCCACCGGCCTGCAACTCGCCAAGATCGCCGCACGTTGCATGGCCGGTCGCAGCCTGAAGGATCAGGGCGTCACCGGCGAGGTGATTCCGCCTTATTATTCGGTCAAGGAAGCGGTTTTCCCCTTCGTGAAATTCCCCGGTGTGGACACCATCCTCGGCCCGGAAATGAAGTCCACCGGCGAAGTCATGGGCGTGGGTAAGACCTTTGGCGAGGCTTTCGTCAAGAGCCAGCTTGGCGCGGGCGCCAAGCTGCCGCGCGGCGGCAAAGCCTTCCTGTCGGTCAAGGATAGCGACAAGGCCAAGGCCATCGAGGTGGCCCGTCATCTCCACGAAGCCGGTTTTCATCTTGTGGCAACACGCGGTACGGCACACGCTATCGAGGCCGCAGGTATTCCGGTGCTGCCGGTGAACAAGGTGACCGAAGGCCGCCCGCATATCGTCGACATGATCAAGAACAATGAAATTGCCCTGATCATCAATACGGTGGAAGAAAAACGCCTGGCCATCAATGATTCACGCTCCATCCGGACCTCCGGATTACAGGCGCGGGTGACCATGTACACGACAATCTGGGGTGCGGAAGCTGCTGCTGAAGGGATTCGCAACCGGGGGGAACTGGTGGTTTACTCCATTCAGTCCCTGCACGCCAAGCTACACTGAAAAACCTGAAGACCGCCGGGGTGGCTCCGTTGAGCGCCGGCGGTCTTGCTTTTGCCGGATGAGACAATGAGTAAAGTACCGTTGACCGTAGTGGGCGCCGAAAAATTGCGTGCCGAACTGCACAACCTGAAAACCGTAGAGCGCCCGAATGTCATTGCGGCGATTGCCGAGGCGCGTTCCCACGGAGATCTGTCCGAAAATGCCGAATACGATGCCGCCAAGGAACGCCAGGGCTTTGTGGAAGGGCGCATTCAGGAAGTCGAAGGCAAGCTTTCCAACGCCCAGATCATCGATCCAAAACTGCTGGATGCCGATGGCCGGTGTGTTTTCGGTGCGACCATCGTTCTTGAGGATCAGGATAGCGGCGATCAGTTTACCTACCAGATCGTCGGCGAGGACGAGGCGGATATCAAGGCCGGGAAACTATCCATCGGTTCCCCGGTGGCCCGTGCGTCCATCGGTAAATACGCCGGAGATATCGCTCAGGTCCAGGCACCGGGCGGCTTGCGGGAGTACGAAATCATCGAGGTGCGTTACGAGTGATGCCGGGCTGCCGGGAAGGTCATTTCCCGGTGGAAACCGGGTTTGACCAGGGCGGGTGCAATTAACCCTGAAAACTCCGCTTGGTGCGGCGCGGTTCGCTGCGGGACGGTTTGGCAGCGGATTTTTTTGCATCTGCCGGTGCTGGACGCCAGACGACGAGCAGTTTGCCGATATGTTGCACTGCAGCGGCGCCCAGTTCTTCACAAATGCGTGCCAGATACGCTTCACGTTCCTCGCGTTCGTCACTAAAGACGCGTATCTTGATCAACTCATGCGCATTCAGGCAGGCGTCGATTTCTTTCAGGACGGAATCGCTCAGCCCTTGCTGGGCGATGGCAACAACAGGATTGAGACCGTGGGCGCGGGCACGCAGGGTGCGGCGTTGGTCGGAAGTAATATTGAGCATTTGGACACCTTTTAAAGGCGGTATTTTACCGGATGGCTAGAACCAGAACCAGCAAAGCGTGG
>CAZHVZ010000178.1:2577-3749 GCA_964536245.1 uncultured Rhodocyclaceae bacterium
GCCGTCGTCTTCCAGGCGCGGGGCATCACCAAGGTCTATCACATGGGGGAAGTCAGCGTCCATGCCCTGCGCGGCATCGATCTCGACTTGTACGAGAAAGAATTCGTCGTCTTCCTCGGCCCTTCCGGAAGCGGGAAATCGACCCTTCTCAACATCCTCGGCGGATTGGACGTCCCCACCGCCGGCCACGTCTGGTACCGCGGTCACGACCTGACCGTCAACGACGACCGCCTCCTCACCGGCTTCCGCCGCGACGAGGTGGTGGTGGACCTCGGCGCCACGCCGGGCGGCTGGTCGCAGGTAGCGGCCAAGCGGGTCAGGGCGGGCGGGTGGTGGCTCTCGATCTTCTCGAAATGGAGCCGATCCATGGCGTAGACTTCATTCAGGGGGATTTTCGCGAGGACGAGGTGCTGCACCAGTTGGAGCAAAGTCTGGCCGGGCGAAAAATAGGGCTTGTTTTATCGGACATGGCCCCCAATATGTCCGGTGTGCCTCTGGTCGATCAGGCTCGGGTCATGCATCTTGCCGAGTTGGGCCTGGAGTTTTCCCGAGCTCATTTGAAACCTGATGGGGCTTTTCTGGTCAAAGTGTTTCAGGGGAGTGACTACGAAACATTCCTGAAATCCATGCGGGAAACCTTTCAAAGCGTTGCCGTGCGCAAGCCGCAGGCGTCCCGTGACCGGAGTGCCGAGCTTTATCTGTTGGGGCGCGTGTTGCGCTGATTATTGGTTAAAATGTTACTTTTACGTCCTGACGTGCCTGAAGGGGAGTTAGCTTGAACAACATGTTCAAAAACCTCGCAATCTGGTTGATTATCGGCCTCGTGCTGATGACCGTTTTCAATCAGTTCAATACTCGCCAGGCGCCGACCGGGGCGGTGGAGTACTCCCAGTTTCTCGAAGAAGTGAAACAGGGGCATATCAGCAAGGTGGTCATCGAGGGGCGGACCCTCAAGGCAACCACCACGGAAGGCAAGAAAGTGACTTCTTATGCGCCTCCCGATTTGTGGATGGTTTCCGATCTGCTGAAAAACGGCGTCAAGATCGAAGCCAAGCCCGAGGAGGAGCAATCCTTCCTGATGAGCATTTTCGTGAGCTGGTTCCCCATGCTTCTCCTGATTGGCGTCTGGGTCTTCTTCATGCGCCAGATGCAGGGCGGCGGCAAGGGAGGCG
>CAZHVZ010000178.1:3759-3998 GCA_964536245.1 uncultured Rhodocyclaceae bacterium
TCGGCAAATCCAAGGCGCGCATGATGGATGAGTCTACCAACGCCATCACCTTTGCCGACGTGGCCGGCTGCGACGAGGCCAAGGAAGAAGTGCAGGAACTGGTGGATTTCCTGCGCGATCCGACCAAATTCCAGAAACTGGGCGGTCGAATTCCCAAGGGTATCCTCATGGTGGGCAGTCCGGGTACCGGCAAGACCCTGCTTGCCAAGGCCATTGCCGGCGAGGCCAAGGTACCGTTT
>CAZHVZ010000179.1:0-449 GCA_964536245.1 uncultured Rhodocyclaceae bacterium
GTTGTGCTCGTCCCGTGAGCGTTGCGCCCAACGCAGGGAGAGACGCATGGACTTGGCGGCTTCATCGCGAGTGGCCGGGTAGGGGGTACATTCGTCGAAAATCATGACGATGTCGGAATTGAGCACCTGCTGGATCTGCATCGAGATTTCCGGCGTCAGGAAGAGCTTGGCGCCGTCGTGCGGCGAGGAAAACTTGACCCCTTCCTCGCTGATCTTGCGCATCGCTCCCAGGGAAAAGACCTGGAATCCGCCGGAATCGGTGAGAAGGGGCTTGTCCCAGTCCATGAATTTGTGCAGTCCGCCGTGCGCCTTGACGACCTCAAGGCCAGGCCGCAGCCAGAGGTGGAAGGTGTTGCCCAGGCAGATTTGCGCGCCAATGTCCCGCAGGCTTTGCGGCGTCATGGCCTTGACTGTGCCATAAGTGCCTACCGGCATGAAAACCGGCGTTT
>CAZHVZ010000179.1:459-3947 GCA_964536245.1 uncultured Rhodocyclaceae bacterium
ACGCCGTGAGCCAGGGACAGGCGGCCGCGCCGGGCCGCGCCGTCGGTGGTGAGGAGTTCAAAGTTCATGGGTCTGTTGTCCAGTCGGTTCCAGAAACATCGCGTCGCCGTAGCTGAAAAAACGGTAGCCCTGGTCTACGGCATGGGCATAGGCGGCGCGCATGGTGTCGAAGCCGGCAAAGGCGGCGACGAGCATGAGCAGGGTGGATTTCGGCAGGTGGAAATTGGTGAGCAGGCGGTCCACGACCTTGAAGCGGTAGCCGGGGGTGATGAAAATATCCGTTTCGGCGGCGCCCGGCCTGACGCGGCCATCTTCTGCTGCCGCCGATTCGAGGGCGCGCAGGCTGGTGGTGCCGACGGCGATGACCCGGCCACCAGCGGCACGGGTGGCGGCAATGGCTTCGGCCGTGGCGGGGGGAATGTCGAAATGTTCGCTGTGCATGCGGTGCTCGGCGATATTGCTGACCCGTACCGGCTTGAAGGTGCCGGCTCCCACATGCAGGGTGAGAAAGGCGGTGTTGACGCCATTGCGGTTGAGCGGGCCCCCCCGCGCCTCATCTAATGCCGGGGGGGGGGGGGGGGGGCCCACGGCGCCGGGCTGGCGGGCATAGACCGTCTGGTAGCGGGTTTCATCCACAGCCTCGGCGGCATGGGTGATGTAGGGGGGGAGGGGCAAATGGCCATGGGCTTCCGCCAGTTGCCAGAAATCTTCGCCCTCCGGCAATTCCAGGCAGAAAAAATCCCCTTCCCTTCCGCTGACGGTCACCGTGAAGGCATTGGCAAGTTGCAGGGTGCTTCCCGCTTTGGGAGCCTTGCTGGCGCGTACCTGGGACAGGGCATGACGGGCGTCGACAATGCGTTCGAGCAATACTTCGACCTGCCCGCCACTGGCTTTTCGGCCAAAAATTCTTGCCTTGATGACCCGTGTGTCGTTGAAGACCAGCAGATCGCCCGCCCGGAGCAAATCGGGCAGTTTGCTGAAAGTGAAATCGTGCCGGCTTGCTCCATCAACGTGCAGCAGCCGGCTGGCGCGCCGCTCGCTGGCGGGGTGCTGGGCAATCAGCTCCGGCGGCAGGGGAAAGTCGAAATCGTCGACGGTAAGAGACATGGGCGAAAGGGATGGTGCAAACAATGGAAAAAAGGGCAGCCAAGGCTGCCCTTTTTGCGAGTTTTTGGTGCCCCGAGCCAGACTCGAACTGGCACACCTTTCGGCGGCGGATTTTGAATCCGCTGCGTCTACCGATTCCGCCATCGGGGCGAATCGGGGCGGATTATCCCTGAAACCGGACACCGCTTCAACAATTATTGTCCGCAGGGAAAGGTCTTGGCCAGGGCGCCGGCAACCAGCTGGCCGGTATTGATCGGACTGTTCGGCGGGAGTTTTTCCAGGTGGGCGAGGACAGCCCGCACCATGCGGTAGGAAGTGTCGGCTTCCTTGGGCAGGCACCAGGCGTTGAGCTGGACGCCAACCTTGTCGGCCAAAAAGTCACCAATGGCGTAGCCGTCGGAGAAACCGGCAATATAAGCGAGGCAGCGGCCTCCCCGCATCGACTGGTAGGGATCGGCGGCTTTTTTTTGCGCGTAAAGCGCCTCGGCCGCCAGGCAGTCGTCGAACAGTTCCTTGCCGCTATAGGCATGAGCCGAGCAGCTCAGCGTGAAAGCGAGAAGTGCCGGAAGAGCCTTCACGCCGGAGTCAGTTCAAACCAGTTGAGTTTTTCGTGCAGGCCGACGACACTGCCTACCACGATGAGAGCGGGGGGGGTGATGCCGGATTCCCTGAGGCGTTGCGGCAGGGTGCCCAGGGTCGCCACCAGGGTTCGCTGTTTGGCGGTTGTTCCGCGATGAACAATGGCAGCAGGGGTTTCCGGAGGAAGCCCGTGAACGACCATCAGGCGGCAAATTTCATCGGCGGCACCAATGCCCATGTAGAAAACGACTGTGTGGCAGGGGCGCGCCAACGCCGGCCAGTCGAGATTGACCGTTCCGTCCTTGAGGTGGCCGGTGACAAAAGTGACGGCCTGGGCATGGTCGCGGTGGGTAAGCGGGAAGCCGGAGTAGGCGGCGCAACCGGAGGCGGCGGTAATGCCGGGCACCACTTCAAAGGGAATGCCTGCCTCGACCAGGGTTTCCAGCTCTTCACCGCCTCGTCCGAAAATGAAAGGGTCGCCGCCTTTGAGCCGGACAACCGACAAGCCTTCCCGGGCCAGGTCGACCAGCAGTTGGTTGATTGAATCCTGCGGCAGGGTGTGATTGGAGGCTTCCTTGCCGGCATAGACGCGGCGGGCGCCGGGGTGAGCGAGTTCCATGACACCGGCGCCGACCAGATGATCATAGACCAAGGCGTCAGCCCGGGAAATCAGGCGAGCGGCCTTGATGGTCAAAAGTTCGGGGTCACCCGGTCCGGCGCCGACCAGCCAGACCTTTCCCTTGGGGAGTACGTTTTCCAGAGTCATAGTTGTAGAGCTCAAAGCGGCGTTCATCCTAATTCTCTCGGTCAGCTCTGCCAAGTCATTTTTTTTGGCTTGACAGGGAAGGGATTCGAAATAACTATGCGCCTTGCCCGGTTTTTGGACGGTGCAGCGGTGCGGCGGATGAATATTACTGGCCCCTTACGTTTTCAGGGCTTGATCCGAATCAAGGAATTGGAAGCGCTCTAGGTTCAACCTTCCGGGGGTCGCGTTAAGGGATATAACGCAGCATGTTGTTAATCAAGAGGAGAGGGTAATGAAGAAAACAGTTTTTGGAGTTCTCGCACTATCGGCTGTTGCTGCCGCCATGGGTTCTGCTTTTGCAGCGGATCTCGGAGCGACGGATGGCCTGTCGATGACGGCTGACGAAAAAGAAAAAGCCAAAAAGATTTACTTCGAGCGTTGCGCCGGCTGTCACGGCGTGCTGCGCAAGGGCGCTACCGGCAAGAACCTGGAGCCGCACTGGTCGAAGAAGGACAAGGACGGCAACGTGACCGAAGGCGGCACGCTCAAGCTCGGCCAGCAGCGTCTGGAAAAGATCATCGGTTACGGTACCGATGGCGGTATGGTTAACTTTGATGACATCCTGACCAAGGAAGAAATCAGCCTGATGTCCAAGTACATCCAGAACACCCCGGATGTGCCGCCCGAGTACAGCTTCAAGGACACCATGGATTCCTGGAAGGTCATCGTGCCGGTCAAGGATCGTCCGACCAAGCAGATGAACAAGATCAACCTGAAGAACGTCTTCTCCGTCACCCTGCGTGATACCGGTGAAGTCGCCCTGATCGATGGCGACACCTAGGTACTCGTCAGCATCGTCTAAACCGGCTATGCCGTGCATATTTCCCGTCTTTCCGCTTCCGGCCGTTATGTGTACGTGGTGGGCCGCGATGGTCGTCTGAGCCTGATCGACCTGTGGATGGAAAAGCCGGCGGTTGTGGCTGAAGTCAAGATCGGCTTCGATGCCCGTTCCGTCGATACCTCCAAGTTCAAGGGCTTTGAAGACAAGTACGCCGTG
>CAZHVZ010000180.1:0-3936 GCA_964536245.1 uncultured Rhodocyclaceae bacterium
CCTGTGCCATGACGCGATAGACGCGTTTGGCATTGACCCGTACATCGCCTGTGGCTGTAAAACAGCGTGCAAAACTTTCCAGATTTCTGGGGTGATCAGCGTCCAAAAGTTGCCACCCTGGGTTGTGTAACCTTCCGGCGTTTTTGCCGGGGAATCTGGGGTGTTATCCATGGAAGTCATAGCCGAAATCCGGCGCCGTCATTTGGTCAGTGGCGAGAGCATCAGTTCGATTGCGCGCGATCTGAAGCTGTCCCGCCCGACGGTGCGCAAGCACCTGCGAACCGAGAGCGAAGTGGTCTATCTTCGTGCGCATCAGCCGGTGCCGAAGCTGGGGGCTTTCCGGTCTGTACTGGAAGGTTGGGTGAACACAGAGCGTCAGCTCCCCAAAGCGCAGCGCCGCACTGCCCAGCGGCTCTTTGAAGGCTTGCAGGCCGAGGGTTATCGAGGTGCCTACGACAGCGTGCAACGCTTCGTGAAACAGTGGAAATCGGCACAAACCAAGCCGAGTATCAAGGAAGCCTTTGTCCCGCTGGTGTTTGCGCCCGGTGATGCTTGCCAGTTTGACTGGAGCCAGGAGCACGTGGAGATCGGTGGTGTGGCGCTGAGCATCAAGGTGGCCCACTTCCGGCTGGCGTATAGCCGGCAGATGTTTGTCGTCGGCTACCCCTGCGAAACGCAAGAGATGGTGCTTGATGCCCATAATCGGGCCTTTGCCTTCTTTGGCGGCGTGCCCAAGCGGATGATTTACGACAATCTGAAGACGGTAGTCGATGCCATTCTGGTGGGCAAGGAACGGCACTTCAATCGCCGCTTCATGGCCCTGGCCAATCACTACCTGTTCGAACCGGCGGCCTGCACGCCGGCCTCTGGCTGGGAGAAGGGGCAAATCGAGAATCAGGTGGGCAACGTCCGGGAATGGCTGTTTACGCCCAAGGCCCGTTTCCCGAGCTTTGCGGCGCTGAACGACTGGCTGGCCAGCCGCTGCCGCGAGTTGGCGCAGCGCAAGCATCCGGTGGAAGCAACGCGCACCATTGCCGACTGCTTTCTTCAGGAAGGTCCCTGCCTGCGGGCCTTCACCAGCCCCTTTGACGGCTACATCGAACAGATGATGCGTGTTTCCAGCACCTGCCTGGTTCGTGTTGAGCGCAATCGCTACAGCGTGCCGGCGGACTTTGCTGGCAAGGTGGTGTCGGTGCGTTTGTACGCTGACCAGGTGCGGATCGTCGCTGAGCGCAAAGTGATTGCCGAGCATGAGCGGCGATTTGGCCGGGAGCAGTTGATCTGTGATCCCTGGCATTACCTGCCGGTATTGGAGAAGAAACCGGGGTCGTTGCGTAACGGGGCGCCGTTTGTCGAGTGGGAACTGCCGGTGCCGATTCAGTTGGTACGGGATCGTGTGCTCAAGCAGCCCAAGGGTGACCGGGCCTTTGTTGAACTGCTGCTGGTCGCTCGCGAGGTGGGCTTGGAGGCGCTGCAAGTGGCCTGTGAGCTGACGCTGGAGGGCGGCGTGATCACGGCGGCGGTGGTGATGAACGAACTGCGCCGGCTGACTGCGCCACCTCGGCCAGCCGAACTCAGTTTGCCGGAGCAATTGCGTTTGCAGGTCGAGCCGCTGGCCGATTGCAGTCGTTATGACCATCTGCGTGGAGGCCGGTATGTCCATTGATCGGCTGTCCCAACTGAAATCCTTGCGCCTCTATGGCATGGCGACGGCGTGGTCGGAACTGCTGGCCGAGGGACCGCGTCTGCCGATGCAGCCGGAAGCGTGGCTGGATCGACTGATCGATGCCGAGCAGACGGACCGACAAGTCCGCAGCCTGCGTTACCAGATGAAGGCCGCCCGTTTCCCGATCCACCGCGACCTGACCGGGATCGACTGGACGGAAACGCCGCTTGCGCAAGCGCAGATTGAGCAACTGGCGACAAGCACCTTCATGGAGCGTGCCCACAACCTGATTCTGGTCGGCGGCACGGGGACGGGAAAGACCCATCTGGCAACAGCCTTGGGGGTTGCTGCCATCCATCAAGGCAAGCGCGTACGCTTCTTCAATGCGGTGGATCTGGTCAATCAACTGGAGCGGGAGAAGCTGCAGGGCAAGACAGGAAATCTGGCCAAGCAATTGGTGTTGTTCGATGCCGTGATTCTTGATGAGCTGGGCTATTTGCCCTTCCCGGCATCGGGAGGTGCGCTGCTGTTTCACTTGATCAGCCAGCTCTATGAAAAGACCTCGTTGATCATCACGACCAACCTCTCATTCAGCGAATGGGTAACCGTGTTCGGCGATCCGAAAATGACCACCGCCTTGCTCGACCGCATCACCCACCACTGTGAAATCCTCGAAACCGGCAACGATTCCTACCGCTTCAAACAGCGGAAAAAATCCGTCAAATCAACCTGAGCAACTGGAAAAATTTGGACGCTGACACCTGGAAACTATTGGACGCTGATTGACACTCCTCGTACTTGACCGATTTCCAGAGGCGTTCGACGAATACGTTATCGCGCCAGCAGCCCTTGCCATCCATGCTGACCTGAATGCTGTGCTCCTGAAGCAAGCCAATGAAGGCCGAACTGGTGAATTGGCTGCCCTGGTCTGTGTTCATGATTTCCGGTCGGCCATACTTCATGATGGCCTCTTCCAGAGCATCGACGCAGGGATCAGCCGTCAGGCTGTTCGACAGGCGCCAACTCAGCACCCGACGGGTTGCCCAATCAAGCACCGCGCTCAGATAGACGAAGCCCCGGCGCATCGGGATGTAGGTCGTATCCATGGCCCAGACCTGATTCGGACGCTCGATGGCAAGGCCGCGCAGCAGGTAGGGATAGATGCGGTGTGCCTGGTTGCGCCGACTGGTGTTGGCCTTGCGGTAGATGGCCTGGATATCGAGCTTCTTCATCAGCGTACCGACATGTTTGCGACCGATTTCATGGCCTTCGAGCTTGAGCATATCGCGCAACATCCGCGCACCGGCAAAGGGATGCTCCAGGTGCAGTTCATCAATCCGCCGCATCAGCATCAAATCGATTTCGGATGTGGGCTGCGGCTGGTAATAGACAGAAGAACGCGAAAGCTCAAGTAACTGGACTTGCCTGACGACAGGCAGATCGTGGGCCTTGTCGATCATCGTTTTGCGCTCGCATCGCCGATGCGACCGAGCGCGACGGCCAAAAAATCAATCTCCAACGCCTGCTGGCCTATCTTTGCATGCAAATCCTTCAGGTCCGGCGTGGCCGCCTGCTTCTCGGCAGCCGTCGCAAAGACACCCGAGGCGTTCTCGAGCAATTGTGTCTTCCATTGCGTAATCTGATTCGGATGAACGTCAAACTTCTCTGCTAACGCAGCCAGCGTCTCATCGCCCTTGAGGGCGGCAATCGCCACTTTGGCCTTGAAGGCGGCTGTGTGGTTACGGCGGGGTCTTCTCATTGCTTCTGCTCCTAGGCAGGCGATTTCCATCGCCCATTGAAGCAGAGATTTCACTTAACTCGATGTCCGGATTCGCGGAACCACCTCTGTGCGAACCACGTTCGCTGACACGACGGCACCGTGCCCGCTGGATAGGGTCAATCGGCAGTTCAAGGCAGATCGGCCGAATCAGCTCTGGGTCTCGGATTTCACTTACGTTTCCACTTGGGCTGGCTTTGTCTATGTCGCCTTCGTCATCGACGTTTTTGCCCGCCGCATCGTTGGCTGGCGTGTCAGTCGCTCAATGCGTACCGACTTCGTGCTGGATGCCCTGGAGCAGGCGCTCTATGCTCGCCAGCCCGAGCGGGATGCCAGCTTGATTCATCATTCGGATCGCGGGTCGCAGTACGTCTCCATCCGCTACACCGAGCGACTGGCCGAGGCTGGGATCGAGCCTTCTGTCGGCAGCAGGGGCGACAGCTATGACAACGCTCTAGCCGAAACCATCAACGGTTTGTACAAGGCTGAACTG
>CAZHVZ010000181.1:0-168 GCA_964536245.1 uncultured Rhodocyclaceae bacterium
ATCATGGGCATGAGCCTGGCCGAAGGCGGCCACCTCACCCACGGCATGGCGCTCAACATGTCCGGCAAGTGGTTCAACATCGTCGCCTACGGTCTCAACGAGAAGGAAGAGATCGACTACGACAAGATGGAAGCGCTGGCCCGCGAACACAAGCCGCGCATCATCATC
>CAZHVZ010000181.1:178-3603 GCA_964536245.1 uncultured Rhodocyclaceae bacterium
CTCTGCGCATCGATTTCGAGCGCTTCGCCAAGGTGGCCAAGGAAGTCGGCGCCATCTTCATGGTGGACATGGCCCACTACGCCGGCCTCATCGCTGCCGGCTACTACCCTAACCCGGTCCCTCACGCCGACGTGGTCACCTCGACCACCCACAAGACCCTGCGCGGCCCCCGGGGCGGTGTCATCCTGATGAAGGCCGAGCACGAGAAGGCGATCAATTCCGCCATTTTCCCCGGCCTCCAGGGCGGCCCGCTGATGCATGTCATTGCCGCCAAGGCCGTGGCCTTCAAGGAAGCGGCAACGCCGGAATTCCGCGAATATCAGGAGCAGGTGGTAGCCAATGCCCGCGTCATGGCCAAGGTGTTGTCCGAGGAGCGCGGCATGCGCGTCGTATCCGGGCGGACGGAGAGTCATGTTTTCCTCCTCGATCTGCGCGCCAAGAATATTACCGGCAAGGACGCCGAAGCCGCTTTGGGCCGTGCCCATATCACGGTGAACAAGAACGGCATTCCCAACGACCCGCAAAAGCCGTTTGTCACGTCCGGCATCCGCATCGGTTCCCCGGCCATGACGACCCGTGGCTTCACGGAAATCGAAGCGGAAATGGTCGCCCACCTGGTGGCCGATGTGCTCGATGCCCCGAATGACGAAGCCGTGGCCGCCACGGTACGCGCCAAGGTGGCCGCCCTGTGCGCCAAGTTCCCGGTCTACGGCGCGTGAAAATTCCAGCGCTAGCCCGATCAGCGTTAGCCCCCACTTGCCGTAGCCTGTCTACTGTCTGCGTGGGGGCTGCCTTGTTCGGGCGGCGCGTTGAAATTTCCAGGAGTGCGGCGTGAAATGCCCCTTCTGCGGCGCTGATGAAACGGCGGTGGCCGATACCCGGCTCAATGACGAGGGCGACATCGTCCGTCGCCGCAGAAAATGCAACGCTTGCGACAAGCGCTTCACCACCTACGAGCGGGCGGAAATCCGCCTGCCCCAGGTGGTCAAGAAAAATGGCTCGCGCATTGAATTCAGCCGTGACAAGCTGCGGGCCAGCCTGGAACTGGCCCTGCGCAAGCGGCCGGTGTCCACCGATTCGGTGGATGCTGCCATCGCCGACATCGAGGAAAAACTGCTTTCTTCCGGCGAACGGGAAATCACCTCGCAGCAGGTGGGCGAACTGGTCATGCGCGAGTTGAAGAAGCTCGACAAGGTGGCCTACATCCGCTTTGCCTCGGTCTATCGCAACTTTGAAGACGTGGACGCTTTTTCACGGGCTATCCGCGAAGTGTCCCCAACCAGGAAATCGTGACCTTCACTGCTGCCGACCACGGCTACATGGCGCAGGCTCTGCGTCTGGCTGAGCGGGGCTTATGGACGACCAGTCCCAATCCCCGGGTTGGCTGTGTGCTGGTGCGGCAGGGGCAGGTGGTGGGCGAAGGCTGGCACGAGCGGGCAGGACTGCCGCACGCCGAAATTGGCGCTCTCCTGCAAGCCGGCGAGAACAGCCGGGGGGCAACGGCCTACGTCACTCTGGAGCCGTGCAGCCACTACGGGCGCACGCCGCCCTGCGCCGATGCACTGATCGCTGCCGGAGTGGCGCGAGTGATTTCCGCCATGCCTGATCCCAATCCCCTGGTTGCCGGCCAGGGTCTGGCCAGGCTGGCGGCAGCCGGGATCGAGGTGGCGAGCGGATTGCTGGAAGAGCCGGCGCGGGAGCTGAACATCGGTTTTGTTTCGCGCATGATCCGGGGACGTCCCTGGTTGCGCCTCAAGGTGGCGGCCAGCCTGGATGGCAAGACGGCGCTCAACAATGGGGTCAGCCAATGGATTACCGGGCCGGAGGCTCGCCGCGACGGCCACCGCTGGCGGGCGAGGGCGTGCGCGGTGCTGACCGGAATCGGCACGGTCAAGGACGACAATCCCCTGCTTTCGGTGCGGGATGTGGTCACCTCCCGGCAACCCTGGCGGGTGGTGGTGGATAGCCGCCTGGAAACACCGCCGGAGGCTCGCATTCTGTCGGCTGGCCAGGTTCTGGTGGTGGGGGCGGTTGACGATCCGGTTCGCACCGATGCCTTGCAGAAAGCCGGTGCCGAGGTCTGGATTGCCCCCGGTACCAACGGCAAGGTGGATCTGGCGGCACTGCTGGAAGAATTGGCCAGGCGTGGTTGCAACGAGGTTCACGCGGAGGCCGGCTTCAAACTGAACGGTTCGCTGCTGCGGGAAGGGCTGGTCGATGAACTGCTGCTCTATCTCGCCCCCTGCCTGATCGGTCACGATGCTGCCGGTTTGTTTAACCTGCCGGCCCTGACGAGCCTCGCCGGCAAACAGAACCTGACAATTCGTGACCTCCGCCAGCTTGGCCAGGATATTCGCCTGCTCGCCCGTCTCCGTTAGGGCCGCAGACTGCGCAATCAGGATCCTTGCGGAAGCGGACCGTGCGCCAGTCCATGCTCAGTGCGTCGAGCAGGAGGAGGCGTCCGGTCAGGGTGTCCCCGATCCCGGCGACCAGTTTGAGCGCCTCGGTGGCCTGGACGGTCCCCACCATGCCGGTGACCGGGGCAAAAACGCCCATCACGGCGCAACGCACTTCCTCGACCTCCTCGCCTTCCGGAAACAGGCAGTGGTAGCAGGGAGAGTCCTCGCGGCTTAAGTCGTAAACGCTGACCTGGCCGTCAAAGCGGATGGCGGCCCCGGAAACCAGGGGTTTGCGGTGATGGACGCAAGCCCGGTTGATGGCGTGCCGGGTGGCGAAATTGTCGGTGCAATCGAGGACCACATCGGCGGAGGCAATCAGGGCATCCAGCTCTTCCCCGTCCAGCCGCCGGTTGAGGGGAACGACCTGAACATCCGGGTTGATGGCGGCCAGGGCGATTTTGCCCGACTCTGCCTTGGCCATGTCTATCCGTTCCATGGTGTGGAGGATCTGCCGTTGCAGGTTGGTGAAATCGACCGTGTCGCCATCCACCAGGGTTATTTTGCCGATACCGGCAGAAGCCAGATAGAGCGCTGCCGGCGATCCCAGGCCGCCGGCCCCGACCAGAACCGCGTAGCTGGAGCCTATTTGTACTCGCGCCACTCCGGTGGGGTCTCGTCGTGGTCGCCGTGGGTGTGTTGCTCCCAGGCATTGACGTAGGCTTCCTGCGAGTATCGTTTGAGGCGTCGTTCCGGAGCCCCCAGATTGTGCAGCTGGGTATCCTCGACATAATGAATGAGCGCTCGGGTGAGCTTGCTCATCAGCGTGTTGTCGAGGTGGTAGCCCTTGTCCACCAGATGTTCTTCCAGTTCCTGCAAGGTGTGCTGCGTCAGTTGGTAGTCAACGCCGACCGTGCGCCGTTCCAGATGGGGGGCGGCATCCAGTTCTTCCAGGCGCGTGAGGTCGTCGGCAGCTTCCGGAACTTGCCCCGGCGGGAACTTGGCAAACAAGATTTCCCGGTGTTTTTT
>CAZHVZ010000181.1:3613-3866 GCA_964536245.1 uncultured Rhodocyclaceae bacterium
CCAGATAGAGCGCTGCCGGCGATCCCAGGCCGCCGGCCCCGACCAGAACCGCGTGGCTGGCGAGAATGCGCGCCTGCCCTTCAATGCCCAGGGCGTCGAGGAGGATATGGCGGCTGTAGCGGAGTAACTGCTCGTCGGTCACGGGCGTATTGAACGAGCCTATTTGTACTCGCGCCACTCCGGTGGGGTCTCGTCGTGGTCGCCGTGGGGGTGTTGCTCCCAGGCCTTGACGTAGGCTTCCTGCGAGGAGCGT
>CAZHVZ010000182.1:0-3844 GCA_964536245.1 uncultured Rhodocyclaceae bacterium
AACCAGGGACCTACGGATTAACAGTCCGGCGCTCTACCGACTGAGCTATCGAGGACCAGCAAACAGCGCCGTTCGGCACTGCCTGTTGCAAGGGACGGAATTTTAGCCAAGTTTCCTGAAAACGCCAAGAAAAAAGGCGGCCCTTGACCGCCTTTCTTTTGACACTCTGGTTGGACTACAGCAGGTTCATCTTCCTGGCTGCCTCACGCAGTTCGCCCCGAAAATCCGGGTGGGCGATGGCGATCAGGGCCTCGGCGCGCTGCTTGGCGCTCTTGCCACGCAGTTGGGCAACTCCGTGCTCGGTCACCACGTAGTTGATATCGTTCTTGCTGGTGGTGACATGGGTACCCGGCGTGAGCGTGGGTACGATACGGGTGATGGTGTCGTCCTTGGCCGTGGAGGGCAGCACGATAAAGGCCTTGCCGCCATTGGAGCGGTTGGCGGCGCGGACAAAATCGGCCTGGCCGCCGGTGCCGGAGTAGGGCTTGTGACCCAGGCTTTCCGAACCGCACTGTCCGAGCAGGTCAATCTGCATGGTGGCGTTGATGCAATGCAGGTTGTCGTTCTGGCCGGCGAGATAGGGATCGTTGGTGAAATCTACCGGATGCATTTCCAGCGCCGGGTTGCGGTGCATGAACTGGTACAGCTTCTTGGAGCCGAGGGCAAAGGTGGCCAGCATTTTGCCCGGATGAAAGTTTTTCTTGCGGTTGGTGACCACGCCGGCTTCGACCAGGGTCATGATGCCGTCGCCAACCATTTCGGTATGGATGCCGAGATCGTGCTTGTCGGTGAGTTGCATCACGACGGCATCGGGAATGCCGCCGTAGCCGATTTGCAGGGTCGCACCGTTGGGGATCATGTCGGCCACGTATTTGCCGATGGCTTCCTGGACCGGCCCGATCTTGGGCAGCCCGACTTCAAGCAGGGGATCTTCGCTTTCGGTCAAAGCCGCCACCTGGGAAATATGGATGTGGCAATCGCCATTGGCAAACGGCACATTGGGATTGACTTCGAGCACCACGGCACGGGCTTTTCTGATGGCCGCCATGGTGTAGTCGGTCCCCAGGGAAAGGGAGAAAAAGCCGTGCTCATCCATGGGCGATGCCATGCTGAAAACCACTTCGGAAGCAATCAGATCACGATTGATCAGCGCCGGCAGCTCGGAAAAATAGGCCGGGATAAAGTCGATCCACCCTGACTGGCCTCCCGGACGAGAAACTCCGCCGAAGAAATAGGCCTCATGGCGGACATGCTCGGTCGTTTCCGGGTCGATGTAGCCGTATTTGCGCAAGGGCAGAATCTGACACACCTTGACATCGCGAAAGTCGCGCCGCTGTTCGGAAAGGGCGGTCAACAGAGCGGGGGGTTCACCCACGGCGGTCGGCACCACGATGGTGTCGCCATTTTTGACCTGACGGACGGCATCGCAAGCCGCCATGCGTTTTTGCTGATACAAAGCCTGCACTGACATGAGATCTCCTGCTGATTATGTTTGAATTATTTATTGTTTAACAACATACGGTACCGAATGGTAATCATGCCCGCCCTTGGTCAGACCATCCCTGATCTATGTCAAACCGCTGCCATTTTTTGCGCCGTTGAACACTTAGTGCAAGGCTCCGCTGCTCTCTTCCACCATTAGTTTCTTGCGCATGCGATGAGTCCCCCAGGCCACCAGTCCGGCAATAAGCGGAATGGAAATGGCGGTGATGATGTCCGGTGAGGCATGGTGCCAGTCCTTCGTGCCTTTGGCCAGATACTGCACCAGTTGCGAGCCGTAATAGGTGAGAACGACGACGGACAACCCCTCGACGGTTTCCTGCAAACGCAGCTGCAAACGCGCCCGGTTGTTCATCTGGCCGAGCAGTTCCTGATTCTGGCGCTCCAGTTCAATGTCCACACGGGTACGCAGCAGCTGGCTGTTGCGGGCCACCCGGCCAGACAGGTCATCCTGACGGCGAGCCATGGCCTGACAGGTATTCATGGCCGGCAACAGGCGGCGCTGCATGAATTCGCTGAAGGTGGGGAACCCGGAAATCCGCGTTTCGCGCAGTTCCTCAATGCGCTGCATGACCAGGCTGTGATAGGCCCGCGCCGCACCAAAGCGGAAAACAGTGCGTGCCACGGAATGCTCGACCTCCGCCGCCAGCTTGGAGAGACTGGCCAGCACGGCCCGTTCGTCTTCCGGAGCACGGGCATGGCCGATATGGTCCATCAGTTCGGCCAGCTGATTTTCGGCGCCGCTCAACCATCGCCCGACTTCCTTGGCCACCGGCAGACCAACCAGGGCCATCAGGCGGTAGGTCTCGATCTCGCACAGACGCTGCACGGTACGGCCGGCCTGCCGTTGGGTAAGGGCGACGTTGAGCACCAGAAAGCGGGAAAAGCCGTTATCGAACATGAAGTCGGTAAACACCCAGGCTGCGCCATCCGCCACCTGGGCGGCGACCATCTGACGCCCGGTGGGGTTGAGGCCGGCAGTCACCGATTCGGGCGATACTTCGCTGGCCGAACGTAATTCGACGTTGGTCGCCACCATCAATTGGCCGGGAATGGCGCCCAGCCACTCGGGCATCACCGCATCGAGCGCCGTGGCGTCCTGGCTCAGGGGCTCGCCGGCCACCAGGGGGCGAAAAAAGGTATAGGTGGAAAACTCGGTGTGCAGTTCCCAGCGCATGCGGAAACTGCCGGCATCCAGCATGAGATGGGTGTCGGAGCTTTCGATGAAGTTGCAGACGCTGGACTGGCACAGGCGCGACAGGTGCTCCCGCTCATCCTGCGGGGTGCCTCCCTCGTGCTTGAAGGCGAGGTGGGAAACCAGAACCGGCCCGACCAGGGGAATCGGCGGACGGGCGTGGAATTCGTTATTCAGCCTTTGCCGTAGCGGGTGTTCTTCAAAGTCGAATCTGGCGTGCATGCCTGGCCTTAAAAAGAAAAAGCCGCAACATCCCGACAGGAATGCTGCGGCGACAACGCCTAGTTTAGCGAACGATCTGGTTCAATTCACCCTTGGCGTAACGTTCCGCCATTTTTTCCAGGGGGATGACCTTGATCTGGCTGGCACGGCCGGCGCAACCAAAGGCTTCATAGCGCGCCAGACAGATTTTCTTGGCCGCTTCCCTAGCCGGCTTGAGGTAGTCGCGGGGATCGAACTTGCCGGGATTTTCTGTCAGATAACGACGAATGGCGCCGGTCATGGCCAGGCGGATGTCGGTGTCGATATTGATCTTGCGTACGCCGTGCTTGATGCCGTTGACGATTTCCTCTACCGGCACACCGTAGGTTTCCTTCATGTCGCCGCCGAATTCGCGGATCTCGGCCAGCAGTTCCTGCGGCACGGAAGACGAGCCGTGCATCACCAGATGGGTATTCGGGATGCGGGCATGGATTTCCTTGATGCGGTCGATGGCGAGAATATCGCCGGTCGGCTTCTTGGTGAATTTGTAGGCGCCGTGGCTGGTGCCGATGGCGATGGCCAGGGCGTCGCAGTTGGTCTGCTTGACGAAGTCGGCAGCCTGGTCCGGGTCGGTCAGCAGCTGCTCGCGGGTCATGTGGCCGTCCGCGCCGTGGCCGTCTTCCTTGTCGCCCTGCATGGTTTCCAGGGAACCGAGAACACCCAGTTCGGCCTCGACGGAAACACCGATGGAGTGGGAAAACTTGACCACTTCGCGGGAAACCGCAACGTTGTAGTCGTAGGAAGAAGTCGTCTTGCCATCGGCTTCCAGGGAGCCGTCCATCATCACCGAGGTGAAGCCGGAGCGGATGGCGCTCATACAGACGGCCGGGCTCTGGCCGTGGTCCTGGTGCATGACGATGGGCAGATGCGGGTAGGCTTCGAGCGCGG
>CAZHVZ010000183.1:0-3737 GCA_964536245.1 uncultured Rhodocyclaceae bacterium
CCTGTTCGCCGGCCCGTGCCGCTTCAATGGCGGCGTTGAGGGCGAGCAGGTTGGTCTGGTCGGCGATGTCGCGAATGGTGTTGACGATGGAAGTGATCTTGTCCGACTGCTGTCCAAGGTCTTCAACGATGGTGGACGAGGCCTGGACGGCTTCCGATATCTTGCGCATTTCGTCGGCTGCCCGGTGGATGACGGCAGCCCCCTGATCGGAAATGCTGCCGGCGTCTTCCGAAAGGCTATGCGCTTCACGGGCATTTTCCTTGACCTGATCGATACTGACGGCCATTTCCTCGACCGACGCCGCCATGGAAGAGGCCGCATCGCTTTGGGCGCCTGCTCGCTGGGCCACCGACTCCGAGGCATGGAGCAGGGTGTCGGCGGCGCCGGCAACTTGCTCGGCGCTATTGACGATCGAACTGATGGTGCTGCGCAGCTTCTCCTGCATGCTGCGAATGCTGGCCAGCAGGCTGTCCTTGTCACTGGCGGGGCAGCTGACATCGGTGGTCAGGTCACCGGAGGCGATGCGCTTGGTGATTTCACTGGCGTACTGCGGGTCACCGCCCAGGGTGCCGATGATATTGCGGGACAAGAGCCCGAGGGCGATGGCAATGAAGCCGCCAATGCCCAGTCCCCAGGCCAGAAAGCGGAAAGCCGCTTCGCGGAATTTGGCATCCACATCATCGATATAAATGCCGGTGCCGACAATCCAGCCCCATGGCTCGTAGCCCTTGACGTAGGAGAGCTTCGGTACGGGTTCGGTCATTCCCGGTTTTGACCACTGGTAATCGACAAAACCGGCGCCGGATGCCTTGACCACCTTGACGAATTCGACATAGAGCGCCTTGCCCGTGGGATCCTTGTTGTCGGTCATGTCCTTGCCCTGTAGTTCGGGCTTGATGGGATGCATGACCGAGCGCGGGTGGTAGTCGTTCAGCCAGAAATATTCCTTGCCGTCATAGCGCGCCGTACGCAGCGCCTCCTTGGCGAGGTTCTGGGCCTGCTCCAGAGACATCTTGCCATCTTTGGCCTGTTGGTCATAAAAGGCAATCTGGGTGTGGGCATACTCGACAAGGTTGCGGATTTTTTCCTTGCGGTCGGAGATCAGCTGCTCTTTTTGCGTCATCAATAGCACGACGAACAGGATACAAAGTGCCACCACGGTTGCGATGGTCATGCCGATCAGCTTGCCGCGCAATGTCATTCCCTGGCTAGCCATAACAATCCTCCTTTGGGTTACCGCCGTTGTCTCACTACGGGGTGAATAGTCTTGATACTGTAATTATTGGTAATTTCCCGCAATAAATGTATTGGGGGAATCCACAGCATACGCCCCATCCCGGTGCAAAAAAATAGGGGCATGATGTTTCCACCATGCCCCCACCAGAAAACAGATCCTGATTAACGGGTCTTGAACTGCCCCACAGCCTGATGCAAAGAGGTGGACAGGGATTGCAAGTGACGGGCCGCATCGGCGGTATGGCGAACGGCCTGGGCGCTTTCCTCGGACATCTGGGCGATTTGCTCCAGCTGGTGGGCAATCTGGTTGCCGGAGGCGCTTTGTTCCCGAATGGATTCGCTGATGTCATTGACCACCGAGGTGACCCGGCGCGCCCCATCACGGATGCGATTGATCGACACTCCGGCTTCGTTGGCCAGTTGCACGCCGTGGCTCACCTGGGTGACGCCGCTTTGCATGCTATCCACGGCACTGCGGGTGCCGGCCTGGATCTTGCCCACCATGCCGGCAATCTCGGTTGTCGATAAACCGGTGCGTTCGGCCAGTTTGCGCACTTCGTCGGCGACCACGGCAAAGCCGCGTCCCTGCTCGCCGGCGCGGGCGGCTTCAATGGCGGCGTTCAAGGCCAGCAGATTGGTCTGGTCGGCAATTTCCTTGATGGTGTTGACGATGGAGGTAATCTGGATGGATTGCTGGCCCAATTCTTCAACAATGCTGGAGGAAGCCTGTACCGCCTCGGAAATCTTGCGCATTTCATCGGCAGCGCTGTGAATGACCGCCGCGCCCTGCTCGGAAACATCTCCTGCTTCCTGGGAGAGACCATGCGCCTCGCGGGCATTTTCCTTGACCTGGTCAATGCTGACCGCCATTTCTTCCACCGATGCAGCCATGGTGGAAGCGGCATCGCTTTGCTGGCGGGAACGGTCGGCCACATCTTCCGATGCGCGCAGTAACTGGCTGGCCGCCGAGGCTACCTGTTCGGCATTGCCGGTAATGGTGCCGATCATGGATTTCAGGGTGTCCTGCATGCCTTTGAGACCCGCCAGCAGGCTGGTGCTGTCGCTGGCGCTGCAATTGACCGGAGTGGTCAAGTCTCCGGCAGCGATACGGCGGGTGATGGCATTGGCGTAAGCCGGATCTCCCCCCAGGGTGGTCAGGATATTCCGTGAGAGCAGGGTCAGGGAAACCGCAATAAAACCACCGATACCCAGTCCCCAGAGCAGGAACTGGAGGGCCGTTTCGCGGAATTTTGCATCCACGTCATCGACATAGATACCGGTACCAACGATCCAGCCCCAGGGGTCGAAGCCCTTGACGTAGGAGATTTTGTTGACCGGGACATCGGAACCGGCTTTCGGCCACATGTAATCAACATAGCCGGCACCTTCGGCCTTGACCACTTTGACAAACTCCACAAAGAGGATTTTGCCATTGGGATCCTTGAGTTCGGACATGTCCTTGCCCTCAAGCTCGGCCTTGCCGCCGTGGGCCAACGTTCTGGGGGTGAAATCGTTGATCCAGAAGTATTCCTTGCCGTCGTATCGGGCGGCCCGCAAATTGTTCTTGGCCTCGGTTTGCGCCTGTTCCAGCGGAATTCTGCCGGCCTTTACTTCCTTGTCGTAATAGGCGAGTTGCGAATGGGCGTATTCCACCAGATTGCGAATCTTCTCCTTGCGGTCAGAGAGAAGCTGGTTTTTCTGGTTGTTGAGCAGGACCACGAACAGCACGCAAAGGGCAACAATGGTTGCCACAGTCATGCCGAACAATTTGCTGCGCAGAGTCATTCCCTCGGTTGCCATGATTGCTCTCCGTTCTCGTGTTTATCTATGCCATTAGTAATAGTCACTCTAGCATATTCGTACAACACTTCCTTGATTCAGTTTCAATAAACGAGAAGAACTTGCCTCTCTATTTTTGCGGCCGGCAGTTGAAATAGTGCCTGCCCGGACCCATCTCCGAGTCATTGAACAGGATCTGGACTCAGGAGAAAACATGCGCCTCGACAACTTCACCACCAAATTTCAGGAAGCCCTGGGCGACGCTCAACGCCGCGCCCTGGGCAACGACCAGCAGTTCATCGAACCGCAGCACCTTCTGCTCGCTCTTCTCAACCAGGATGATGGCGGCACGGCATCCTTGCTGGCCCGGGCCGGTGTCAATGCTCCGGCCCTGAAAAATGACCTGGAACATGCCCTCAAACGCTTGCCCAAGGTGGACGGGCATGGCGGCGATGTGTCGGTCGGGCGCGATCTGGCCAACCTGCTCAACCTGACCGACAAGGAAGCCCAGAAGCGGGGCGACCAGTTCATCGCCAGCGAAATGTTCCTCCTCGTTCTGGCCGACGACAAGGGCGAAACCGGGCGCATCGCCAAGCAGCACGGCTTGACCCGCAAGGCGCTGGAAGCGGCGATCCTGGCGGTGCGCGGCGGGCAGGGGGTGGATTCCCAGGATGCCGAAGGGCAGCGGGAATCCCTCAAGAAATACTGCATCGATCTTACCG
>CAZHVZ010000184.1:0-3737 GCA_964536245.1 uncultured Rhodocyclaceae bacterium
AACATGCCCCTGTCGGACGACATGAAGGCCCTGTACAAGGCGCCCAAAGACAAGGCGTACGACTAGGCACAAAATGCTGAACCTGAATTCGGCTAGGCCGGATTCAGGTCTTTGCTAGCCAGGAGGGTCCGCGCATGTCTTACAACTGGAACTGGTCTGTCTTTCTGGCCCCCGTACCGTCCGGTGAAGTGACCTATGTCACCTGGTTGCTTCAGGGCTTGCAGTGGACACTCCTGCTCTCGCTGTCCGCATGGATTCTGGCATTGCTGCTGGGTTCCCTGATGGGCGTATTGCGAACCGTACCCAATCGCCTGCTTTATGGGCTGGCCACTGCCTGGGTCGAGGTTTTTCGCAATATTCCCTTGTTGGTGCAGCTGTTCATCTGGTACTTCGTTCTTCCCGAGTTGCTGCCGCAAGCCTGGGGAGACGCCTATAAACAGTCCAATCCGCTTACCCAGCAATTTTTTGCGGCCGTGGTCTGTCTGGGCCTATTCACTTCAGCCCGGGTTGCCGAACAGGTGAGGTCCGGAATTCTTTCCTTGCCGCCCGGCCAGAAAAATGCGGCACTGGCCCTCGGACTTACATTGCCGCAGAGCTACCGCCACGTCATGGTGCCCATGGCGTTCCGCATTATCATTCCTCCGCTGACCTCGGAATTTCTCAATATTTTCAAAAACTCCGCCGTCGCCACCACCATCGGCCTGATCGAACTTTCCCGGCAGGCTCAACAGCTGGTGGATTACACCGCACAGCCTTACGAAGCATTTATTGCCGTCACCCTGCTTTATGTCTCCATCAACGCCACGGTGATGTTTCTTATGCGGCGCCTGGAGCAGCGAGCCCGGGTTCCCGGTTACATTGGAGGAGCGCAATGACCTACGATTTTGACTGGTCATCGATTCCCGGCGCCATCTCGCTGTTGACGAAAGGGATGTGGATTACCGTCGAAATCACCCTGACAGCAATCATCGTCGGCATCGTTTGGGGAACCTTGCTGGCCATTGCCCGCTTGGGCAGCAACCCGCTCCTGGCACGCTTGTCGGCAAGCTACGTGAATCTGTTTCGTTCGGTTCCCCTGGTCATGGTCATTCTCTGGTTCTACCTGATCGTTCCACAGTTGTTAAAGTCGCTGTTTGGCGAGGGTATTGCCGATATCCGGCTGACCTCCGCGCTGATTGCCTTTGCCTTGTTCGAGGCTGCCTACTACTCGGAGATCATACGCGCTGGCATCCAGAGTGTTCCCAAGGGCCAGGTGGCAGCCGGACTGGCGCTCGGCCTGACTCCGGCCCAAACCATGTGGCTGATTGTGCTGCCTCAGGCATTCCGCAATATGGTCCCGTTGTTGCTCACTCAGGCCATCATTCTTTTCCAGGATACCTCTCTGGTCTACGTCATCGGGCTATCGGATTTCTTCGGCACGGCTTACAAGGTGGGCGACCGCGATGGCCGACTGGTCGAATTGCTGCTTTTTGCTGGTGGCGTGTATTTTGTGATCTGCTTTTCGGCATCCCAATTGGTCAGACACTTGCAGGCGAGGTTCGTGAAATGATTGAGATACGCAACATTTCCAAATGGTTTGGACAGTTTCAGGTGCTTTCCGAGTGTTCCACCAATGTCCGCAAAGGAGAGGTGGTCGTGGTTTGTGGTCCATCAGGATCCGGCAAGTCCACCTTGATCAAGTGTGTTAACGGCCTGGAACCTTTCCAGTCCGGTGAACTGATCGTCAACGGCACGTCGGTGGGCGATCCGCGCACCCAGCTTTCAAAACTGCGCGCCCAGGTCGGAATGGTATTTCAGCACTTTGAGCTCTTTCCCCATATGAGCGTCACCGACAACCTGAACCTGGCTCAGATCAAGGTGCTCGGCCGCTCAAGGGATGAAGCCACGGAAAGAGGCCGCAAGGGGCTGGAGCGGGTCGGCCTGGCGGCCCATGCCCACAAGTTCCCCGGTCAGTTGTCCGGCGGACAGCAACAACGCGTTGCCATCGCCCGCGCCCTGGCCATGGATCCGATTTGCATGTTGTTCGATGAACCGACTTCGGCACTCGATCCGGAAATGATCAACGAGGTCTTGGATGTCATGGTCGAGTTGGCCAGGGACGGCATGACCATGATGTGTGTGACCCACGAGATGGGTTTTGCCCGCAAAGTGGCACACCGGGTAATCTTCATGGATCAGGGCCGCATTATCGAAGATGCCGCCACGGACGCATTTTTCGGAACCCCCCGCTCGGAGCGGGCGCAGCAGTTCCTGTCAAAAATTTTGCAACACTAGCTGCCGCCCGGCGGAAGCTGCAAAAAGCAAAAGGCCGGAACATCCGGCCTTTTGTCTATCTTGCAGCGTGCTTATGCAGCAGCTTCGTCGACTTCGACTGCCTCGGAAAGCTCCGGGCGATCCAGCAGTTCGACAAACGCCATCGGCGCATTGTCGCCGTTGCGGAAGCCGCACTTCAGGATACGCAGGTAGCCACCCGGACGGCTCGCATAACGCGGGCCGATTTCGGCGAACAGCTTGACCACGATTTCGCGGTCGCGCAGACGATCGAATGCCAGACGCTTGTTAGCCAGTGACGGGTTCTTGCCGAGCGTGATGATCGGTTCGACGACCCGGCGCAGTTCCTTGGCCTTCGGCACGGTGGTCTTGATGGCTTCGTGGCGAAGCAGAGAAACAGTCATGTTGCGCAGCATCGCCAGGCGATGGCTGCTGGTACGGTTGAGTTTGCGAAGTCCCAAACGGTGACGCATGGTTAATCCTTTCTATATTCTGCAGGCGTCCCTTGACTGCCGCAGTCTGAAAAGGCCGATCAGGCCTTTTCCAGACCGGCGGGCGGCCAATTTTCCAGTTTCATACCCAAGGTCAAGCCGCGTGCAGCGAGCACTTCCTTGATTTCATTGAGCGACTTGCGCCCCAGATTCGGGGTCTTGAGCAACTCATTTTCGGTGCGCTGGATGAGGGCACCGATGTAGTAGATGTTCTCGGCCGTGAGGCAGTTGGCGGAACGAACCGTCAATTCGAGATCATCAACCGGGCGAACCAGAACCGGGTCCACCTGGGCCGGCTTGGAAGCCTCAATCGTCGGGCTGGTCCCTTCCAGATCGGCGAATACCGACAGTTGTTCCATCAGCACGCGAGCGGCGAAGCGAATTGCTTCCTCCGGTTCGACAACACCGTTGGTTTCAATGTCGACAACCAATTTGTCCAGATCGGTACGCTGCTCGACGCGAGCACTTTCCACGTTGTAGGCAACACGGCGAATCGGGCTGAAAGAAGCATCCAGCACCAGTTTGCCGATGGTCTTGGAATCCCCCAGATTACGCATGTTGCCGGGAACGTAGCCACGCCCCTTTTCAACCTTGATCTCCATGGCCAGTTTGCCGCCGGGAGAAAGGTGAGCGATAACGTGTTCCGGATTGATGATCTCCACGTCGTGCGGCAACTCGATGTCACCGGCACGAACCAGACCCTCGCCTTCCTTCTTCAGGTTCAGCGTCACGACTTCACGGTTGTGCAGCTTGAAGACAATCCCTTTGAGGTTGAGGAGGATGTCGACGACATCTTCCTGCACACCATCAACGGTAGAGTATTCATGCAGCACGCCGTCAATCGAAACTTCGGTCGGTGCATAACCGGGCATCGAAGAGAGCAGGATGCGACGCAGTGCATTGCCGAGGGTGTGTCCGTAGCCGCGTTCGAACGGCTCCATGACGACCTTGGCCTGCACAGGCGAAACGCTCTGC
>CAZHVZ010000185.1:0-3706 GCA_964536245.1 uncultured Rhodocyclaceae bacterium
AGGGTCGTCTTGCCGCAGCCCGAGGGGCCGAGCAGGCAGGCGATGGTGCCGGTTTCCAGCTGGAAGTCGACGCCATCCACCACGGTGTGGTGACCGTAACGCTGAACGATGGCTTTCAGTGCAAGCTGGGACATGGGTGTCGATTATAATTCCCATTTGCAAATATGACTTCGTCTCGCTCACTCTCCCTGCTGTTTGTCGTTGCCGTGGCGGCCCTGGCCGGTTTGCCGGTGGCCAGTGTCGGGCTGAATATTTTTGTCGGCGGCACCAGTGCCACCTGGTCGCATCTGGTGTCCACCGTCTTGTCGGATTACCTCTTCAACTCCCTGGTCCTGTGTCTGGGCGTTGGCGTCGGCGTTGCCGTGGTGGGGGTGCTGACCGCCTGGCTGACGGCCATGCATGATTTTCCCGGGCGGCGTTTTTTCGAGTGGGCGCTGGTCTTGCCCCTGGCCGTTCCGGCCTATGTCATGGCTTACGTTTATACCGATTTCCTGCAATTTGTCGGGCCGGTACAAAGCGGGCTGCGGGCCTTGTTCGGCTGGGAACATGGCGACTACTGGTTTCCCGACATCCGCACCCTGCCGGGGGCGGCCGCCATGTTTGTCTGCGTGCTTTACCCCTATGTTTATCTGCTGGCCCGCACCGCCTTTATCGAGCGGGCGAGCGGCATGCTGGAAGCGGCCCGCACCCTGGGCATGGGGCCGTGGCGGGCGTTCTTTGCCGTTTCCCTTCCCCTTGCCCGGCCAGCCGTCGTGGCCGGCGTAGCCTTGGCGCTCATGGAAACTCTGGCCGACTATGGAACGGTGGCCTATTTTTCGGTCAATACCTTCACCACTGGCATTTACCGGGCCTGGTTTGCCCTGGGTGACCGGATAGCCTCGGCCCAGCTGGCGGCCATGCTGCTCGCTTTTGTCCTGTTCCTGCTGATGGCTGAGCGGATTTCCCGGGGAGGTGCCCGCCACCACAACACCACCGGCCGCAATCGTCCCCAGGCCGGCGCCCGGCTCTCAGGCGGGAGCGCATTGCTTGCCGTGCTGTTCTGCGGGCTGCCCCTGCTGGCCGGCTTTCTGGTTCCGGCCGGGCTCTTGCTCAAAATGGCCCTGACCGATGGCGATGCCCAGTTTGGTCTGCGTTTTCTCACCCTTTCCCGCAACAGCTTTCTGCTGGCCGGAGCGACGGCCTGTATCGCCGTCGGGTTAGCCGTCGTGCTGGCCTATGGCGCACGTTTGTCGAAATCGATGCTGGTGCAGTTTCTCAACCGGCTGGTGGGCTTGGGTTATGCCGTGCCGGGGGCGGTGATTGCGGTTGGCGTGCTGATTCCGGTGACCCGTCTCGACAATTGGTTGGCCGGGCAGTGGGTACAGTGGTTCGGCAGCAATCCGGGACTGATTTTTACCGGCGGGGTGGCGGCCTTGATCTACGCCTATCTCGTGCGCTTTCTGGCGGTCGCCCTGCATGCGGTGGAATCAAGCTTGTCCAAGATCACCCCCAGCATGGACGATGCTGCCCGTAGTCTGGGGTTGGGGCAGGGCGAGACCCTGCGCCGGGTACATGTGCCCATGCTGCGCGGCAGCCTGTTCACCGCCGGCCTGCTGGTTTTTGTCGACGTCATGAAGGAACTGCCGGCGACCCTGGTGATGCGGCCCTTCAATTTCGATACCCTGGCGACGCAAGCTTATACCCTGGCGTCCGACGAGCGCCTGGCGGAAGCCTCAACGGCGGCCCTGGCGATTGTGGCCGTGGGGCTGCTGCCGCTGATTGCCCTGTCGCGGCAAATTTCCGCTTCCCGCAACTAGGCTGAGGCCACCCCATTTCCACCCTGCCCACGCCTTCCTCCGCCGTCACCTGTTCCAGCTGCCAGGCCTGCTGCTGCAAGCTGGAGGTCATGCTTTTCGGAGAAGAGGACATCCCGGTCGAACTGACCGTCCAGGATCGTTGGGGCGGCTGGGTGATGCGTCGTCTGGACGATGGCTGGTGCGCCGCTCTCGACCGGCAGACCATGCGGTGTACCATCTACGCCTGCCGGCCAGGCATCTGCCGGGATTTTGAAGCGGGCGAATACGAGTGCCTGGAAGAGCGGCTTCAACTCACGCCGGCGAATTCATTGATCACCCCTCCAATCCTGCGATCCCCATGACCTACGAAGAACACCTTGACGAAGTGACCACCCTGATTACCGAAAAATACGATGCCAGTGACGAAGCAGCGATCAAGATGGTGATGCGTGCCCAGGCCGACGATTTTTTCAGCGGCCACGATGACGATCCGTCGATCTGCACGCTGGATCGCGCCCACCAGGACGCCAAAGCGGTTTTCAAGAAGTACCGGTAAGGGCGAAAAATGACCCGGAGCAATGATCCCCTGCACGGCATGACCCTGGAAATGATCCTCAATGCCCTGGTGGCGGGGTACGGTTGGGAAGAGCTGGGGCGGCAGATTGAGATCCGCTGCTTCAACCATGAACCGAGTGTTGCATCCAGTCTCAAATTTTTGCGCCGCACCCCCTGGGCCAGAGAGCGGGTAGAGTCGCTCTATCTCTACATGCTGAGGCACCAGGGGACGCAGTAAGCGGACCATTCGGGGGCCGAAGGCAGAAATAGTTGTAGGAGTCGCTGGCCGGGGTCGCTATCATGCGCGTCCTCCCCGAAAGTTCTACCCATGATTACCCTCAAGAATGTCATCTTGCGCCGCAGTTCCAAGGTGCTGCTGGACAAGACCTCGGTCACCATCAATCCCGGTGAAAAAGTCGGTCTGGTCGGCCGCAACGGGGCGGGAAAATCCACCTTGTTCGGCTTGCTCAACGGCAGCCTGCACGAAGACGGTGGCGATTTTTCCATGCCTAAACAGTGGCGCATGGCCCAGGTGGCGCAGGATATGCCGGAAACCGAGCAGAGCGCCACGGATTTCGTCATTGACGGTGACACCGCCCTGCTTGCCGCCCGCAACGAAGTGCATGACGCCGAAGCCAGCGATGACGGCATGCGCATGGCGGAGGCCTACATGGCCCTCAACGATGCCGGCGAGCACGATGCCGAATCCCGTGCCCAGGCTCTCATTCTCGGCCTCGGCTTCAAGGTCGGCGAACTCAATAACCCGGTCAGCAGCTTCTCCGGTGGTTGGCGCATGCGCCTGCAACTGGCCCGCGCTTTGATGTGCCCGTCCGACATCCTGCTTCTCGACGAGCCGACCAACCACCTCGACCTCGATGCCATGGTCTGGCTGGAAGCCTGGCTCAAACGCTATCCGGGCACCTTGATCATGATCAGCCACGACCGGGAATTTCTCGACGCCATCACCCAGGTCACCCTGCATATCGACAATGCCAAGCTTGTCCGCTATGGCGGCAATTACAGCAAGTTCGAGGACATGCGCGCCGAGCAGATGTTGCTGCAACAGGCGACCATGGCCAAACAGGCCGACAAGATCGCCCACTTGCAGTCCTTCATCAACCGCTTCAAGGCCAAGCAGGCGCAGAGCCGGGTCAAGGCGCTGGAGCGTATGGAAAAGATTGCGCCGGTGCTGGCCGATGCCGAGTTCAGCTTTGAATTCCAGGAACCGCTCAATCTGCCCAACCCGATGCTGTCCATGAGCGAGGTCAGCATCGGCTATCCGCCGCCGGAAGAAGCGCCGGTGGACGCGGTGCCGACGGTGATCGTACGCAATATCAACCGTTCGGTGATGGCCGGCCAGCGCATTGGCATTCTCG
>CAZHVZ010000186.1:0-3698 GCA_964536245.1 uncultured Rhodocyclaceae bacterium
CCACTCCACCTACACCGGCAAGCCGCCCGATGAACCCGCCGTGCTCGGCGTCGCCCTCAACGAAGTGTTTGTTCCCCTGTTGCAGAAGCAGTACCCGGAAATCGTCGATTTCTACTTGCCGCCGGAAGGCTGCTCCTACCGCATGGCCATTGTCAGCATCAGGAAGCAGTACCCCGGCCATGCCAAGCGCATCATGTTCGGCATCTGGAGTTTCCTGAGGCAGTTCATGTACACCAAGACCATCATCGTTGTCGATGACGATATCGACATCCGCGACTGGAAGGAAGTGGTCTGGGCGATGACGACGCGGATGGACGCGACGCGTGACACAACGCTGGTCGATAACACGCCGATTGATTATCTCGATTTCGCTTCGCCGGTCGCCGGCCTTGGTTCAAAAATGGGGCTGGATGCCACGAATAAATGGCCGGGGGAAACCAGCCGCGATTGGGGGCGGCCCATCGTCA
Organism: uncultured Rhodocyclaceae bacterium; assembly: GCA_964536245.1. Lineage (GTDB taxonomy): Bacteria > Pseudomonadota > Gammaproteobacteria > Burkholderiales > Rhodocyclaceae > CAZHVZ01. The sequence continues at coordinate 468 of CAZHVZ010000186.1, forward strand.
TGGACGGAGGCGTGAAAAAGCGGGTGGATGCCTTGTGGGGGGAGCTGGGGCTGTGACGGTGTGACGGCGGCTTTGGCTGTAGCGGCCGCGCAGGGGGAGCCGGCGGGGAAGGATTTCGCCCAATTTTTCCGACGGCAGATACAATCTCATGTCTCTCAATGGATCAGGCAAGGCCATGAAAAACGTGCGCCAATACGTGTACCACTCGGAAAAACTGAACGACCAAATCCACGTCGAGGCAGGCGCAACCTGCCGCGATTGCTGATCCAGAGTCCGGAATAAGGCCGCAGATGCTCTACTCCATTCTCGCCATCAGCCTGGGAGCTTCTCTCGGGGCCGTATTCCGCTGGCTGCTGGGGACTTCCCTGAATGCGCTGTTTCCCGTGGTGCCGCCGGGAACCCTGGCGGCCAATCTGATCGGAGGCTATCTGATTGGCGTCGCCGTGGCCTTTTTTGGGGAGCACCCCGGCTTGCCGCCGGAATGGCGGCTGTTCGTGATTACCGGATTTCTTGGCGGCCTGACCACTTTCTCCACCTTTTCCGCCGAAGTGATGGCGCTGCTCCAGCAGGGGCGGCTGCTCTGGGCGGGGGCGGCCATATCCTTGCATGTCATCGGCTCCCTGCTCATGACCCTGCTCGGCCTGGCTTCGGTCACCGCCCTCAAATCCTTCTGAAAGGCCAGCCATGCAGGGATTTCAACTGACATTCTTCACTCAGCAAAACCGCAAGCAGGACGGGCGTCCGCTCGCCGAGTGGTTGCTGGAGGAGGCCCGGCGCCAGGGCATCGGCGGTGCGACCCTGCTGACTGCGGCGGAAGGCTTCGGGCATCGCGGCAAGGTGCATTCGGCGCACTTTTTTGAGCTGGCCGATCAGCCGGTGGAATTGACCATGGCGGTTTTGCCGGAAGAGGCCGAACGCTTGTTTGCCGTGCTGGCGGAAAAGAAGATCAAGGTGTTTTATGTCAAGGCGCCGATTGAATTCGGCACCACTGGCGAATAGGAGTTGATATGGCAGGTAACCTCTATGTAGTGGCAGCCCCCTCGGGCGCAGGAAAGACAACGCTGGTCAGGATGCTGCTCGAACAGGAGCCGGATGTGCGGCTGTCCATCTCCTTTACCACCCGGTCACCCCGTCCGGGTGAGGAGGATGGACGGGAGTACAACTTTGTGACAGTCGAACTGTTTCGGGAAATGATCGCCAGCGGCGATTTCCTGGAATGGGCCGAGGTCCACGGTAATTACTATGGCACGTCGAAAACCTGGATCGTTGATCAGATCAGCAAGGGCAACGACGTTTTGCTGGAAATCGACTGGCAGGGCGCCCAGCAGGTGCGCAGCCTGTTTTCCGAGGCGATCGGGGTGTTCATCCTGCCGCCGTCCCTGGAGGCGCTGGAAAGCCGGCTGGTCGGACGCGGCACCGACAGCCAGGACGTCATTGCCCGCCGACTGGCCGCTGCCCAGGCCGAAATGCGCCATGTCGGGGAATTCGACTATGTTATTATTAACGACAAGTTGGAGCAGGCGCTGACCGATCTGCGTTCCGTGGTGCAGGCTTCCCGCTTGCGTCAGGGCGTGCAAAGCATCCGTCACGCCGCGCTGTTTGCAAGATTGATCTGAATTAGAGGTTTGTATGGCCCGTGTTACCGTTGATGACTGCCTGAAAAAAATCCCCAATCGCTTCCAGATGACCCTGGCCGCGACGCACCGTGCCCGTCAGCTGGCCAATGGCGCGACGCCGCTGGTGGATGCCGAGAAGGACAAGCCCACCGTTGTCGCCCTGCGTGAAATGGCGGTTGGCAAATATGGCCTGGAAATTCTCAATCGCGGACAGGCCTGAGGACGGGGTGGTGAAGCCGGATGGAGCCCTTGCCGTCTACACCACCGCCCGCCACTGAAGACCCGGCCTACCGGGTTTTCCTTGATTCCCTGCATGACTACCTCTCGGCGGACGAAGTTGCCCGCATCGAGGAGGCTTATGCCTATGCTGCCCACGCCCATGCCAATCAGAAGCGCATGTCGGGCGAGCCCTATATCACCCACCCCTTGGCCGTGGCCGGAGCGGTGGTCGAATGGCGCATGGATGTGGACGCGGTCATGGCCGCCCTGCTGCACGACGTTCTCGAAGATACCGGGGCATCCAAGCGCGAACTGAGCGAAAAATTCGGTCGCGAAGTGGCCGACCTGGTAGATGGCCTGTCCAAGCTCGACAAGATCGAGTTTGCCTCTTATCAGGAAGCCCAGGCTGAAAATTTCCGCAAGATGCTGATGGCCATGGCGCGGGATTTGCGCGTCGTGCTCATCAAGCTGGCCGACCGCCAGCACAACCTGCGCACCATGGGAGCGATGCGTCCCGACAAGCGGCGGCGCATCGCCATCGAAACCCTCGACATCTACGCCCCGATTGCCTTGCGCCTGGGCTTGAACAAGCTTTACCGCGAGCTGCAGGACACCTCCTTTGAACTGATCCATCCGGTACGGGCCAAGGTTCTCGCCAAGGCCATGAAGGCCGCCCGTGGCAACCGCAAGGAACTGCTTTCAAAAATCCTGGAAAGCGTCAAAGGCAAGCTGAGCAGCGCTGGCCTGGATGCCGAAGTGTTCGGTCGAGAAAAGAGTCTGTACTCCATCTTTCGCAAGATGAAGGAAAAACAGCTGACCTTTTCCCAGGTTCTCGATCTCTATGGCTTTCGTGTCGTAATGCCCAATGTGCCGGCCTGCTACCTCGCCCTCGGCGCCCTGCATGCTTCAAGGACTACATCGCCATTCCCAAGGCCAATGGCTATCAGTCCCTGCACACCACTCTGATCGGCCCCTATGGCACGCCGGTGGAGGTGCAGATTCGCACTGAGGAAATGCACCATGTGGCCCAGGACGGCATTGCTGCACACTGGTTGTACAAGGAAACCGAGCAGAGCGGAACGGACCTGAAAATCCGCACCCACAAGTGGCTCCAGTCCCTGCTGGAAATGCAGAGCGGTGACTCGTCGGAATTTTTCGAGAACGTCAAGATCGACCTTTTCCCGGACGAGGTTTACGTGTTCACCCCCAAGGGCAAGATCATGGCCCTGCCCAGGGGCGCCACCGTCATCGATTTTGCCTACGCCGTGCATACCGATGTCGGCCACTGCTGCACGGCGGCCCGCATCAACCATGAACTGACGCCCCTGCGCAGCGAATTGCGCAACGGCGACATGGTGGAAATCATTACCTCTCCCCAGGCCAGTCCCAACCCGGT
>CAZHVZ010000187.1:0-3640 GCA_964536245.1 uncultured Rhodocyclaceae bacterium
AGGGCCTGTTGCGGCCCGGTGGCATCCCTGTTGCCGGGTTCCGGCGGCGATGTCGAGGCCGCTTTCGTTGCCATGTTCCGGGAGGAGTGGCGCCTGATGCGCGGCGACCTGCCGCTCACCCGTATCGCGATTATCGATGAAGCGCCTGCCGAGCAATATCTGGCTCCGGAATTTGAGCTTTTTCGCCAGTTGTTCGAGGCGCATGGCATGGCCGCCGTCATCGCGGCGCCCGGTGAACTGGTCTGGGATGGCCGTCAGCTGAGCCATGACGGGCAAAGAGTGGATCTGGTGTACAACCGTCTGACCGACTTTGCCCTGGAAGAGCCGGGGAGCGCTGCCCTGCGTGCCGCCTATCTGGCCGCTGCCGTGGTCCTCACGCCGCATCCCCGGGCGCATGCCCTGTATGCCGACAAGCGCAATCTGATGCTTCTGTCCGACGAGCAGGCTCTCCTTGAATTGGCCGTCGAACCAACGGTACGGACTATTCTGCTGGCCGGAATTCCCCCTATCGCGGAGACAAGCTGACCAAGCGGGTGTTTGAAGAAATCCTGCAAGGCGGCTATATTGCCCAGGAAATCGTTCCCCCCTCGGAGCGGCGGGTGCAGGTGAACCAGGCGGCACAGGACATGAAACTCGATTTGCGCAACTACGTTTACAACGGCCAGGTCCAATTGGTGGCAGCCCGGCTGTATCAGGGGCAGACCACCAATTTTCGTACGCCGGGCGGCGGTTTCGCCTCGGTTCTCAGCGTGCCCGGTCAAAGCAGAGTTTCGCCATGAAAATATTCGGTATCGCCGGTTATTCCGGTTCCGGCAAGACAACCCTCCTGGAAAAACTGATCCCCCAGTTGACCGCCAGAGGATTGCGCGTTTCCGTCATCAAGCACGCTCACCACGGTTTCGACATTGACAAACCGGGCAAGGATTCCTACCGCCACCGCGAGGCCGGAGCCAGTGAAGTGCTGCTCTCCTGCGGTTCCCGTTGGGCTTTGATGCACGAATTGCGGGACGAACGGGAAGCCGCCCTGGATGACCTGCTGGTCCGCCTCTCGCCCTGTGATCTGGTGCTGGTGGAAGGCTTCAAGAGTGAGCCGATTCCCAAGCTGGAAGTCTATCGTCCGGCCAACGGCAAGTCGCCCCTGTATCGTTCACGGACCGACATCGTCGCAGTGGCCAGCGACGCGGAATCCCTGGATACCGATTTACCGACTTTCTCGCTCAATGCTGCGCCATCGATGGCTGCTTTCATCCTCAATTTTCTCGCTCTCTAGGATACCCCCTGCTCCCCTTTGAACAGGCTCTGGCGCGCCTGCTATCCGCCGCCGAAGCGGTGCGCGAAATCCGCAGCCTGCCGCTTGAAGCCGCGACAGGGCGGATTCTGGCGGCGCCCCAGTATTCCACCGTGGCCGCGCCACCGCTTGATAACTCGGCGATGGATGGCTATGCCGTGCGCTGCGCTGATCTGACCGCTATGGGAAACTGCCTGCCGGTCAGCCAGCGTATCCCCGCCGGTTCGGTCGGCACCACCCTGCAAGCCGGAACCGCTGCCCGCATCTTTACCGGCGCACCGATTCCGCCGGGAGCGGATGCAGTCATCATGCAGGAGCTGTGCGAACACGGTGAGCATGGAGTGGTCATCAATCACCTGCCGAAAAATGGCGAAAATATCCGGCTGGCCGGGGAGGATATCGCCATCGGCGCCCGTGTTCTGGAAGCCGGGCAGAAACTCCGCCCGCAGGATATCGCTCTGGCTGCGACGGCCGGTCTGGCGGAATTGCCGGTCTATCGCCGCTTGCGGGTAGCCGTTTTTTTCACCGGCGACGAATTGCATCTGCCCGGCCAGCCGCTGCCGCCGGGCGGCATCTACAACTCCAACCGCTACGCCCTGCGTGCCCTGCTGGAGAAGCTTGATTGCGAAGTGCGCGATCTCGGGCAGGTTCCCGATCAACTCGAAGCCACCAGGGATGCCCTGCGCCGGGCGGCGGCAGACAACGATCTGGTGATTACCAGCGGCGGCGTTTCGGTTGGTGAGGAAGATCACATCAAGCCGGCAGTCGAGGCGGAAGGACGCCTGGAAATGTGGAAAATTGCCATCAAACCCGGCAAACCCCTGGCCTTCGGGGAAATCGGTCGCGAGGCGCGTCAGGCATGGTTCATGGGATTGCCCGGCAACCCGGTATCGGCCATGGTCACTTTCATGATGATGGTACGCCCCTTCATTCTGCGCTTGCAGGGCGCCCGTTCGATGCAGCCGAGAAGTTTCGAGCTGGTGGCGGATTTTGACTGGAAGAAAAACGAGCCGCGTCTCGAATTCCTGCGTGCCCGGATCAACGATGGCGGAAAAGTCGAGCTTTACCCCAACCAGGGGTCCGGTGTGGTCACGTCCCTGTGCTGGGGCGACGGGCTGGTGGTCAATCCACCGGGACGAATGGTGGCCCGAGGGGATACCGTACGTTTTGTCCCCTATAGCGAGGTGCTGTCATGAAAGTAAAAGTTCTCTACTTTGCCGGGCTGCGGGAATCTCTGGGTATGTCCGGAGAAACCATCGATCTGCCGGACGGCATCACGACCCTGGAAGCCTTGCGGAACTGGCTGGCCGGGCAGGGCAGGGAGGCGCTGGCGACGACCCGCAATCTGCGCTGTGCGGTCAATCAGGAAATATGTCGATTCAATGCAAGCCTTCAGGACGGGGACGAAGTCGCCTTTTTCCCCCCGGTGACCGGAGGCTGAAATGATGATTCGCGTACAGGAAGCCGATTTTGATCTTGGCGCCGAACTGGCCGCCCTGCGCGCCGGGGATGCGAGAGTCGGTGCTTTGGCCAGCTTTCTCGGGCTGGTGCGGGATATCAACGATGGCGCCGGGGTTTCCGAAATGACCCTGGAGCATTACCCCGGAATGACCGAAAAAGCTCTCGCCGCCATCGTGCAGGAAGCCGAGGAGCGCTGGGAGATCTACAACAGTCTGGTCATCCATCGGGTCGGTCCGCTCAAGCCCTGCGACCAGATTGTCCTGGTGGCGGTAACCAGTGCCCATCGCGGTGAGGCTTTTGCCGCCTGCGAGTTCATCATGGACTACCTGAAAACCCGCGCCCCGTTCTGGAAGCGGGAGGTGACTCCGCACGGGGCGCACTGGGTGGATGCCAAGGACAGCGACGATTCCGCAGCTGCCCGCTGGGCTGAAACGAACGATTAACGCGTCTTGAACTGAGCCACCGACTGGTGCAGGGTGGACGACAAGGAGTGCAGTTGACGGGCGGCTTCCGTGGTCTGGCGCACGGCTTCGGCGGCTTCCTGTGACATCTGGGCAATTTCTTCGATCCGCCCGGCAATCAGGTTGCTGGTCATGCTTTGCTCGCGAATGGCGTCGCTGATGTCGTTGACCACCGAACTGACCCGCTGCGATCCATCGCGGATGCGGTTGATCGCCATGCCGGCCTCGTTGGCCAGTTCGACGCCGCTGCCCACCTGGGACACCCCGCTTTGCATGCTGCTCACGGCGCTGCGTGTGCCGGATTGAATCTTGCCGACCATATCGGCAATTTCGGTGGTGGACAGGCTGGTGCGTTCGGCCAGTTTGCGCACTTCGTCGGCCACCACGGCAAAACCGCGCCCCTGTTCACCGGCGCGAGCCGCTTCGATGG
>CAZHVZ010000188.1:0-3560 GCA_964536245.1 uncultured Rhodocyclaceae bacterium
CGCACCGGCGACGCCGAAGCCCTGATGAAAGGCAGCCTGCATACAGATGAACTGATGGGAGAAGTGGTTTCCCGGGCCAACGGCTTGCGTACCTCGCGCCGCATCAGCCATGTTTTTCTCATGGATGTGCCGACCTACCCGCGCCCCCTGCTCATCACCGATGCCGCCATCAATATCGCGCCGACCCTGGAAGACAAGGTGGACATCATTCAGAATGCCATTGAACTTGCCCACACCATCGGCATTCCGGAACCCAAGGTCGCCATTCTTTCCGCCATTGAAACGGTGAACCCGAAAATCCAGTCCACCCTGGATGCTGCCGCCCTGTGCAAGATGGCCGACCGGGGCCAAATCAAGGGCGGCCTGCTGGACGGCCCGCTGGCTTTTGACAACGCCGTTTCCATGGTGGCCGCCAAAACCAAGGGAATCAAGTCGGCAGTGGCCGGACGGGCCGACATTCTGGTTGTTCCCGACCTCGAATCCGGCAACATGGTCGCCAAACAGCTTGAATACCTGGCCAATGCCCTGACCGCCGGCATCGTTCTCGGCACCCGCGTCCCCATCGTCTTGACCAGCCGGGCCGACACCGCCGAAACGCGCACCGCCTCCTGCGTCATCGCTGCCCTCGTGGCCCACGCCAACCGTAAAAAGGAATCCTGATGCAAAACGGCATCCTCACCATCAACGCCGGCTCTTCCTCGATCAAGTTCGCCCTCTTCGCCGTCAACGACCATCTCGCCGACCAGCCAGCCGTTTCCGGGCAGATTGACGGCATCGGCGCCGAAGCCCGGCTGATCGCCAAGGACCCGCAAGGCAAGTACGACATCGCCCTGAACATTTCCGGTGACCAGGAAGCCCAGCACAAGCAGGCTCTCGACTTCCTGCTCAAGTGGTTTACCGAGCACGAAACGGACTGGCAACTGGTTGCCGTCGGCCACCGGGTGGTCCATGGCGGCGAACTGTTTTCCGCCCCCATGCTGCTCGATGCCGAGAAAATTGCCCAACTGGCCCAGTTCATCACCCTCGCCCCCCTGCATCAGCCGCACAACCTGAACGGCATCAAGGCGCTCACCGCCCTGCTGCCGGAAGTGCCCCAGATTGCCTGCTTCGACACCGCCTTCCACCGTACCAATCCGCCCCTCGTCCAGGCCTTTGCCATTCCCCGCTGGCTATCGGCGGAAGGCGTCAAGCGCTATGGTTTCCATGGCCTGTCCTACGAATTCATCGCCCGCGTCCTGCCCCGGCACACGGCCAAGGCCGAGGGGCGGGTGATCGTCGCCCACCTCGGCAACGGCTCGTCCATGTGCGGCCTGATCGAGCGCAAGAGCATCGCCTCGACCATGGGCTTCACCGCCATCGACGGGCTGATGATGGGCACCCGTACCGGCGCCATCGACCCCGGCGTGCTGCTCTACCTGATGGACAACAAGGGCATGGATTCCAAGGCCCTGACCCGGCTGCTCTACAAGGAATCCGGCCTGCTCGGCGTCTCCGGCATCAGCCAGGACATGCGCACCCTCCTCGCCTCGGATCAGCCGGAAGCCGACGAAGCCGTCGACCTCTACTGTTTCCGCATCGTCCGGGAAATCGGCTCCCTGGCTGCCGCCATCGGCGGGCTGGACGCCATCGTATTCACCGGCGGCATCGGCGAACACGCGGCGGAAGTGCGTCACCGGGTATGCGCCCAGCTGGAATGGCTGGGTGCCGATCTCGACATCGCCGCCAACAACCAGGACCGCCTGCGCATTTCCACCGCCGATAGCCGGATCGACCTGCTGGTCCTCCCCACCAACGAGGAATGGATGATCGCCCAGCACGCCCAGAAGCTGATCGGGCATTGATTCAGCAAGGCGCATCAGGAAACGATGCGCTCACCGCGTACCATGCTGGCCCCCGCCTCTTAACGGGAGCTAAAAACATCCCCAAAATGGGCAAATCGGCGCAGAATTAGGGATCACCGTGGAGGCATGTTCATGAATCAGGCATTTTTGAAAATTCTCGCTGCCGGCCTTGCCGGAAGCCTTGCCGTTGCACCGGCTGGCGCGGAGGACTTGCGTTTCGTTACCGAAGAGTCCTTCCCCTTCCAGTACCTCGAAGGCAAGCAACTCAAAGGGATGGCGGTCGAGGTGGTGTCCGAAATCGCCAAACGCGCCGGCATCAAGGCCGAACATGAGATCCTGAGCTGGGGTGATGCCTACAAGCGCGCCACCATTGACCGCAGCACCTGCGTTTACAGCACCTCTCGCCTGGAAAATCGCGAACGCATATTCAAGTGGGTCGGGCCGATCGTCGAAAACAAGTGGGCGGTCTTCGGCAAAAAGGGGATGAAGGAGCGCCCCGCCAAACTGGCCGACCTCCGCTATCTCCGGGTTGGAGTGCTCGATGGCGATGCCAAGGTGAGCTACCTCAACAACGAAGGCATTGCCTTTGCATTGAACAAGGTATCCGACGATGCGCTCAACCCGCCAAAACTGACCATCGACAAGAACGATCTGGGCAAAATCGATGTCTGGGTTACCGGCTACTATGCCGCCAAGCGAATCGCCGCAAAATCCAATGTGACAGACATCGAACACCTGTTCACCTTCAACGCGCTGCCCAACTACCTGGCGTGCAATGCCGGGGTCAGCAATGACCAGATCCAGGCCATGAACCGCGCCCTCGAAGCAATGAAAAAGGATGGCAGCTGGATGTTGATGGTTGAGCGCCACAGCCCGAAATAAGGACGCTTCGGACCAGCCCCGAGACGTCATCGGGGACAATGCCATCCGGCTGGCAGCCGGGAACGGCGCAAGTCCGGCCTCTACGCTGCCCGATTGCCATTTGCGCCGGTTTACTGCGCCGCTCCCTGCCCCGGCCTTCCGCCCTCGCCTCTTCAGGCCGCTCATCCCCGGACACAATCGTCGGCCATGGCGCAAGCACCCCTGGCATCCTTCCAAAGCCTGCGTCGGATCGTGTCACCACACCCAGTTTTCATCGTCCGGAACTCGGCAAGGTGCCGCGTCCAGCAAATCTGGGGACAAACCGAACCGCCCGCGCTTCGTTTTCTCCCCGAAAATCACCGCCTTCGTCGGCACATTCACTGCCTCGATGAGAAATTGCATGGAGAAAAATCGTATTTCCCTGAGTCTGAAGAACTATTTTCAAACTTTCTAGCCCTAGCCGATCCGAACTACATCCTTTGCCCCCGAGCAGAAAAAACGTATCGGAAGGTCCGCTGCATCCTCTTCGCCAAACTCAGCCTCCCCCGCTCAAGCTCCGGCAAATCAAGGGCTTGCCCCTCCAGCCCCTCGCAAACTGCGGGTTGGCAGCGAGAGCGCCTTGCCGGGCAAAATGATACAAACCAGCACCGCTGCCATGTTTTTCATGTAATACAAAGAGCTACGGAATCGCAGCCTCTTACCAAAGTCATATTTACTGCCGTTGGCATGATCTCTAGACTGGCGCGTTTCCTGCAATGCGAAACGCCATGTCACCTCCCCGGCCTGTCGGGTGCGACGAAGTCATTTGGCTTCTCGGGTCTTTAAGCGAACTCTACCGCCTCCCCTTTGACGCTGCCC
>CAZHVZ010000189.1:0-3543 GCA_964536245.1 uncultured Rhodocyclaceae bacterium
CCCGGTTATACCGTCGTTTGAACCTAAAATGGTACCACATCGAATAGGGTTGTGGCGTCCAAAATTCATAATTACGGAGAAGATTCCATTACGCGCAGGGTCTTGCCGAGCAAGGGCAGGAGCAAGGCCGCAGCGAAAACAATGCTGATCACCGAAGCCAGCCAGAAGCCCGCCACGCCGAGCGGCGACGGGCCGCGATAACATAACCACCAGCCGCCCAGCAGACCGATCCCCCAAAAGCAGACGGTCTGCACCAACATCGGCACGAAAGTTACCCGGAAGGCCCGCAGGGCATGACTGGCGACAGTTTGCAGGGCGTCGAAAAACTGGTAAATGGCAATAAAGACAATCAGACTGAAGGCTACCTGGCGCACTGCCGCATCATCGGTATAGGCGGCGATCAAGGATTCAGCCGCCAGCCAGAGCAAACCGCCAACCAGGGATGACAAAGCCGCCGCCAGCAGCATGCCGGCACCAATGGCCGCCCTCGCCCGCCGCCAGTCCCTCGCCCCCGCTGCCTGCCCGACGGCAGACAGGGTGGCGATGGCCAGAGACAGGGGCAGCATGTAGCAGAGGGCGGCAAGATTGGCGATGATGCGGTGCCCGGCCACCACGCTGGCGCCAAGGCTGGCAATAAACAGGGCGATCATGGTGAAACTGGTGATTTCCACCAGGTTGGACAACCCCATCGGCAACCCGATACGCAGCAACTCCCGCCACGCCCGCCAGCGCGGCAACTGCCAGCCCGAAAAAGGATGATAGCGTGCCGCCAACGGTCCGAAACCGAGATAGAGCGCGCCGGAAATACACGTACTCCAGGCAATGGTGATATTGGACAGGGCGCAGCCAACCACCCCCAGCGGCCCTCCGAGCCATCCCTGCAAGGCCAGCCCCCAGGCCAGCAAGGCGTGCAGGCAGAGGCTGACCAGGCCAATCCCCATCAGCACCCTCGGCTTGCCCAGGGCATTGCAAAAAGCGTAGAACGTCCGGTAACAAAGGGCTGCCGGCAAGCCCCAGGCCAGCAGCCCCAGATACTGGCGGACCTTGATTTCGACTGCGGCATCCATGGTCGCCAATCCGAGCAGGGCATCCGGATGCCTGAGAAAGAGCATGCCGGGCACAGCCAGCAGAAGCGCCAGCCAGAATCCTTGCTGCAACACCCCCGCCACCTCATGGTCCCGCCGGGCGCCATGCAGGTGCGCCACAACCGGCGCTACCGCCTGCAAAATCCCGACCAGCGCAAAGACTACGGAAACATGGATGCCCCCGCCAATCGCCACGGCTGCCAGATCGTTGGCGCTGACGTGCCCGAGAACGACGGTATCCACCACCATCATGCCGATGGAAGCAAGCTGGGCGACAAGAATGGGAATGGCGTGGGCAACCAGGCCCCGGGCGGCGATGAACAACATTGGGCGATTTTCGCACGCCTTCGGCGGATTGATCTGGCTCAATAAAAGAGAGTCCGGATCGTAAGAAAATAGCCAATTCCGGGGAGGAGACAAAATGACTCAAAAACGGGGCTATAACGCCATCGAAACCGCCAGCCGCGACGAAATCGCAGCACTACAGACCGAGCGCCTGAAATGGACGCTCCAGCACGTGTACCACAATGTCCCCCACTACCGCGCCAAATTCGACGCAGCGGGCGTTCATCCGGACGACCTCAATTCCCTGGCCGATCTCGCCAAATTCCCTTTCACCACCAAACAGGACCTGCGCGACAACTACCCCTATGGCATGTTCGCCGTTCCCCGGGAAAAAGTGGTTCGCATTCACGCCTCCTCCGGCACCACCGGCAAACCGACGGTGGTCGGCTACACGCAAAAGGACATCGATACCTGGGCCGACCTCATCGCCCGCTCCATCCATGCCTCGGGGGGCCGGCCCGGCGATATTGTCCATGTCGCCTACGGCTACGGCCTGTTTACTGGCGGCCTGGGCGCCCACTACGGAGCCGAGAAACTGGGCTGCACGGTGATCCCCATGTCCGGCGGGCAGACCGAGAAACAGGTCCAGCTGATCTGCGACTTCAAGCCCGACATCATCATGGTGACGCCATCCTACATGCTCAACATTGCCGACGAATTCCGCCGCCAGGGCATCGACCCCAAGAGTACCTCGCTACGCATCGGCATCCACGGCGCCGAACCGTGGACCGATCAGATGCGCAAGGAAATTGAAGCCACTTTCGGCATCGACGCCATCGACATCTATGGTCTCTCGGAAGTCATCGGGCCGGGGGTGGCCAACGAATGCGCCGAAAGCAAGGACGGCCCGGTCATCTGGGAAGACCATTTCTATCCGGAAATCATCGATCCGGTCAGCGGTGAAGTATTGCCTGAAGGCAGCCAGGGCGAACTGGTGTTCACCTCGCTGACGAAGGAAGCGATGCCGGTCATCCGCTACCGCACCCGCGACCTGACCCGTCTGCTGGCACCGACCAGCCGCTCGATGCGGCGTATCGGCAAGATCACGGGCCGCTCCGACGACATGCTGATCATTCGCGGAGTGAACGTCTTTCCGTCGCAGATCGAGGAGCTCATTCTCCGGCAAGCCAAGCTGTCGCCCCACTACGTTCTGGAAGTGACCCGCGACGGTCACCTCGATTCGATCAAGGTCAATGTCGAACTCAAACCGGAATTCGCGTTTGCCACCAGTGCTGAAAAAGAATTTGTCGCCCACGACCTCCAGCACCATATCAAATCCTATATCGGCATTTCGGCCCGGATCGATGTTGTCGAAATCGGCGGAATCGAACGCTCCATCGGCAAGGCCAAGCGAGTCATCGACAAACGGCCCGGATAGCACCCGATCGTCAGAGGGCATTCCCCCATTGCGCAGGCCGCGAGCACTGGCTAACATGTCCTCATACTGGGCAATGGGAAGAGATCGAGAGATGGGAATCTTGTCGAAGATCAGGGCTATTCACCTGCTGCGTTTCCGATTCTTCTTCAAGGATGACGAGTCGGCCAAGCTCCCTGAAGTGCGACTGATGGAAGCCATTGAAAAAAAAGACCCGGTTGCGGTCAAGGCGCTTCTCAAATCCGGGGCCGACATGCACTACCCGGACCAGCACCATCACAAGGACTGGCCAATACGCTCTGCCTGCTTTCAGGGTGACCTGAGGATCGTTGCCATGCTTTGCGAAATGGGCGCCGACGTCAACGCGCAAAATCTCAGCGGCCCCGGCGCCCCCTTGCGCCTGGCCGCCATTCAGCGCCATCAGCCAGTGATCCGCCACCTCCTCAAACGAGGCGCCTTTTACTCGAAAAACATCATCTCTTCCCTGCCGGCAGACCGGATCGCCCTGATCCATGCGGAAATCGAAAATCTCAAACAAGGCGCCCGCAAACCGGAGCCCGCAGCAACCCAGCCCCCACGCTCAGCCAATCCTCAACTCCTGGCAAAAATCAAGGCGGTGGAATCAGAGGTCAGGCGTGATCTGTCCATGACCATCTGGCCGGACTCCGTCGCAGCCCCCCTGGAAGAAAAAAAGAAACCCCAGCCTGCATTGGCACCCAAGATTCCGGAAATCCGGAA
>CAZHVZ010000190.1:0-895 GCA_964536245.1 uncultured Rhodocyclaceae bacterium
TTGGCAACCGTACGGCGGGCAACAACGATTCCCTGCTGGCCTAGTATTTCGGATATTTGACTATCCGACAAGGGCTTCTTGCCATCTTCGGCGCTAATCAACTGTTTTATTAGCGCCCGAATGGCCGTGGCAGAACAGGCGCCGCCGGTATCGGTGGAGACATGACTGCCAAAAAAATATTTCAATTCAAAGTTGCCGCGCGGCGTCGCCATGAATTTTTGACTGGTCACCCGCGATACCGTCGACTCGTGCAAACCAAGTATATCGGCGATTTCCCGCAAGACGAGGGGACGCATGGCCACCTCGCCGTGTTCGAAGAATTGACGCTGGCGATCAACAATCGCCTGACTGACTCGATGGATGGTGTCAAAGCGCTGCTGCACATTCTTGATCAGCCAGCGCGCCTCTTGCAATTGCGCGGTGAGATGGCCATTGCCCCGCCGCTGACGGGCAAGAATCTCGGCATACAGGCGATTGATGCGCAGACGGGGATAGGCATCGGGATTGATATAGGCCGTCCATTGTCCCTTGAGTTTTTTGACGATGACGTCCGGCGTGATGTAGCGCGCTTCCAGTTGCGCATAGCGTGAGCCGGGGCGCGGATCAAGGCTGCATATGAGGATGTGCGCGGCTTTCAGCGCTTCGTCATCGCAACCCGTGGCCCGGCGAATCTTGACAAAATCCCGGTTGGCCAGCAATTCCAGATGCTGATCGACAATACTCAGGGCCAGGCTCCGGACGGCGCACTCCGGCTTGGCTTTCAGTTGCAGGGCCAGGCACTCCCTCGGGCTGCGTGCACCGACACCGGTAGGATCAAAGCTCTGGATATGCTTGAGGGCGATTTCCAGCTCTTCCATTTCGATCTGCATTTGGTTCTCGTATAGTTCTTGTGAAC
>CAZHVZ010000190.1:905-3169 GCA_964536245.1 uncultured Rhodocyclaceae bacterium
CGCCGCGCGGCCTTCGTATTCCGGCGGCAGGGTCTCCCACAGCTCACCGAGGGGCGTTGCCAGATATCCGTCATCGTCCAGCGCCTCAATGAGAAAACGCACCAGGCTGCGATCCCGCTCGCCAAGCTGGGTAACCCCCAATTGCCAGACCAGGTGGTCACGCAGGCTGGTGGTGGCGGAGTGGATGTCCTGGGAATCGCTGTCTTCGTCTTCGTCACGCCCGGCGCCGGTATAGGTGCCGGCATCGGAAGACCAGCGGTCATCGTCGACACCGTCGCCCATGGCGTCAATCGCCTCCGGTTCCCGTTGTTCGACCGCTTCGCTCTCCCGGTCCGATGCTTCGTAGTCGCCCTGTTCCCGCTCGGGGCGGTTCTCTTCATAGCCGGGCGGCTCATTGTGCTCGTTGCGGGTGTCCGTGCGCTCCCCACTTCCCCGGTCATCACCGCCGTCCTCCTCTCTTTCCAGGAGGGGATTTTCCAGCAGGTAGCGCTCCAACTCCTGATTCATCTCCAGGGTCGACAATTGCAGGAGCTTGATCGACAACTGCAACTGGGGCGTCAGCGCCAGATGCTGGGAGAGTTTGAGTTGAAGAGCCTGCTTCATGGCGATTATTGGATCACAGGCGGAAATGCTCGCCCAGATAGACCTTGCGCACGCTTTCATCCTGCACAATATCGTCGGGACGGCCGGAAGCCAGTACCGTGCCCTCGTTGATGATATAGGCCCGGTCGCAAATGCCCAGGGTTTCCCGGACATTGTGGTCAGTGATGAGAACGCCGATGTTACGCTCTTTCAGGAAGCGGATGATTTTCTGGATTTCCAGCACGGCAATCGGATCCACCCCGGCAAACGGTTCATCGAGCAGGATGAAGCGGGGCCGGGTAGCCAGGGCGCGGGCAATTTCCACCCGTCGCCGCTCGCCACCGGAAAGGGCCGAGGCGTTGATGTGGCGAACATGGTTGATGTGCAACTCGTTGAGCAAGCCTTCCAGACGGTCGTTGACCTCGGCCTCGGGCAGATTCTGGAGTTCGAGCACGGCCTGGATGTTTTCCGCCACATTCATCTTGCGAAAAACCGAGGCTTCCTGAGGCAAATAAGAGAGGCCCAACTGCGCCCGGCTGTGCATCGCCAGGTGCGTCAGCTTGGCGTCATCGACATAGACGTCGCCCCCGTCGGCGGGGACCAGACCGACAATCATGTAGAAACAGGTGGTCTTGCCGGCGCCGTTGGGGCCTAGCAGGCCAACCACTTCGCCGCTTTTGACGTCGAAGGAAACATCATGCACCACCGTGCGCGCCTTGTAGCGCTTGTTCAGATTGTGGGCGCTGAGCATGGCCCCGGCGGTAGCGTCACCGTTCATTCTTCTTCTCCGCGCAGCACCTTCCGGACAGCCTCACCGGAGAAACCACGGTACTGCAAAAAACGCATCTGCCGGGCACGTTCCTCGGCACAATCCGGCAACTGGTCAAACTTCTTGCGCCACACGCTGCGGCAGCGCTCTGCTTCATCGCCGCTTTCTTTCAGGGCGTCGGCAATGTCGTCATCACTCACCCCCTGGCCCCTCAGCTCCTGGCGCAACCGACCGTTGCCGTAGCGCCCGGCGCGGGCCGCCACACGCTGACTGGCAAAGCGGTGGTCAGACAATAACTGCTCGGCCTGCAAACGATCAAGCACCGCCTCCACTTCGTCTTCCGATTCGGCATAGGCTGCCAGTTTCTGCTTGAGTTCCGCCCGGCTGTGTTCCCGCCGGGTGAGGAATCTCAAGGCTCTGACGCGGAGGGATTCAGGCATCCTGGGCCGCAGCGCGGGTTGGTTTGACAACTGTGGTAGCCGCCGCTTCGCGGATGCGGGCTTCGATTTCCTTGGCGACCTCGGGATGAGTCTTGAGAAACTCCCGCACGTTGTCCTTGCCCTGGCCGATTTTTTCGCCCTTGTAGGCATACCAGGCGCCGGACTTGTCGATCAGCTTGTGATTGACGCCAAGCTCGATCAGCTCGCCGTTCCGGGAAATGCCCTCGCCGTAGAAAATATCGAAAATGGCTTCGCGGAAGGGCGGCGATACCTTGTTCTTGACCACCTTGACGCGGGTTTCGTTGCCCACCACCTCGTCGCCCTTCTTGATGCCGCCGATGCGGCGGATATCGAGGCGGACGGAAGCGTAGAACTTGAGGGCATTGCCGCCGGTGGTGGTTTCCGGCGAACCGAACATGACGCCGATTTTCATGCGGATCTGGTTGATGAAAATTACCAGCGTATTGGTGCGT
>CAZHVZ010000190.1:3243-3507 GCA_964536245.1 uncultured Rhodocyclaceae bacterium
GCCACCGAGTCCACCACGATGATATCCACCGAACCGGAACGCACCAGCATATCGGCGATTTCCAGCGCCTGTTCGCCGGTATCCGGTTGGGAAATGAGCAGGTCGCCGACATTGACGCCAAGTTTTTGCGCATATTGCGGGTCGAGGGCATGTTCGGCATCAATAAACGCCGCCACGCCACCGAGTTTTTGCATTTCGGCTACCACCTGCAAGCACAGGGTGGTCTTGCCGGAAGATTCAGGACCGTAGATTTCCACCACCCGG
>CAZHVZ010000191.1:0-3434 GCA_964536245.1 uncultured Rhodocyclaceae bacterium
TCATCAGGCCGATGTTGCCTTCCTGGATGAGGTCGAGGAACTGCAGGCCGCGGTTCGTGTACTTCTTCGCGATCGAGATCACGAGACGCAGGTTCGCCTCGGTCATCTCGCGCTTGGCGCGGCGGGCCTTGGCTTCGCCGGTGGACATCTGCTTGTTGATGTCCTTGAGGTCCTTGAGGGGCAGGCCGGTGTGGTCTTGCAGGGCGATCAGTTTTTTCTGTTCTTCCTTCACTGCCGGCACGTTGCGCAGCAGGATGGCGCTGAAGGTCTTGGGCGCTGCGGCGGCTTCGCGGTCGATCCAGTCGAGATTGACTTCGTTGCCGGGGAAGGACTTGATGAAGTGCGGACGGGGCATTTTGACCCGGTCCACGCAAATCTGCTGGATCTTGCGCTCGGATTTGCGCACCTGCTCGACCATGCCGCGTACCGAGTCGCACAGGCGCTCAATGAAGCGGGAGGTGAAGCGGATGTTGGTCAGTTCTTCGCTGAGCTGTTCCTGCAGCTTGAGGTAGGCCTTGTCCTGGGCGCCCTTGCTGGCCAGCGCTTTCTGCATTTTCGTGTGCAGGGCGCGGATGGTCTTGAAGCGCTCCAGAGCATCGGTCTTCAGTTGCAGCATGGAGGCGGAAACGGCGCCGCCGCCTTCCTCGTCATCGCCCTCTTCGGCGTCGAGGTCGGCTTCGGTGGCTTCCACGGCCGGGGCTTCGTCGCTGGCATTGGGATCGATCAGGCCGTCCACCAGTTCGTCGATTTTCATCTCGTCGGCTTCGACCTTGGCCGCCATTTCGAGAATGTCGGTAATCGTCGTCGGGCAGGCAGAAATGGCCAGCACCATGTGCTTGAGGCCGTCTTCGATGCGCTTGGCGATTTCGATTTCGCCTTCGCGGGTGAGCAGCTCGACCGAGCCCATTTCCCGCATGTACATGCGGACCGGGTCGGTAGTGCGGCCAAACTCGGAATCGACGGTGGACAGCGCTTGCTCAGCCTGCTCCTCGACTTCTTCATCGTCGGTCGCGGCAGCGGCGGTGTCCGACATGAGCAGGTCTTCGGCAGCCGGGGCTTCGTCGAAAACCTTGATGCCCATGTCGCTGAAGGTGGAAATGATCGATTCGATCTGTTCCGCGTCCACCACGTCGTCCGGCAGGTGGTCGTTGATTTCTGCGTAGGTCAGGAAGCCCCGATCCTTGCCGAGTTTGATCAGGTTTTTGAGGCGCGTTTTGCGCGCCTCGGCGTCCAGGGGGGCGGGTACCTCGGCATTCATGGCGCCTTCCAGCAGCGCCTTTTCTGCCGCCCGTGCCGATGCCTTGCCGGTACGAGCCTTGGGAGTTTCCTTCGCGGTGTCTTTTGCTTTTGCCATGCCCACGATCCATTAGATTGGGGAAAACCCCAAATTATACCACAACTTAGCTCTTTTTCCCGGTGTTCGACAGCATCCGGATGTAATCCTGCTTCTCTTCCGGCGTCAGCCCGGCCACTCCCAGTTGCTGCACCTTGGTTTGCAGTTCGGCAAAGGCTTTCTTGTGTTCGCCAAGCTGCAACTTGTCCAGAGTGGCGCGGAACTCGGCATCCGCTTCGTCTTCGTCAAAAGGAAGGCCAAGAAGTTCCGAAGCGGCCTGTTCAATCATCGCCTCCTCCGGGGTGCCCCGCAGGCGCTCCCGCAACAGGGCATAACCGCCTCCCGGTTGCTCGACGGCCAGCTGGTGCAGGCGAAGCAAGGCGGAGCGTTCCGGCGTGTCGGGCAGGAGGTCGGGGGCCAGCTCGCCAGCCAGCACCGGCTTGTGCAGTACCAGACGGAGCAGGTTGCGGGTCAGGGAAGGCGCGCTACGCTTGGCCTTGGGGGGCGCCGCCGGGGTATAGGACTTCAGTTCGCACAGCCGCTCCACTTCGCCCTGGGCAAAGCCGCTGGCTTCGGCCAGGCGCTTGACCAATTGCAGGCGCAACAGGGGGGTCGGCAATTTGAGGAGCAGGGGCTTGGCTTCGTAAATCAGCTTGGCCTTGCCTTCCGAGCTGGTCAGGTCGCAGCGCTGGGCCAGTTCCCGCAGCAGAAAATCGGACAGCGGCATGGCCTGCTTGACGGCGCGGTCAAAGGCTTCCTGGCCGTGAGCGCGGATGAAGCTGTCCGGATCGTCGCTTTCCGGGAGAAAGATGAAGCCCAGGCTCTTGTTGTCGGCCAGGGCTTCCAGGGAGTTTTCCAGGGCGCGCCAAGCCGCCTTGCGTCCGGCATTGTCACCGTCAAAGCAGAAGACGATGCGGTCCACCTGACGCAACAGCTTTTGCACGTGGATGGCGGTGGTGGCGGTGCCCAGGGTGGCCACCGCATTGCCGACGCCATTCTGGGCGAGGGCGATGACGTCCATGTAGCCTTCGGTGACGATGGCGGTATTCGTTTCGCGCAGCCCCTGGCGGGCTTGCGGCAGGCCGAACAGCTCGCGGCCTTTTTCGAAAAGGGGGGTTTCCGGCGAGTTGAGGTATTTCGGCTCGCCCTGGTCGATGACTCGTCCGCCAAAGCCGATGATGTCGCCCTTGGGGTTGATGATGGGGATCATCAGCCGGTCGCGGAAGCGGTCGTAGCGCCGGCCGCTGTCGTTGTCGATGACCAGCCCGGCGACGTGAAGTCCGGGGGCGGAATAGTCGGGGAAGACGTTTTCCAGATTCTGCCAGCCCTCTGGCGCATAGCCAATGCCGTATTTGGCGGCGATTTCTCCGGACAGGCCGCGCTTTTTGCAGTATTCGATGGCCTTGGGCGAGCGCTTGAGCTGTTCCTTGTAGTAGGCCGCAGCCCGGGCCATGAAATCGATCAGGGTGCGCGTCTGGCCGGGATTCTCCTCCTTGAAACCGCGTCCTTCGACTTCCGGCACCGGCATGCCGGCCCGCCCGGCGAGGTCCTTGATGGCCTCGACAAAACCGAGTCCCTGGTATTCCATGACAAAGCCAATGGCCGTGCCGTGGGCACCGCAGCCGAAGCAATGGTAGAACTGCTTGGTCGGGCTGACGGTGAAGGACGGCGATTTTTCGTTATGGAAGGGGCAGCAGGCAGCAAAATTGGCCCCGGCCTTTTTCAGCGGGACGTAGCTGTCGATCAGGTCGACAATATCGACTCTGGCCAGGACGTCCTGGATAAAAGACTCGGGAATCATCGCCGGTGTGCTTTCCGGTCAGCCCGCCAGCCTTGCCTTGACCAGCCTGGAAACCTCGGCCATGTCAGCCTTGCCGGCCAGGCGGGGTTTCAGTATAGCCATCAGTTTGCCTATGTCAGCCGGCGTTTTGGCGCCGGTTTCGGAGAGTGCGGCATCGACGGCCGCAGCGGTTTCCTCGCTGCTCATTTTTTCCGGCAGGTAGGCGGCGAGGATGGCAATTTCGAAGCTTTCGGCATCGGCCAGCTCCTGACGGCCAGCGGCCTCGTACTGGGTGACGCTGTCCTTGCGCTGCTTGGTGAG
>CAZHVZ010000192.1:0-3420 GCA_964536245.1 uncultured Rhodocyclaceae bacterium
GCAACCGGTTGGCGCCATCCTCGTAGGCCGCAGTGTCAAGCCCCGCATCAATGCCAGGATCAGCGTAAAGACTCGCTTGAACTTCGCCAAACGTCTTGCCCTTCTCCAGGTGCTTGAAAGAGGCTGCAGTGGCTTGCTGGCCGGCCTCAGAAGCCTTGTAGGGATCCAGCTTCGTGATCTCCGGGTAGTAGCCCTTCGCGACAGTCTGCTTCTTGCCGTCGATGATTTCTGTCCCAAAGCTTGCGCGAAGCATCATGCCCAACGAAACGGGATTCAGATTCGAAGTCGGAATCATCCGATATTCGAGGTCGTCCACCACATTGCAATGCGTGAGAACGACTCCATCAGGAATCGCCTTGTCAAAAACCGTCAGCCGGGAAGCATCATGCTCCGAAGACCAATTGTCCCAGGGCGGGAGAATCGGCGGAAGCTCCGCATCGCCCGCGCGGATGGCGCCCCACTGCTGCAGCGCGCCGACAACGGGAGCGACCTGGTGCTGGGCAAAATCAACCAGCTGCGGAGTGAGCCGAGACCGAAGATCGGTCTTTGGCGCAGCGACAGGGCTATTGGGATTGGAAATCGGCCGGATGTACACGGATCACCCCAGCGCGGAAAGATCGGAGTTTGAAAGGCCAGGAGCTGCACCCAAGAGCTGGTCAAGCAACTCGTTCGAGCTGGCTGCAGGAAGATGGAGATTCTCGATGTGCACGCCGCGGCCAGATGCCCGGGAAGAGGATTCAACAGCAGAGGAAGCCATGGGCCCCCAGACGCGATCGCTGATCTCGTGAGAAGCCGAAAAAAGCGAGGAAGCCTGGTGCTCCGAAGAAGCGATCGACGGAATCGAAAAAGACCCAGGCATCGGCGCATCGCTGGCTTGCGAGAAACCCTCCTGGGAGGGTTCAGGAGGCGTCAGCGTCATCTGAAGGTCGAGAAGCTCGCTCGGGGCCATGTTCACGCCCGCAAAGGACGGATCTGGCGCAGGAGGAGGTTCCAGATCAGGAAGGCCGCCAAGCGCAACGCCCGCGGCATCCATGGTTGCAGGAGCATCAGAAAATGCGGCGTCGCCAGGCGCGGAAAAAGCCATCGGGCCAGAAGACGCTTGCGCGTCAGGGGTGAACGGCTGGTCCACAGCCGGAGGAGGAGCCTCTTCCAGGCCCGGAAGAGAGCCAAGCTGATCGCCAGAAAAGGCCATGACATCCAGGCTTCCGGAAAAGCCAGAACCGGCACCATCCTCAACAGCGATCGCCGCGCCGGCAGCGCCAAGCACGACTTCGGCCAAGATCGCCGTGAAACCACCAGGAAGAGAGGCTGCGCCGGCGGCCATGCCAGAATCATCCATGAGCTGAGGCTCAGGAATGTCGACGGGAAGCCCAAACTGGTCAACCGAGCCCATGTCGCCGATGTCGAACTCGCCCATCAAGCCCTCCTGATGCTCGAAAGATCCTCACGAAGATACGCACGCGCAAGAGCAGCCTGCTCCAAAATCACAGGCAGATCGTCAAGGGAAAGGTCGGGGAGTCGGTCTGCAACAGCATCACCCAGGTACCGGCGGACGTAGACCTCCAGCTTCTGGGTGGAGGTCAAAGACTTTTTTTTTGAGCCTTCACAGAAAGGCCAAGGTCGGCCAGAAGAGCCTGCACGCAACGCATGATCACGAACGGACGCTGGATCTCGATGCCAGAAAGAATCTCCGGCGAAGGATACTTGGCCGAAGTGCGAGCCAAGCCAACAGCCGCCAGCAAAGGCCCAACAGTCGCATCAGAAGCCTTCGAGACGTAGCCAGACAGCGCGGCAAGGTTCGGGCGTTCGAAAACCACGAAAGGAAGCTGCGGATCGGTAGACGCCACAACAACAGGAGCGCCGCCAAGAGTGCGAATCTTGGCGGCAGCATCGAGGACTTCAGAAGGAAGCTGGTCGCTCACAGCTTGGCCAGCTCGCTGAGACCGCCCAGCTCGGCGATTCCGCCCAGGATCTCGAACTCAACGCGCACAATGCGCGCTTCCGAGACGCCCTGGCGAGAGGCGCCACCACGACGCGCGGGAATGCAGTCAGAAAGAAGGATCTGATGGCGCTCCCCATAGCCGACGGAATACGGGTTGTCGCCGTAGGAAAGGTTCAGATTGAAGCGAAGATTGTAGAAGCCACCGACAAGCGCGGCCCGGCGAAGAAGCTGGGCGTAGGTTTCATCGGCCAGCTCCATCGAGCCCTGGGCACGGTAGTTCCGGCGGCCGTAGCCGCGAGGAGAACCACCAATCCCGTAGGTAGGAGTGATGCCACGAGTGTCCGACCAGTCCACGCTCTTGAGATTGCCCAGCGGATCAATGCCAGCAAACGTGACCAAATCGACAGAAAGAGACTCCCAATCGTATGCGCGACCATTGACGGCCATGGCTTACCCTCCTGCGAAGGGGCTCTGGAAGCCCACGTTGAAACGAATCCAGTCAGCCGAAGCCATGGGGCGAATCGAGACGTCGACCACAAGCTCCTTCGACGTCAGGATGTCCTGGCCCGAAGGGATGGTCAACTCCGCGGCCGAAATCTGGCCGCGCGCAACGCGCACTTCCAAGGGCGCGCGGCAAGCATCCAGGAGAGGCTTCGCCGATGCCTCGACATTGTCCGGGTCGACATCCATCTTGACGAAGCGAACGCCGGCAGAGCGAACATCGGAAGCGCACAGATCGGCCACCAAGCGGAACTTGTCCGCCGAGTAGTCGCTGGAAGGATCCGTCATCCACCCATTCGTCGGGTAGAAGCCCGCGGCGCCGAAGTGCTTGCGGATCGTCGGGGTGTTCTTCACCTGGTCGACGGCGATCACGTTGGAGATGCCCCAACCAGGGGCAAAGTCCACCACCGAAAGAAGCTGGCCAGCCGAAACCATCCCCAGATCATTCTGGGGCTCAAGAAGCGCGCGACGAGCCACGCAGACAGCGGACACGGGCATGACCATCTGGCCGCCCAAGGTCTTCACGACCATCGGCATCGCGACAGTCTGAACCCGGTTGTGCGCGAAATCAGCCCGAAGAGTCTGTACGTAGGACAAGACCTCCGCAGGAGTGTCGACACCGATCGGAGGCTGGGTCACCGCGTAGAGATAGCGGAACCAGTCCTGCTCCGCCGTAGCCAGCGCGGCAGCGACATCCGTGTTGAAGGACACGGACGCCGCCGCGTCAGCGGGACGATGGGAAATGTGGAAGCCGTTGAAGAACAGGGACGGGTCCTGGATCGCAGGCAGCATCGCCGCAAGGATCTCGGACCCAGTCGCCGACGGCGCCACGGTCTTGAAGGAAAACTCGTCGGCCGAAGTCTTGTTGTCCGCCGCGGAGTCCACGACATAGGTCTTGGCCGTCGGCGTGATGGTGAAACCGGTGGCCCAGCTCGCATCCGTTCGGGCTGAGCCTGTCGAAGCCCTCTTCACCCCCG
>CAZHVZ010000193.1:0-3399 GCA_964536245.1 uncultured Rhodocyclaceae bacterium
GACAAAGGACCAGACCGACGCGCTCCGCACCCGTTGGAACGAGCAAACGCAAGGGCCGAACGCAGGTGGCACGCCGATCCTGACCTGGGGCCTGAAGGCAAAGGCTGTCGCCGGGACGGCGCGGGACGGCCAGCTCGCCGAACTGCTGAAGATGACCGACCAGAACATCGCTCTGGCATTCCAGATGCCGCTGCAGATCCTGGGCATCGGTGGGGCGCCGATGGGTTCCACCGAACTGTTGATGCAGTCCTGGCTGTCGCAGGGGCTCGGCTTCTGCCTTGGTCATCTGCACCGCATTGATCAGGGCCGCTTCGGTATGCACCACCCGCATGCCGCGTCCGCCGCCGCCACCGGCCGCCTTGATGATCACCGGGTAGCCGACCGTCTTGGCGATACGCCGGATCTGAACCGGATCGTCGGGCAATTCGCCGTCCGACCCGGGCACGCAGGGCACGCCGGCACGGATCATGGCCTGCTTGGCCGCGACCTTGTCGCCCATGATGCGGATCGACTCAGGTGTGGGACCGATGAACTGGAAGCCGCTTTTTTCCACCCGCTCGGCGAAATCCGCGTTCTCGCTGAGAAACCCGTAGCCCGGATGAATGGCTTCCGCGTCGGTCACCTCGGCCGCCGAAATGATGGCCGGCATGTTGAGGTAGCTCAGGGGCGAGGCGGCGGGCCCGATGCAGACTGCCTCTTCGGCAAGCTTGACGTACTTGGCCTCGCGGTCGGCCTCGGAATAGACCATGACCGCCTTGATGCCCAGTTCGCGGCAGGCGCGCTGGATGCGAAGGGCGATTTCCCCCCGGTTGGCGACAAGTATTTTCTTGAACATGCTGGACGGTATGAAGTGGGACGGGCCGGCGCAGCGGGTTTATTCGATCACGAACAGCGGCTGGCCATACTCGACAGCCTGTCCGTTTTCACCCAGGATCTGGGTGACGGTTCCGGCCTTGTCGGACTCGATCTCGTTGAGAATCTTCATGGCCTCGATGATGCAGATGGTCTCGCCTTCTTTGACCTGGCTGCCGATCTCGACAAAGGACTTCGCACCCGGACTGGCCGCCCGATAGAAAGTGCCCACCATCGGCGACTTGACGACGTGCCCGGTGGCCACGGGTGCTTCCGGTGCCGGAGGGACCACCGCCGCCGGTGGCAAAGCCGCAGGCACCGGTACGGCCTGGGCCACGGGCGCGGGCGCCTGCAAAACCGTTCCGCCACCCTTGACAATGCGAACCTTGCCTTCGGCTTCAGTGATCTCGAGTTCGGAGACATTCGATTCAGACACGAGGTCGATCAGGGTCTTCAGTTTGCGCAAATCCATGGGGTCTCCTGCATTGGACAACGTGAAGCTGCGGAATTTACCGTAATTTCACTCATCTCTCATCAATTTCAGCTTATTTATTGTCTTTTTTATTCAAACTGAATCAAACTCCCCGATTGTCATGAGGCCGGCGCGCAGCTGCGGCTCTATTTCAGCAAGGCCCATTGGGCCAGATCGGCCTCGGAAACTTTGCCCATTTTACGGTGAAGCACGCCGCCATCCGATCCCAGAACCACCGAAAAGGGCAACCCGCCCGCCAGATTGCCCAGCGACTTGACCAGTTCAAGCCCCCCGGCGCCCGCCACCGCCACCGGGAAAGCCAGTGGCAAACGGGTCAGAAAGCTACGCACGGCAGCAAGCTGATCGATGGCAATACCCGCGACTTGAAAGCCTTTGGCGGCATTTTCACGGAAAAAACGATCGATAAGCGGCAATTCCTCGATACAGGGTGGACACCAGGTGGCCCAGAAGTTGACCAGCAGGGGTCGGCCCCGCAGGGACTGCATGTCCAGCGTTCCGCCAGCGGGCGTTTCGAACGTCCGAGCCCATAGCGCCTCTGCTGGCCCGGCGCCGGCCGCCGAGCCCTCAGGGACTTGCAGGCGCCACCAGGCCAAGCCGGCTCCGCCAAGCGCTGCCACGGCCCCGGCGCCAGCCAGCACGTAGCGACGGCGAGCATGCCCGTCGGGCCGTGAGTTGAAAGCTTGCGATCGAACCGGGGTCATGGACCGATCATGCCTCAATCAGTGCCTTCAAGGCGGCGAAGTTGCCACGGGGCTTGCGGCCCTGGCGATCCGGCTTGAGCGCGCCCCGCAAGTCGTCGTGGTCGTAAATCAACAGGTGCACGCCGACGCTTTCACCGAGCTCGGGGCAGGGGCAGTGCAGGCTGAGCGCGTCGACCGTTTCGCCGTTGAAGCCACTCACGGAGCGGACGTCGTAGTCGACCTGGTGATCGATCAAGGCGATTTCCGCCGATTTGGGGTCATCGCAGAACAACTGAAGGTAAATGTCCGACAGGCGCGTCGCCGTCCCATGCCAGACCGCTCCGCCCAGATGGGGGCGGAAGTCAGCCAGCCGTTCCATCCAGACCAGGGCCAGGCGTCGCAGGGCGGCCAGTTCATCCGGCTGCGTGTCGGCACAGAACAGGGCGATGTAGTCCCGCACGGCCGCTTCCACGAGGTCGTTGTCGGGCAAGGCTGTGCGTGGGGGCAGCCCGAGCGCCTTGAGGGCTCGTCGCTTGGCGGGCCCATATTCCAGCCCCTCTTCCACCACCAGGCGGGCGGCGGCAGCCGCGATCTCATGCATCAGGTCGTCCATTGCGGGATATTCTGCATTGCCGCACAGCATCCGCTCCCCTAGAGTGGCTTTCCCCTGCGTTGCCCCGAAAGCCCCCATGAAAAGCACGATGATGAACGTGCCGCTGTCGCTCAATCACCTGCTTGAGCGCGCTGGCACCCTGTTTCCCGCCACTGAAATCGTCTCGCGGCGGCCTGACAAGTCCCTGGTACGCCACACTTTCGGCGAGTACCACCGGCGCACCCGCGCCCTGGCGTCGGCGCTGCAAGGCCTGGGACTGCAAAAAGGCGACCGGGTGGCCACCCTGTGCTGGAACCACCATGCGCACCTGGAATGCTACTTTGGCATCCCGGCCGCTGGCGGCGTGATGCACACCCTGAACCTGCGCCTGTCACCGGATGAAATCGGATGGATCGCCGCCGACGCCAAAGACCGGTTCCTGGTCATCGACGACGTGCTGCTGCCGCTGTACCGGCAGATGGCGCATCTGCACACTTTCGAAAAGGTCATTGTCTTTCCCTTCTCGGGCGCCCCGGTGCCGACCGAATTCACCGACTACGAGGCCCTGCTCGCCACCGGCGACCCGGTCGGCTTCCGGTATGCGCCCCATGGCGAAGACGACCCCGTCGCCCTGTGCTACACCTCGGGCACCACCGGCCGGCCGAAGGGCGTGGCGTATTCGCACCGCTCCACC
Source organism: uncultured Rhodocyclaceae bacterium (assembly GCA_964536245.1). GTDB lineage: Bacteria > Pseudomonadota > Gammaproteobacteria > Burkholderiales > Rhodocyclaceae > CAZHVZ01. Next base: position 3,312 of record CAZHVZ010000193.1, read on the forward strand.
ATCCTGCACACGCTGGTGGCGAGCCTGGGGGATTTCTGGGGCCTGCGCGGCACCGATGTGGTCCTGCCCGTCACGCCCATGTTCCACG
>CAZHVZ010000194.1:0-2146 GCA_964536245.1 uncultured Rhodocyclaceae bacterium
GCGCCAGTTCGCCGGGTTCCATGACGGGCTGCATGGGGGCGGTGCGCTTGCCCCAGACACCGGCCAGGCAATCGGCCTGCAATTCCATGCGTACCGAGAGGGCGTTGGATTCCGCTTCGCCGGCCCGGCGGCGGGCGCGGTCCACCTTGTCGGCAATACCCAGCAGATTCTGCACGTGGTGGCCGACCTCGTGGGCGATGACGTAGGCTTCGGCGAATTCGCCGGGGGCGTGGAAGCGTTCCTTCAACTCGCGGTAAAAAGTGAGGTCGATATAGACCTTGTGGTCGCCGGGGCAGTAGAACGGCCCCATGGCCGTCTGGCCGGTGCCGCAGGCAGTGGGCGTGGCGCCGGAGAAGAGGACCAGCTTGGGGTTCTCATACTGCTTGCCGTTGGCCCGGAAGACTTCCTGCCAGGTGTCTTCGGTGGAAGCCAGCACCTTGGAGACGAAGCGCGCCATTTCATCCTCGGCCGGCGGCTTGTGGGCGGCGGGGGCGCGTTGCGCGGTGTGCACCGGCGCCTGGTCGATGATGCCGAGCAGGGTCATCGGGTTGATGCCGGTAAAGTAGCTGATGACCAGGGCGAGGACGATGCCGCCGAGTCCCAGGCCCCCTCGTCCGCCGGGCAGGCCGAAACCGCCGCCGCTGGGTTCGCCCCGCCGGTCTTCTACGTTGTCACTTTCCCGTTCGTCGTCGAGTCGCATGGGGGGGGCGCTTCAGCGGGAGCGATTGATGGCGTCGCGGGTTTCCTCGGCGACCCGGCGGGCGGCGGCGGCAAAATTCTCGTCCTTGCCGGCGTAAAGAATGGCGCGGGAAGAATTGATCATCAGCCCGCTACCGTTGCAGGTGCGGCCGGCCCTGACGGTGGCCTCGATGTCGCCGCCCTGGGCGCCGATGCCCGGCACGAGCAGAGGCAGGTCGCCGACAATGGCGCGCACCCGCTCGATCTCGGCGGGGAAGGTGGCACCCACCACCAGGGCGCACTGGCCGGAGGTGTTCCATTCGCCGGCGACGAGACGGGCGACCCGTTCGTACAGCTTTTCTCCTCCGACATCGAGAAATTGCAGATCGGAGCCGCCCGGGTTGGAGGTGCGGCAAAGGAGGATGACCCCCTTGTCCCGGTAGGCCAGGTAAGGCTCGGCGGAATCCCGGCCCATATAGGGGTTGGCTGTGATGGCATCGGCCCGGAAGCGCTCGAAGGCTTCGATGGCGTACTGCTCGGCGGTGGAGCCGATATCGCCGCGCTTGGCGTCAAGAATGACCGGGATGCCGGGGTGGCGGGTGTGAATATGGGCGATCAGCGCTTCCAGCTGGTCCTCGGCGCGGTGGGCGGCGAAGTAGGCAATCTGCGGCTTGAAACTGCACACCAGGTCGGCAGTGGCATCGACGATGGCCTGGCAGAAGGTGAAGATGGCATCGTCGCGGCCCTGGAGGTGGGCCGGGAATCTGGCGGGGTCGGGATCAAGGCCGACGCAGAGCAGGGAGTTGTTGCGTTGCCAGGCGGCGGTGAGGGATTCGATAAAGGTCATGCGGCGTCCTTGGCATTTTCAGGCGGTAAAAAACGGGAAAATTTTTCCGGCAGCAGGCAGGTTTGCAGGCTGCGCTGGGTAAACAAAAAGCGGCCATCGCAGATGAAGCCGAGTTCCTGCCAATCCACATCCTTGTTCAGCATCATCATGCACTGGATCAGCTCCCGGCGGGGCATGCGCTGATTCCTGGTGAACAGGGCGAGTATGGCGCCGTCGAAGCTGTGGCAGTCATGGAGGAAGAAGGGTTCAGGTCGGCGGGTGCGGCCATTGACGTAGATCCGGGGCAGGTTGCTGACGGGAAAGGCCCGTCCCCATTGCCACCAGTTGCTTTCGTCAAACGGCTTGATGCGGCGGGCAAGCAGGGTGTCCTTGTGCTTCTCCAGGTGGGGATGCTTGATGTTGTAGAGCATGCGGCGGGTTTCGCCGGTGTCCACCGTTTTCGAGCAGACGAATTCCATGTTGCCCTTGGCGTGGGTGAACACCTGATCCGCCCCGGAAACCGCACCCACCTTGACGGAAAAAAGGTCGGCAAAGCGGATGCTGTAATCCTCGCGGAGGAACATCAGCTGGCCATCAACCTCGACAAAACGCCGGCCATCGGCCATCTGGCGATCCATCCGC
>CAZHVZ010000194.1:2156-3374 GCA_964536245.1 uncultured Rhodocyclaceae bacterium
GGCGGTCGGTACGGCCTTTTTCGAAACGGAAAATGGCACAGTTGGGGGTGTGCTCGCCGAAAACGCGGGTATCGCCGGTCTCGTAGAAATGGGTGATGCTGCCCTGTTCATACAGCCAGGCATTCAGTTTTTTGGCGGCTGTCAGCTTGATGAACTCGCGCGGCACGATGAAGACCAGCTCGCCGCCGGGCTTGAGGTGGCGGATGGCTTTTTCGATGAAAAACAGAAAAAGGTTGCTGCGGGCATCGAACAAGCCGGATTTGAGCTTTTTCCGGGTGTCCTCGGCAATGTCCTGGTAGCGCACATAGGGCGGGTTACCAAGGATGGTGTCGAATTGCTCCGTCAGCGGGTAGTCGAAAAAATCCCCGATTTCGGCGCCATCCGGGGCAACGCGGGAATCGATCTCGATCCCGACACAGTCCGACTGCCGTTTCCGCAATTCCCGGAAAAAAGCCCCGTCGCCTGCCGAAGGTTCCAGTGTCCGGCCGGAATTCCGGCACAAGTCCAGCATGAACGCCACCACCTTGGGGGGCGTGAATACCTGGCCGAGTTGTTCGACGTTACGCGTCAGCATGGATTAATCCGGGCGGGATCAGGCCTAAGCGCCCGCCTTGCCCCAGGAGTCCTTGAGCGTCACCGCCCGGTTGAATACCGGCGCGCCTTCCTTTGAATCCACCCGGTCGGCCGCGAAGTAGCCGTGGCGCTCGAACTGGAAGCGCTCTTCCGGCTTGGCGTCGCGGAGGGCCGGTTCGAGTTGGGCGGTGATGGTCTGCCGGGAGTCGGGATTGAGGTCGTCAAGAAAATTGCGTTCCAGGTCCGGGGCATCGCCTTCGCGTCGGGCGCCGGGGGCGGCGACCTTGAACAGGCGGTCATAGAGACGGATTTCGGCAGCATAGGACTGGGCGGCGGAAACCCAGTGCAGGTTGCCCTTGACCTTGACGCTATCGGCGCCGGGCGTGCCGGATTTGGTTTCCGGCAGGTATTCGCAGAGCACGGCGGTGACCTTGCCGGACGCATTCTTTTCGCAGCCGGTGCACCGGACGATGTAGCCGTATTTGAGGCGCGCCATATTGCCGGGGAAAAGGCGGCGGAAACCCTTGCTCGGCACTTCCATGAAATCTTCGCCTTCGATCCACAGCTCGCGGGAAAAGGGCATGGAGCGTTGGCCGAGTTCCGGGTGCAGCGGGTGGTTGGGAGCGAAGCATTCCTCGACCTGGT
>CAZHVZ010000195.1:0-3341 GCA_964536245.1 uncultured Rhodocyclaceae bacterium
GCACGCTGGCGATGCTGCAGCGCCAGCCTGCTGACGCAGTGAGCTGACGCTCTTCCAAGGCCGCCTCGCGGCATCGCGGTCAGCGCAACACCGTTTGCTGAACCGCTGCCAGGACCATCGCCGCTACTTGCAACAGCACCAACAACACCAGCGGCGACAAGTCGATGCCGCCAACCAGGGGAACAACCTGGCGGATGGGCCTCAGCAAAGGTGCACAAAGGCGCTCGACGACTGCCGCCACGGGCGAGGCGGTCTGCGTCCACGACAGGAGCGCGTAAACAATGAGTAGACCGGTGAGGCCAGAAATCGCCATCTGGAACAGCCCAAACAAGGCGAGAGCCGGCACCCAGACCAGGACCTTCACGCCGCCACCCATCACGCCCAGCAGGCCAAACTGCATCAGCTTGAGCCCATAAGCGCCCAACAGACTGGACAGGTCCCACGCCCCCGCCGAAGGCACGACACGGCGCAGAGGAAGCACCAGCCAGTCGGTCAGGGCAAAGACAAAGCGGCCCACCGGATTGGCAAATGAGACGCGCTGGTGCTGCATGTACAGGCGCAACAGGCACGCACCGCCAACGAGGCTGACGGCGACTTCCAACAGAAACGAGATGATTTGGTACAACATGGAAACCGGGGCAGGAAGGTCGTGGGATGATACGGCCAGACACCCTAAGCCGTTTTCCGCAAGCCATCGATTCACTCGTGCCTGAAATTCTGACCCTTTCTTCTCTGCCCCTGTTTCCGTTGCAGACGGTGCTGTTTCCGGGGGGCTTGCTCCCTTTGCGGGTGTTTGAGGTCCGTTACCTGGACATGATCCGCCGGTGTCACAGCGCCGGCGCACCGTTTGGCGTGGTGGCGCTGAAGCAGGGCTCGGAGGTCCGGCAGGCTGGCGCGCTGCCGGAGACTTTCCACCTCATCGGCACGTTGGCAACGGTCCAGGCATTGGACACCTCCCAGGCAGGCCTGCTGATGATCCTCTGCCATGGCGAGCGGCGCTTTGAGGTGACGGCTGCCGAACGGCTCAAGAACGGCCTGTGGGTGGCCGACGTTCGCCAGTTCGACGACGATCTGAATGTCACTGTGCCGCCAGACCTCGCCTACGTCGGGCAGGCCTTGTACCGTGTGCTGGAATCGCTGCGGGCCCAACAGGGGGACGCGGCGGCCACACCGGTCAGCGCGCCGCTACGATTTGACGACTGTGGCTGGCTGGCCAATCGATGGTGCGAGTTGCTGCCCGTGCCACTGGAATTGAAACAGCGCTTGATGCAATTGGACAACCCACTGGTCCGGCTGGAACTGGTCAGCGACATCCTGCAGCGATCCGGCATTGCCGGGTAACGCTTCCAGAGATCGAGTATTGTTTCGCACCTATGCAAGAAACCATATTGAGATGGCCCCGGCCCATGAAACGCCTGGTGGTCGTTTTTCTCGACGTCTTGATGTCGATCTTTGCAATGTGGCTGGCGTTCTCATTTCGACTCGACACGCCGCATTGGCCCGAGGGCGCCCAGTGGGTACTTTATGCCTTTGCCCCTGCCTTGGCAGTGCCAATCTTCATCAAGTTCGGCCTCTACCGCGCAATCTTTCGATACACCGGTCTTGCAGCGTTAATCACCACCGCGCAAGCAGTATTGGTCTATGGCATTGCACTGTTCGCGTCTATTCTATTGATGCAGAAGTGGGGGATTATCGGACTGCCACGTACCACCGGGATTCTGCAGCCCCTGATCTTCCTTTTGCTAGTTGGCGGCAGTCGGGCAATCGCCCGATTCTGGCTTGCAGGTCTCGCAGGAAAAAATCGCCGGGCCACACGCCGCTTGTTGATCTACGGTGCCGGCAATGCTGGTGTGCAAACGGCCTCCGCGATTGGAAATGCCGCACAGTACGCGCTGATGGGTTTTCTTGATGATGAACCATCAAAATACGGCCGGACGATCAATGGAATACCAGTTTTCCAGCCAAAGGATACGCCCGGTCTGATTTCTCGACTTGGCATCACGGATATTCTGCTGGCGCTTCCCAGTGTAAGCCGTGAACGAAGAAATCAGATCATTCAGAGTCTTTGCTCACTCCCCATCCACATCCGGACTTTGCCTGGGTTGTCCGACTTGGCCAGCGGCCGCGTTTCCGTCCAGGACTTCCAGGAACTCGAGATTGAAGACTTGCTCGGTCGCGAGCCGGTGACGCCAGATACAACATCGCTTTCACGCAAACTTCTGGGGCAAGTCGTGCTTGTCACAGGCGCCGGCGGCAGCATCGGTAGCGAGCTCTGTCGGCAAATCGTCAATGAGCACCCTGCGCGATTGCTCCTGGTCGACCAAAACGAGTTTGGCCTTTATTCAATCCATCAGGAACTCTCCGGCCTTTGTATTCGAAGTCAGTTGACGACCGAAGTTACGCCTTTGCTCGGCAGTGTGATGAACCATCGACGGATGGACGAAATATGCCGCGCCTACAAACCTTCGACCATCTATCACGCAGCCGCGTACAAGCATGTCCCGATGGTGGAGCACAATCCTGCAGAAGGCATCGCAAACAACGTGTTCGGCACACTTTGCTTGGCCAGGGCGGCATTGGAAAACCAAGTCGCTCATTTTGTACTCATTTCGACTGACAAGGCCGTGCGCCCTACAAATCTCATGGGCGCGAGCAAACGGGTGGCGGAGTTGATTCTGCAGGCTTTGGCAAATGCTCAGACCGTCATCTTTTCCGACTTGGGAGGTTCCCCGGTAAACGATGCGAACTTGCCAACCAACCAGACACGTTTCGTCATGGTGCGGTTCGGCAATGTCCTCGGATCAAGCGGCAGCGTGGTCCCTCTTTTCCGCAAGCAGCTTGAGCTGGGCGGACCGCTGACAGTGACGCATCCGGAAGTTACACGCTATTTCATGACCGTGTCCGAAGCGGTTCAACTCGTTCTCCAGGCCGGCGTCATGGCGGAAGGGGGCGAGGTGTTTGTGCTGGATATGGGCGAGCCGGTGAGGATCGTTGACCTTGCCAAGCGAATGATCGCGTTGTCAGGATTGACGCTCCGAGACGACGCCCACCCCCACGGAGACATCGAAGTGGTCTTTTCTGGGCTGCGACCTGGAGAAAAACTCTTTGAAGAACTCCTAATTGGCGAAAATCCGCTGCCGACATCGCACCCGCGCATCATGCGGGCTCGCGAAGATTTTGTTGCATGGCCCGAGTTGGCAGCGAAACTGTCTGACCTTGATAAGGCCGTTAGATCCAACGACGTTGTCGCAATGAAAGGGCTGTTGCGGACACTGGTATCTGGTGCTCAACTGACAGAAAAGACGTTTGATCATATTTCACTGGCGCAGGAATTCCTGGCC
>CAZHVZ010000196.1:0-2530 GCA_964536245.1 uncultured Rhodocyclaceae bacterium
GTCGGTGGCGCGCTTGATGCCGTCCACCAGCGATTCGCGACAGCCGTAGAGGTTGTCGAACTTGGACTTGGTCACCGAATCATTGACGTTGATGCCGGGGAATTTCAGTTCGCCGCGCTGGTGCATCTGGTACAGGCGATGGACGCCGGTGGTGGTCTCCTCGGTAACGCCCTTGATCTCGGCCAGGCGCACGGAGTACCAGGTCGGATCGACGGTCAGCTTGGCCTTGATGGCGGCGAAGAGGATGGTTTCTTCCTCGGAGCCCGGCTTGGCCAGCACGGAGATGTCCTGCTCGGCACGGCCGCCGAGGTGCAGCAGCAGGGTGGCGTCGCCGCCGTCGTCGAGGATCATGTTGGAGTAGCCGCCGTCGGCCCATTCGAAGATGCGGTGGGTGTAATCCCAGTAATCGACCAGGCTTTCGCCCTTGACGGCGAAGACCGGGATGTTCTGGGCGGCGATGGCGGCGGCAGCGTGGTCCTGGGTCGAGAAGATGTTGCAGGAAGCCCAGCGGACTTCGGCGCCGAGGGCGGTCAGCGTCTCGATGAGCACGGCGGTCTGGATGGTCATGTGCAGAGAACCGGTGATGCGGGCGCCTTTGAGCGGCTGAGTCTTGGCGAATTCCTCGCGGATGGCCATCAGGCCCGGCATTTCGGTTTCGGCAATGAGGATTTCCTTGCGACCCCAGTCGGCAAGGGACAGGTCAGCGATAACGTAATCTTGAGTAGTGGAAACTGAGTCAGCCACAGCAAGCTCCTTAATAACTGTGACCGGGGAGGAGGCAGAATGTGCCGGAGTTGCAGCAAGCGGAGCGCACTCCGTTGCCTGACTCAGCTCACCATACCCCCGGCACCCGGCAGGGTTGAAAGGTGAGCGCCGTTATAAAACGAGCCTGGGAGGTTGATTCCTGAGAAACCCTCTTGCAGCACTCCTCGAAACGTCCTGATTATAAAACAGTTTGTGACTGTATTGTGCACCCGCTCAGGCCATTCGCCGGGCCTGTTCCCGCTTCCAGCGGCGGGTAATATCCCGGAAAACGGCGAGAACGATATGGCCGCCGCCCATTTCGATACCGGTCATGCTGATATCGGCAACCCGCAACCCGCCATCGACCCGTTTCACCAGGCACTCGAAGCGGCTGCGACCGAACTCGAAAGCCCTTCCCCATTCCCGTGCGATCAATTCCCGGCTGTCGCTGCCATCGCTCTGCTGGGCCGGGGCAAGCTGGTGCAGCGGCATACCCAGCCAGGATTCGCTCTCGCCCAGCCCGAACAATTCCCGGGCGGCCTGGTTGCAATCGAGAATACCCTCATCGTCGATGAAGGCCATGGCATCGCTGGCTTCCTCCCAGACCACCTGGAGTTTTTTCTCAAGCAGAGCCAGCTTGTCTTCGCAGCGGTCAGAACGCTGCGCATGCTTCCTGTCTGAATCGGTCATGCCTCAAACTCCCTGGCCTGTACTGAAGTGAGTGGATTTAATGGGAGCCGCTCCACATTTCATCCACGTTCCGGATTCCCCACTTGGCGGGGTCTTCACGACCGGCAATTTTGTCATGTCCGCCCTGGCGGGCAAGGTCCACCACCTCGGGCTTGATATAAGCCTGAGACTTGGTGGAAAAAAACACCTTCACCCTGGGCTTGAGGAGGGATTTTTCATTCTGTTCAAGGACGACCCCCAAGCGCCCGGATTCCAAGCGGATGAAAGACCCCACCGGATAGATTCCCAAGCTTTTGACAAATGCCTGAAAGACAGTGGGATCAAAGTGGCCCTTCCATTCGGCCATGCGCTTGATCGATTCAGCCGGGTCCCAGCCGGCCTTGTAGGGACGGTTGGAGGTAATGGCGTCATAGACGTCACAAACCGCACCCATTTTCGAGAACAGGCTCATCGTCTCACTGCTCTGTCGGTCCGGGTAGCCGCTGCCGTCCACTTTTTCGTGATGGTGCAGGCAGACGTCCCGGGTGATTTCATGCACACCGCTCGATCCGAGCAGAATCTTGTGCCCCTCGGTGGGGTGGGTCTTGATGATGGCAAACTCCTCGTCGGTCAGTTTGCCCGGCTTGTTGAGCACGGCCATGGGCATCAGAGCCTTGCCCAGATCATGCAGCAAACCGGCCAGCCCGGCCTGCCTTGTTTCTTCTTCGCCCAGACCCAACTGGCGGGCGAGGGCGATCATCAGGGCGCATACCGCCACCGAATGCATGTAGGTGTAGTCATCAGCCGTTTTCAGTCGGGCCAGGCTGATCAGGGCGCCGGGATTGCGCAGGATGGAGCTTGAAATCTCGTCCACCAGTACCTGCACCTGCTCGGCCTCGATGGCCTTGCCCATGCGCACCTCCTGGAACATGGACACCACCGCTTCCTTCGATTTGGCGCAAATCTTGGCAGCCCGCCGGGCTTCCTCGCTGAACGAGGTTTTCTCGATCGCCGCTGCCGGCTCCGGCGGAGGAGGCGGCGCAGCTTCCGCCTCCTCGCTGGCCTTCCCGGTGGCCACATCCAGCCCCACGCAGACGAACAGGCCCTTGGCCTGCTG
>CAZHVZ010000196.1:2540-3243 GCA_964536245.1 uncultured Rhodocyclaceae bacterium
CACACTTCGGTAATGGTGCTTTCGCGGACCAGCGCCAGATCCCTGGGATCTGTCAGAACAAACTTGGTCCGCCAGAACGGGTGCTCCAGCCACGCGCCGCAGAAGGCATGCAGATGCATGCCCAGCGAGAGGTGCTCAACGCCAATCTTTTTTAGCATCTGCCAAGTTTAACCCATGAAAAAGGGGAGCGACGAAGCTCCCCTTTTGATCGTTCAGATCCAGCAAAAACTACAGGCCGGCGTCGCTCTTGAGGAGAAGGGCGCGGTCGGTCGCTTCCCAGGAAAATTCCGGTTCGTCCCGGCCGAAGTGGCCGTAGGCAGCCGTTTTTTCGTAAATCGGGCGCAGCAGGTTGAGCATGTTGACGATGCCCTTGGGGCGCAGATCGAAATGCTTGGTGACCAGCGCCACCAGCGTTTCGTTGCTGACTTTGCCGGTGCCAAAGGTGTCGATCATGACGGAAGTCGGGTGGGCAACACCAATGGCGTAGGAAACCTGGACCAGGCACTTGCTGGCCAGACCGGCGGCAACGATGTTTTTGGCTACATAACGCCCGGCATAGGCGGCGGAACGGTCCACCTTGGAGGGGTCCTTGCCGGAGAAGGCACCGCCGCCATGGGGCGCTGCGCCGCCGTAGGTATCGACGATGATTTTGCGCCCGGTCAGGCCGCAATCGCCGTCCGGGCCGCCGATGACGAAATTGCCG
>CAZHVZ010000197.1:0-3239 GCA_964536245.1 uncultured Rhodocyclaceae bacterium
GTTCCCTGGCTTGATCGTTCGCTTGGCGTGGATGTACGGCCGCCGCGACCTTCCCTTCATTCTTTCTTTCACATCCGAGGGCCAGACGGTTCCCGTGGGCTCGATGGGAGAGCTCTCGGACCTGCTCTACCAGGCGATCGTCCTTCTTTCGTTGCCTCAGTCTACCGCGGTCGGCCCGCCCGCTCAGGTGCCCCCTGTGCCTGTCCAGCTTGAGCTTTTGAAGCAAAGGATTCCGCGATGACGTCTCTTGTCGACCTTCGGTTTGACCCTTTGGTGGGCGATTTGGTTCTCTCGAATGGAGATCTTGAGACGGTTTCCGATAACGAAGCGATCCAGCAGAACGCTTACCTGGGGCTGACGCTTCAGGTTGGCTTCAACCAGTACTATCCGGATGCCGGGTGGAATTGGATGCGCTTTGCGAAGGCAAACCTGGCTCCCGCCGAGATCCAGGAGATCATTGGCCAAATCAAAGTCTTGGTGGAAGAGATGGATTTTGTCGTTGCCGCGGCACCGACCTACCTTGGCTTTCAGCCGGCCGGCCAAAGCCAATTCGAACACATCTTTGATGTGAAGATCACTTCCACTTTTGGCACGATTTCCGTGCCCGCTGCCCTTGGGGGATTCAATGGTTGAGCTCGACAGGACCGCGCGCGACACGCAATTCTTCAACCGGTTCTATTTCCGGCTTGGGCTTCTTGGTTCGCCCCTGAACTCTCGTGTTCGTGGCGGGGCGCTTGCTTCTCTCGTGTCGGCGTTCGTGGCGATGGTTTCCGATGCGATCGAGGATGTGAAGGAGTTGTTTGTTCAGACGAACCCGGCGACTTCCACGAATGCTGCTTTGCAGGACCAGGCGCTTGGCTTCTTTGAACGTCCGCGCTATCGCTCCACGCCTTGCGAGCAAGCCTTCACTTTGCTTCGCCCTTTGGCTGCTTCTGGCACCGGTCTGATCGTTCCTCTTGACGCTGCGATTCAGACCTCGGTTCAGCAGGATGGCAAGGTCCGCAGCTACACCCTTTTCCAGGAATCGGACGCAGGCACCATCGAGATCGGCGAGACCCACAAGACCTTCTACTTCAAGGCTACGGAGTCTGGCACACTTGGCGTGATCGCCGCGGCGCAGCTCATGGAGATCGCCAGCGGTTTTGCAGGCCCCTACGTTGTGGCTGGCCGGTGGACCGGTGGCGCAGATCCTCTTTCGACTCTTGGGACCACTGGCAACGAGACGATCGAGAAGTGGCTCATCAACAATGCGCCGAATTTTGAGCAGGTCTACCGAGTTGTTGGCCGTGACGAGGAAGGGAACGAGGAATTCTACGCTCGATGCGTTTCTCGCTGGTCCGAGCAGTCGACCGGTTCCACCGCGGCTGCCTACGAGTCCTGGGCGCGCAGTTACGTCGATCCGGCGACGGGTTCGGCGCCATTTGCGTCTGCGCGCGTGACCGGGAACCAGCAGTACCTTGGTGGCGTTTCTGTGGCCCCTGAAGATCAGTTGACACTTTCTGGCACGACCTATTTCATGGGCGTGGAGGTTGCGGTTAGCTTGGCGTCTGGTGCGATCCCTGCGACTTCTCTTCTTCGCGACTTGGCCGACCACCTGTTTCTCAAGAAGCCGCATACCGACAAGGTTTGGGTCCGCCCGCCGGACACGGTCGAGGTCGCGGCCGGCTCGATCCTTTGTGAAATCTCCTACCAGGGGCCAGCTTCTTTCCAGGAGCAGGTGCAGGCGCTGGCGCTTTCTTTTTTCCGCTTCAGCGCGGACGCGCCTCTCAACTATCGCGGCCTCGGGTCGACCATCTACATCTCCGACTTGGTCTATGCGATTCGCAGTCTTTCGTCAGATATTGTCGACGCGCATGTGGTGTTCACGCTTCCTGGCAAGATCGATGCGCTGGGCAACATTGATCTGCTTCCCTACGAGCAGATCAATGTCGTGGAGCCCACGACGGCGATCACTGTTGAGGTTTCCTGATGTCGGCCTTTTCCTTGCGGGTGACATCTGGCGTTCTTGGCACCGTTGACATCGGTTTCCGGATTCCCTATGGCCTGATCGGCACTCTTCAGATCGAGCATTCGCGCCTTCCCGATGGGATGTCGATCGCTCTTCAGGCTGACGCCCTGGTTCTTGTCGGCGCGGCTTCAATTTCTGATTCTGGTGACTGGCCGATCCTGGTTTCGTTCTACACCTACGACGGGCTGGCATCTTTGATCCAGCTTCCGGTCTCTGGCCTGCTTGTTGTTGATTCGGCCGAAGACATCGAGGCTGATGGCCTCCCAGAGCAGGCGCTGGCTCTTGGCGATTACTACTACACCCTGATCGGTGGCCCTCTTCGCAAGGAGATGCGCGATGGCTTCTAAGCTTTCTGACCTTCTCCATGCGGCAGCCGGCTTCACCACGGAACTTACCCGCTTTGCTTTCTGAGCCTTATCCGCCAAGTGGCACCATGCCCAGATTGGTTTGACACCGGTCCCGCGCGGTCGTGATCTCGATCTCATTGGCGATTGGATGCGGATTCGACGCCCGATGATCGATGGGGCTCCAGCTCCTGATCCTCTCTATCTTGAGATTCTGAAGTCGCCCTTCACGTTCCACCGTTCTGCCGGCACGACAGAAGGCCTTCTGGCGGCCGTGCGCAGCCTTGGGTACTCCGACGTTCGCTACATCGACTTCCCCGAGCTGCTGACGCCTCCGCTTCTCCCGCAGGTGTCTGGCGGTCCTTTGGTGCTGAACCAGAACGCTTTTGGCCTGGAGTCCTCCACTTTCCCGCAATCCTTTGCCTACGGTGATCCTGAGCCGGTGGACGGCACGTCGATGGCGGTTTTGCTTCGCACGATTCGGGAGTACAAGCGCGCCAGCTCGATGCTCTGGGAGCTTCGCATTACCGATAGCTTGGTGGTCACCGAAGAGTGGAGTGCTTCTCCCGAAACTGACAATGTGGTATTTGTGGTCACTGAAGAGTGGTGGGTTGGAGCTCAGGACCTGGACAACATCGAATTTGTGGTCACCGAATCAGGGTGAGGTTGTAGCTTTTCTCGAAGGAGGAGTTCATGCCACTTTACCGTGCGATTCGCAACGCCCTTGGTAGCTGCTACCTCGGAGACACGAAGCTGGCGAAGCTGCTTCCCTTCTCGTCCGTCCAGACGTTTGACTCGCGTCTGGTCTCGTTTCTTCAGGGGCTTGGCCAGGCTGTTGATGTGCCAGCTGCTGATGCCGTTTCTGGCTACAACATTCACGACACACT
>CAZHVZ010000198.1:0-3212 GCA_964536245.1 uncultured Rhodocyclaceae bacterium
GGGCTGTCGAGCAAGCGGCGATCATCAGCCCGAGCCTTCATCATCAATGCAAACCCGGCCATCTGGGCGGCCCGGTCGTCGATGTCGAGACCAAAGAGGTTTTTCTCGAGAATCAGACGAGGTATCACCCGTGCCTGGTAGCCGCGTTCCAGATATATCGCCTTCTGCACCTCATAGGCTTCGACCAGGATGTGACCGGAGCCGCAGGCCGGGTCGAGCACGGTGATGGATTCCGGATTCAGGCTGCCGCCGTCTTCGGCCATGCGGGTCTGGATCAACTCATCGAGTTGCGCCCGGACTTCCGGCGTCTGCTCGGCGGGTTCGATGTAATACTTCCACAGGCTTTTCAGTGTTGACCCGGGGTTGGCCATCATCCAGAGGCGCCCGACGCTGTTCTGCACCAGGTACTGGACGATCCAGTTCGGTGTGAAGAGCTGGGTGGCGGCGGGAATATCCTCGCTCTTGACCACCTTGCCAATGACCGCGTCCTTCTTCTCGGAAATGTAGAACTGGTAGAGCCAGCCGATAACTTCGACCTCGCTCCAATCCTCTTCCGCGATCGACTCAACCAACTTGGCTCGAACAGGAAGGGCATGGCCTTGGAAAGTGCATTGCACTGGGCCACCAGTAACAGGCGATACAATTCACCGTCCTGGTTGCCGGCGAGCTTCATGTCCGCAATCTGCGATGCGTTCAGCCCCGGCAGGTTGCCCGCAACATCCGTGGCGTGAGCGATGATTTCCGGCAGTCCGCCTTCGCGGCTCGACAGGACGCGGTAGCCGTGGTCAAGGAAATCGTGGATCTCCATGTAGCGCAGCGCGGCGAAGCGGTTGAACCAGGTGTAGGCAACGACCTCCACGGTCTGCGAAAAGCCGTCCTTCTTCATGCGCTTGATCAGGCGTTGGCGCTGATCATGCACCTTGGCCGGCCAGGCTTGCCCGGCGATCAGCGTAACGTCACCTTTCTTTTCGCTGGGTGCGATATCCAGCGCACCGCCCACCTCGGACAACCCGAGCGAGTGGGCGCGTGCCTCGACGGCGGCGATGAAGTCCTTACGCGCTTGCGGTGCGTAGGATTTGAGTTTGGCTTTGTTCATGGTCAGAGGCGATCCCGATACTGGGCGATGCGGTCAAAAATGGTGGCAAACGGAACCTGGCCGGCGTAATAGAGGGCCGCGGTCTCGCGGTATTTCCGCTCGTACAGAGCGCGTACGGCGGGGTCGGTAAGCAGGAAGGCTTCGTTGCTGGCGATGTGCTGGTTGTCGGCTTTGGGAAACCGTAGCTGCTTGTGTGCGTGGTAGGCCGTGCTGCCGATAAAGGCTTGCACCTCGGCTTGCTCAAGCAGGCAGTAAATGTCGTAGTAGTGCCGCAGAAAGTTTTTGGCGAAGTTGCCCGTCTCCTGCAGCTTGCGGTATTTGGTGGAGACGGTTTGCAGCTTTTCCACAAGGGTGTAGCCCAAGGCATAACACGGTACGTCGACCGCCCGATTGTCGATCACGGCCAAGCCAGCCTTGCGGGCGGCATCCATCGCCCAGGAACTGATGGATCGCGGCGCATTGGGGGCGGTAAGGTCGAACCCCACTTCCAGCAGGATGCCGTCCTTGACGCCAGGTAGGGGCTGGGTGACCGAAGGATAGTTCAGGACAATGCCGCCATTGCGGTAGCTGGTGTCATCAAAATCTGTGGCGCGTGTCACGCCAATCAGGCCGGAAATCTGGATGTGCCCGGCCAGCCAGTCGAAGTAATCCTTGCGTGCGGCGACGTGTGCCGGCTTGTCGTGGTTCTTGCCGGTCTTCAGCGCATGATCCGGAGGTGGCTCGAAACGGATGTCGATGTCTTCGGAAAAGCGCTCGATGATGGCGTGGCCTTTGGAAAGCGAGGTGCCACCCTTGAGCTCGAATTTCCAGCCTTGCTGCTGCAAGCCCCACAGGCAGTGCATCAGCCAATAGTCTTTCTCGATCAGGTAGGAATTGACGTTAAGCGATTGTGCAAGCTGATCCACCAACTCGGTAAAAATCGGCAGCTGGTGCAGAAACTTCGGCGTGCCAGCCATTTAGTCGTGCGCCGTCATCGGGGCAACGACACTCGGCATTTGGGTTGCCTGCGCTGCTTGCTGCGCCAACCAGCTGCCAACCCGCCGCTTGGTGGCGACCGAGCCGTACTCTTCAAGCATCTTCCTGAGCAGTTTCTGATCAAAGCTGGCCAGCTTGCGTTGGGCATGATCGAGGACGTCCATTTCATCCTCGGCCAGCTCGGAGAGGTTGTTGAGCATATCGACCAGCAGAAATTCGGGAGTTACCTGCGCAGGTTTTGGGAAGCGATGCTTGACCCGAAAATCATAGGTGCGGTTGCCGAGCTTGAACTGGCCGTGGCGCTTGTGGTTATAGACCACGGTCTTGTTGTAAAGCTGGGTGGTGCCCAGCCGCAGCGAGTTATAGACGCTGGGATTGAAGCTCAAGAAGTTCTTGTCGCGCAGGAATGCCGCGAGCAGGTCCTTTTCGTCGGGCGGCACGTCACCGAACACATTTTTTTTGGGCTTGAAGTAGAGCCCCTGCGCCAGCTTGCGCAGCGTGCCGGCGCTCACCAATCGCTGCAATTCGCGGTCGACACTGTTCGAATAGGGAAGCAAATCCTCACGACGATACACCTTGCCGGCACGCACGTGCCGACTCAGAAGATTGTTGCCTGAAACCGCAGAAGCAAGACCGGTCATGACTATTTTTTCATTGAAAGTTCATGCAATCATACGCCCGATTGATGCCCCTTGCCTCAACTGATCCGTGCCCGTTGGCCGGCCTTGATGGCGTCCAGCAGCTCGGCCTTGAGCTTGGTTATGAAGGTTTCAACCTCGGCTTCGGTTTCCAGGTAAATCGTCGGAGAAAGATCCGCCGCACGAATGACCTTGGAGGGCTTCGGCGCGACGCTTTTTGGGGCGGTGGTCAAAACAGTGGGGGGCGTGGTGGCACCTGAATCATTGACGACCGTCGGCGCTTTTGGCGTGGCCTGCTGGCTTGCCTTCTCGATGACGCCCATCGCGTCATCAAGCAGCGTACCGGCCTGCTCCTGCAAGTACATGATCTTTGGAATGCTCAACAGCCCGGCCACTTTCGTCTTCAGCTCTTGCAAGGGATACAGCGCCTTGTTGCGCAGATCGGCGGTTGCCTGAACCTGACCGAGCGACTTCACGACTTCTGCAATTTTGACGTCGATCGA
>CAZHVZ010000199.1:0-3193 GCA_964536245.1 uncultured Rhodocyclaceae bacterium
TAGCAGAATTGTTTTTACGTCGCCCTGCAAGTTGCTCATTTAACTCAGCGACGCCCCTAGTTTATCAAGCTCTCGATGCCCGCACTGTTCAGGTTCTTTTCCCGCTGGCCGTTGTGGCTGCTGCACCCGCTGGGGGCATTCCTGGGCTGGGCGGTGTTTGTCCTGTCGCCAACGTATCGGCGGCGCTTCGTCGCGAATGCGTCGCTGGCGGGTTATTCGTTTTCCCAGGTCAGGGCGGCTGTCGCCCACGCCGGACGCATGGCGGCGGAGTTGCCGCGCCTTTGGATGGGTGCCCCGACGCCCCTGCAATGGGAAGGCACGGCCTGCGTGGATGCAGCCTATGCCCGTGGGCAGGGGGTGATCTTTCTGACGCCCCACCTGGGTTGTTTTGAATCCACCGCGCAGGGCTTGGCGCAACGCTACAGCCCGGCACATGGGGCGATTCTTGTCCTGTACCGGCCTGCACGCCAGCCTTTGATGGCCGAGGTGCTGGAGGGAGCCCGCGAGCGACCCGGACTCGAAACCGCACCGACGACGCTGGCGGGTGTCCGGCAGATGATCAAAGCGTTGCGCGCGGGTCGTGCGGTGGGACTGCTGCCGGACCAGGTGCCCCCCGATGGCATGGGCCAGTGGGCTCCTTTTTTCGGCCAGCCAGCGTATACGATGACACTCGGCGCGCGCCTGGCGCTGCAGACCGGCGCAGCCGTGTTGCTGGTCTGGGGGGAGCGGTTGCCGTGGGGCCGCGGTTTCCGGCTGCATTTCCGGGAGCTGGCGGCACCCTTGTCCGCCGATCTGGAGCCTGCCGTGGTTCAGATCAACCATGAGATGGAACGGCTCATCCGCGAGTGTCCGCAGCAGTACCTGTGGGGCTATGGACGTTACAAGCAACCCCGGCGGGATCCGGTGAAGGAGACCTGATGCCCCATCCCGGAATCCTGTTCATGCGGCTGATTGCGCCGCTGCCCTTGTCGTGGATCCGTGGGCTGGGCGCTGTGCTCGGCTGGCTGCTGTACCCCTTGGTGGCGCCGCGGCGCAAGGTGGTGCTGACCAACCTGGCCTTGTGTTTCCCGGAGCGCACCGAGGCCGAACGGCAGTCACTGGCGCGCCAGTCCTTTGTGTACTTTGCCCAATCCTTCCTCGACCGGGCCTGGCTGTGGCACGGGAACCCCGACGTCGTGCGGTCGCGTCTGAAGATCACGGGCGCCGTGCAGGAGCTTCAAGGTGAGGAAGCGATCATCATCTTTGCGCCGCATTTCTATGGTCTGGACGCCGGCGCCACGGCACTGAGTCAGCAGATCGATCGCCGCTACACCACCATCTACACCCCCCAACCCGGCCCGGCCATCGATGCCTGGATCCGGGACAGCCGACGGCGATTCGGTCATGTGCGGCTGTTTTACCGTGCAGATGGCCTCAAGCCCATCGTGGCGGCGCTGCGGGCCGGCGAGGTCCTGTACCTGTTGCCAGACATGAATTTTGGACCCCAGGAGTCCATCTTTGTGCCGTTTTACGGCGTGCCTGCGGCAACCGTCCCGTCGCTGTCGCGCCTTGCGCGCCTGGGCCGCGCCAAGGTCGTGCCCATCACCACCCGCCTGACGCCGACGGGTTATGAGGTGCAGGTTCATCCAGCATGGACCGGTTTCCCGACCCAGGATCTGGAGGCGGACACGGCGCTGATGAACCGCCGCCTGGAGGGCTATATCGACACGATGCCGGCCCAGTATTACTGGGTGCACAAGCGCTTCAAGACGCGCCCGCCCGGCGAGCCAGGCGTGTACTGACCGGGCACCCGCTCAGGCGGTTGGGCCGGATTCGGGGTCTGGAACTCCGGCACCCCGGTCTTTTGCTGGCGTTGACCGGGCCGTTGGCAGCGCTGGGTGGGCCCACTGCCACAGGAGCTGGGCCACTTCCTCGACGCCTTGCTTCTTGAGGGCCGAGAAAAGCTTGACCTCGCCGCCTCCCGCCTGCAGCCGAACGATCGACAACACCTTGGCGGCTTCCGAGCGGGTCAGTTTGTCGGACTTGGTCAGAAGGACCAGAAATTTCAGGCCTGCTTCGACCCTTGGCCGGATGACGTCGAGCAGGATTTCGTCGAGTTCGGTCAGGCCCAGGCGCGGATCACACAGCAGCACGATGCCGGTCAGGTTTTCGCGGGTGACCAGGTAGTTGGCCATGACCTGCTGCCAGCGGATCTTGTCTTGTTTGGGCACCGCCGCGTAGCCGTATCCGGGCAAATCGGTCAGCACAGCGTCGGTGGTGTTCTGCTTGCCCAGGGCAAACAGGTTGATGTGCTGGGTCCGGCCGGGCTTCTTGCTGGCGAAGGCGAGCTGCTTCTGCTGCGTCAACGTATTGATGCACGTGGACTTGCCCGCATTGGAGCGCCCGACGAAGGCAATTTCCGGCATCTCCAGGCTAGGCAGAAAGTGCAGTTGGGGCGCGGTCGTCAGGAAGCGGGCCGTGTGCAGCCATCCCATGGCGACCACGGGCGTGGGGACCGGGGAGGCATCGGGCGCAGAGGCGGAGGGGGTTGGGTTCATCCGGAGACCTTTGTTAATTGGGGCAAACCCAAGTGAGCATTGTAGAATCTTGTGGTTTTGCGCCAACTCAACTGAATTTCCGCCATGAAGCTGTTTGCCTCTTTCCTGATGGTCGCCATGTTTGCCGTCTCCGCAGTGGCGGCGGACGAAAAAGCCGCTGCGACGGTCGCCAAGCCTGATCTCGCGAAGGGGGAGGCCAGTTTTTCGACCGTGTGCGCGGCCTGTCATGGGCCGGATGGCAATTCCATGATTCCCGCCAATCCCAAACTGGCTCAGCAGCATCCGGAATACCTGCTCAAGCAGCTCAAAGAGTTCAAGTCCGGCAAACGCGCCAATGCGATCATGAGTGGCATGGTGGCTTCGTTGAGTGAAGATGACATGAAGAACATCGCCTACTGGCTGGCGTCCAAGAAGGCCAAGCCGGGTTTTGCGAAAGACAAGGAAACCGTGATTCTGGGCGAACGGATCTTCCGTGGCGGCATTCCCGATCGCCAGATCCCGGCGTGCGCGGGTTGCCATAGCCCGAACGGTGCCGGCATCCCGGCGCAATATCCGCGCATTGCGGGTCAGCATACCGATTACGCGGTGACCCAGCTGGTGGCATTCCGTGACGGTGTTCGCAAGAACAGCGCGCAGATGAGTGGTGTGGCGGCCAA
>CAZHVZ010000200.1:0-2609 GCA_964536245.1 uncultured Rhodocyclaceae bacterium
CCCAGGCCTTCGATATTGAGCAGTGTTTTTTGCAGCATCACCAGCTGCGGCTGGATTTCCACATTGAAGCGGCGCGAGGTCTGGAACAGGCGCAGGAGGATGCGGCCAAAGGAGATTTCCTTGAGCGGGCGGTCAAAAATCGGCTCACAGACGGCGCGGATGGCTGCCTCGAACTCATCCACCCGGGTGTCCTTGGGCGCACAGCCGGATTCGATATGGGCTTCGGCGACCCGCTTGTAGTCGCGGCGGAAGAAGGCGAGAAAATTCTGCGCCAGGTAGTTCTTGTCGGAATCGGTGAGGGTGCCGACGATGCCGAAATCGAGGGCGATGTAACGCCCGTCCGGGGCGACGAAAATATTGCCGGGGTGCATGTCGGCATGGAAAAAACCGTCGCGGAAAACCTGGGTGAAGAAAATTTCCACCCCGGCGGCGGACAGCCGGGAGAGGTCGATATTCTGCTCGCGCAGGGCGTCGATCCGGGAAATCGGCGTGCCCTGCATGCGCTCCATGACCATGACGCTGTTGGTGCACCAGTCCCAATGAACTTCCGGAACGATGAGCAGATCGGAGCCGGCGAAATTACGGCGCAGCTGCGAGGCGTTGGCCGCTTCGCGCATGAGGTCCAGTTCGTCGTAGAGATATTTGGCGAACTCGGCGACCACCTCGCGGGGTTTCAGGCGCTTGCCGTCCGACCACAGCTTTTCCAGAAGCAGGGCCAGGGTGTCGAGCAGGGCCAGGTCATGGTCGATGACCTTGTTCATGTCCGGGCGCAGGATCTTCACCGCCACGTCGTGGCCGCCATCTTCCGTTTGCAGGCGGGCAAAGTGCACCTGGGCAATGGAGGCGGAGGCGACGGGGGTGGGATCGAACTCGGCAAAAACCTCCGACGCCGGCCGGCCGTAGGCGGTTTCAATAGCGGCCAGGGCCAGGGCCGAGTCGAAGGGCGGCACGCGATCCTGGAGCCGGGCCAGTTCGTCGGCGATATCCGGCGGCATGAGGTCGCGCCGGGTGGACAGCACCTGCCCGAACTTGACGAAGATCGGCCCCAGCGCCTCCAGCGCCTTGCGCAGCCGCACCGCACGGGGTTCCGAAAGATTGCGCCAGAATTGCACGGAATTGGCCAGGCGCACCAGGCGTCCGCTCGGTTCGTGTTCGAGCACCATCTCGTCCAAGCCATAACGGCTGGCCACGGAGGCTATCTTGAGAAGTCGGAAAAGGCGCATGGGGCGAGCGTTCGGTAAAGGCGGAAGTTTAGCCGAATCCGGCAGGCTGCGTTTTGACTGATTAAACGGCTCGCTTTGCAAGACGAGGGCCAGCGTATAATCAGCCCTTTGCTTTTTCGCCAAAAATCAATGGCCCACGACGTTAAAACCCAACTGACCGAGTTGCTGCAACAGGCCTTGGCCAGTGTTGCGCCCGGCGCAAGCGATACGCCCATCCATCTCGAACGCCCGCGCGACCCGACGCACGGCGATTTCGCCACCAATCTGGCGATGCAGCTGGCCCGCGCCCTGAAGAAAAATCCACGGGAAATTGCCGGGCAGCTGGTGGCCGAACTGCCTCCTTCCGGGCTGGTGGTCAAGGCCGAAGTGGCGGGGGCCGGCTTCATCAATTTCACCCTGAATGCTTCGACCAAAACCAGTGTCGTCAAAACGGTTCTGGCGGCGGGCGAAAGCTATGGCCGTTCGACCCTGGGTGGGCAGCGCAAGATCCAGATCGAATTCGTTTCCGCCAACCCCACCGGCCCGCTGCACGTCGGGCACGGGCGCGGCGCCGCCTACGGGGCCTCGCTCTCCAGCCTGCTGGCCTTTGCCGGCTGGGACGTGACCCGCGAGTATTACGTCAACGATGCTGGCCGGCAGATGGATATTCTCGGTTTATCCACCTGGCTGCGCTACCTGGAACAGAACGGCGTGGCGGTGCCTTTTCCGCCCAATGCCTACCAGGGCGGTTATGTGCGGGACATGGCCGGGCAGATGACTGCCGCCCACGGCAACAAGTACCTGCGTTCTGCCGAAGCGGTGCTGGCCGATACGCCGGGCCTGCCGGAGGCGGACCGGGCCGATGACGCCGCCAAGAACCGGCGCGAACTGCATCTTGACGCCCTGATCGCCAATGCCAAGCTTCTTCTCGGGCCGGACTGGGTTTATGTGCATCAGCACGCCCTCTCCGAACAACTGGCCGATTGCCGCGACGATCTGGAAGAGTTCGGTGTCCATTTTGACGTCTGGTTCTCGGAAAAAGCCCTCTACGACACCGGGCTGGTGGCGCGCTGCGTCGACTTGCTGGAGAAGAAGGGCCATCTCTACGAGCAGGACGGCGCCAAGTGGTTCAAGTCCACTGCCTTCGGCGACGAAAAGGATCGCGTGGTGCAGCGCGAGAATGGTCTGTACACCTATTTCGCCTCCGACATCGCCTATCACCGCTCCAAGGTCGAGCGCGGCTTCACTGACCTGATCGACGTCTGGGGCGCCGATCATGGCGGCTACGTCAAGCGCATGAGCGCCGCCGTGAAGGCGATCTCGGATGGCGAGGCGACGCTCGACGTCAAGCTCTGCCAGCTCGTCAAGCTGATGCGCGACGGCGAGCCGGTGAAGATGTCGAAGCGG
>CAZHVZ010000200.1:2619-2928 GCA_964536245.1 uncultured Rhodocyclaceae bacterium
TACGCCCTGCGCAAATCCGATCAACACCTGGATTTCGACCTTGATCTGGCGACCAGTCAGACCAACGAAAACCCGGTTTATTACATCCAGTACGCCCACGCCCGCATTTGCTCGGTGCTCGCCCAATGGGGCGGAGACGGGGCCGTGCTCGGTGAAGCGGATCTCTCCCACCTGGATAATCCAAGGGAAATGCTGATCGTCAACAAACTGGCCGAATTCGCCGATGTCATCGACGGCGCGGCGCGGGAGCTGGCGCCGCACCAGATTGCCTTTTTCCTCAAGGATCTGGCCGGCGAGTTCCATGGCTGG
>CAZHVZ010000200.1:2938-3157 GCA_964536245.1 uncultured Rhodocyclaceae bacterium
CTATCACCTGAACAAATACGAGCGGGGTTTTGACCAGGTCATCAATATCTGGGGCGCCGATCATCACGGCTATATTCCCCGGGTCAAGGGCGCCATTGCCGCCCTCGATCTCGATGCCGACAAGCTGCAGGTGGCGCTGGTCCAGTTTGCCGTGCTTTACCGCAATGGCCAGAAGGCTTCGATGTCCACCCGTTCCGGCGAGTTTGTCACCCTGCGCAC
>CAZHVZ010000201.1:0-3110 GCA_964536245.1 uncultured Rhodocyclaceae bacterium
TAACATCGGCAAAGAAGATGTTGGGGCTTTTTCCGCCCAGTTCGACTGTGCTTGGAATAAGGTTTTCTGCTGCCGCATGCAGAATATGCTTGCCTATTGGCGTGGATCCGGTAAATGCCAGCTTGGCGATGCGTTTGCTGGTAGCCAGCGGCATCCCGGCTTCGCGGCCGAAACCGTTGACGATGTTGAGAACGCCCGGCGGCAGCAGGTCGGCGATCAGTTCCATGAGGATCAGGATGGAAATGGGGGTCGATTCAGCCGGCTTGAGAATCACGCAGTTGCCGGCGCCGAGAGCCGGAGCCAGCTTCCAGGCGGCCATCAGGATGGGGAAATTCCAGGGAATGATCTGGCCGACCACGCCGAGAGGCTCGTGGATGTGATAAGCCATGGTGTTCTCGTCAATCTCGGAGATGCCCCCTTCCTGCGAACGCAGGCAGCCGGCGAAATAGCGGAAATGGTCCACGGCCAGGGGAATGTCGGCAGCCAGGGTTTCGCGGATCGGCTTGCCGTTATCCACCGTCTCGGCGTAGGCCAGCAGTTCGAGATTGGCTTCCAGGCGGTCGGCAATCTTCAGCAAAATGTTGGAGCGGGTCGTGGCATCGGCCTTGCCCCACTTCGGGAAGGCTGCGTGGGCGGCATCCAGCGCCAGCTCGATATCCTCGGCGGTAGAGCGGGCGGCCATGGTGTAGGCCTTGCCGTTGACCGGCGTAATGACGCTGAAGTACTCCCCCTTGACCGGCGCAACCCACTGGCCGTTAATGAAGTTGTCGTACTTGGATTTGTAGGCGATTTTGGCACCAGCGGTACCGGGCGCGGCGTAGAGCATTGTTGTCTCCTGGATCTTGGGATTGGGTGGCAAGTTGGCAATCAAGCCAGAGAGAACCGATATTTCCCTGAATTCGGTCCGCCGAGGCTTGTGCCAGACCTATTGCACGCCCTGTGCCAGGTGCTTTTGCGGCTGATGAATTGCGTTAAATCAATGGCTTGTACTCTGCATGCTCGACGCTTGAGGGCTGGCGCCCGCAATGACGTGGTCAAGCGTGGAGCAGGTGTTCAGTTCTGGAGCAGATAGGGTGCTCCGTTTCTTGCGCGTTGCCGTTGCAGCTATCTCTCTCACCCCAAAAGGCTGCAATCGTGATCGCTGGCATAGCGTGAAGGCGGATGTTGTAGCCGAAGCGGCGCACGGTGGTCGGATGCCAACAAAAAACCGGCCCGCAGGCCGGTTCTTCACAGCTCCGGGGCATGTCCTATTCGGTATAGAACCCCACTCCGATCAAACTGCCGTTTTCCCGCCGGATGAACGTCCGCTTTTTCTCCACGGCATTGGTGACCGGGTTGCGCCAGACGTAGTCCACGGTGCCTTCGCCCCGGGTTTTGGCCAGTTGCAGCATTTCCTTGACCAGGGAGTGGCCTTCCACATCCTGAAGGTCGCTGGCGTTGGTGCCCGTCCACTTGGGGTTCATGCCGTGCGCCTCGAACTTGCCGTTGGCCAGGTTGATGGCGAAAACGTAGAGGTCGTCATGGACGAAGGGGCCGCGTGGGTCGTTGAAGTGGACCAGGGATCTGGTCAGGCCTTGTTTCCTGATCTGGGCACTGGCGTTGTCGAGAAGCTTGCGCGCATCGTCTGCTGTTGAGCGCGGGGCGTAGTAGCCGACGCCCAGAATGTGCTCCCGCTCCCGGTGCAGCCAGGCCACTTTGGGTTCGACCCGGTTGCTCTGGCGGTTGAGCCAGACGTAGCGGATACGCGCTTCCTCCTGCTTCTCGGTGACGGCGATCATTTCCCGGAAGAGCGGAGTGCCGGCGGCATCGACACTGTCCAGCACCTTGAGACCGACCAGGCTGTCCGGTGCGGCGCCGTTGGCGACATAGGTGCCCTGGCGGTCAATCACGTAAACGTAGAGATCCTTTTTGACGAAGGGGCCCTTACGGTTGTTGAAAGCCGCCCAGGCTTTTTCCTGGCCGTTTGCTTGCAGGTATTTGACCGCCTGGTCGAAGAGGGCGCGGGCTTCGCGCGGCGTGGCGTGGTCGCTGGCGCCGGCGAGGGCGCTCAGGCTGAAGGCGAGGGCGGCGAGGCCGAGGCGGATTGGTCGGTGATGCATCAGATTCTCCTTTGGTCTGGTCTGGCGTTTCCAGGGCGGGCGCCAGCCGGCACCCGCCCCGGCAGGGATCAGGACTTGTGCAGCTTGAACACCCACACCGAACCGCCCTGTTCCAGATAGTTCACCCGCTTGGCGACATCGCCGCCCCACAGCGGGACCGCGCCGCCCCAGCCGGTGACGACGCCGACGTACTGCTCGCCGTCCATTTCCCAGGTGACCGGGGGGGCGACAATGCCTGTGCCGGTCTGGAATTTCCAGAGCTCCTTGCCGGTCTTGGCATCGAGAGCCTTGAGGAAACCTTCCGGCGTGCCGTGGAAAACGATGTCGCCCGCCGTGGCCAGGACGCCGCCCCAGAGCGGCGCGAAGTTCTTGCTTTCCCAGACCACCTTGCCGGAGGCGGGATCTACCGCGCGCAGGGCGCCGATGTAGTCATCGTTCAGAGCCTTGATGGTGAAGCCGGCTCCCAGGTAGGCGGCACCCTTCTTGTAGGACACCGGCTCATTCCAGATATCCATTGACCACTCGTTGGCCGGTACGTAGAAAAGGCCGGTTTTCGGGTTGTAGGCCATCTGTTGCTGGTTCTTGCCGCCGAGGAAGGACGGCGCGGAGACGACGACTTTCCCTTTTTTGCCATCAGCTTCGGCGGCCGGATCGCCGGGGCGGCCTTCCTCGATGGTGTTGGGACGGCCCGTTTCCAGGTTGTAGCCGGTAGCCCAGGTGATTTTGTTCACGAAGGGGAAGGCGTTCAGCAACTTGCCGTTGGTGCGGTCATTGACGAAGAAGAAGCCGTTGCGGTCGGCCTTGCCGCCCGCCTTGACGAGCTTGCCGTCCTTGCCCTTGTAGTCGAAGGAGACAAATTCGTTCACCCCGTCGAAATCCCAGCCATCGTGAGGGGTGTTCTGATAATGCCAGGTGATCTTGCCGGTGTCGGCGTCAATGGCCACGGTAGACGAGGAATAGAGGTTGTCACCGGGTCGCGCCCCGACGCCGGATGCGCGGAGATGCCCCTTA
>CAZHVZ010000202.1:0-494 GCA_964536245.1 uncultured Rhodocyclaceae bacterium
GATGAAGGAACTGGGCATCAAGGCCAAGTTCCTCGGCGGCGACGGCGTCTGTACCCCGGAATTCATGAAATTGGGGGGTGCCGCCAGCGAAGACCAATACTGTTCGCTGCCCGGTATGCCTCTGGAAAAACTGGCCAACGGTCCGGACTTCAAGGACAAGTTCACCAAGAAATTCAATGCCGAGATCCAGCTCTACGCGCCGTACGTCTATGATGCCGTGATGGTCATGGCCGATGCCATGAAGCGCGCCAACTCGGTCGAGTCCGCCAAGTTCCTGCCGGAAATCGGCAAGACCCGATACAACGGCGTCACCTCGGCCATTGAATTCGACGACAAGGGCGATCTCAAGGACGGCGCCATTTCCCTGTATCAGTACAAGGGCGGCAAGCTGGAATACGTTGAAACCATGGGTGGCACGCCGCCAGCGCCGAAGCAGGAAGGCATGTCCGGCATGTCTGGGATGTCCGGTATGTCCGGTATGTCCGGTATGGCAG
>CAZHVZ010000202.1:610-2961 GCA_964536245.1 uncultured Rhodocyclaceae bacterium
CCGCTCCGGCACCCGCTCCGGCCGCTGCCCCCGCACCGGCGGCGAAGTAAGCGTTTGGATGGAACGCGAAACGGCGCCTGCGGGCGCCGTTTCCGTGTCCGAACCAGCCCCTCATGGATACCTTTCTCCAACAACTGATCAACGGCCTGGTCCAAGGCAGTATTTATGCCCTGGTCGCCCTTGGCTACACCATGGTCTACGGCATCATGGGGCTGATCAATTTTGCACACGGCGAAGTCGTGATGATCGGCACGCTGGTCACCATTACCGTTGCCGGGCTACTGCTCAAAGCCGGGCTGCCGGTTGTTCTGGCCGGGATCGTCGGCCTGGTCGCCGCTATCCTGACCTGCATGCTTCTCGGCTGGGGCCTGGAGCGTGTCGCCTATCGCCCCCTGCGCAATGCACCCCGCCTGACGCCCCTGATCACGGCCATCGGCATGTCCATCGTCCTGCAAAACGTGGCCATGATCCTTTGGGGACGTAACTATCTGACCTTTCCCGATCTGCTGCCCAAAGTGGAATTCGAGTTCGGCGGCGCCAATTTCACCAGCATCCAGATCATCATTGTTCTCGCCTCGTCGATCACCATGGGCTGCCTGCTTTTTCTCGTTTATCGCACCAAACTCGGCATGGCCATGCGCGCCACCGCCCAGAACCCCCAGGTCGCCAGCCTGATGGGCGTGGATATCAACCGCGTCATATCCGCTGCCTTCATCATTGGTTCCGCCCTCGGTGCAGTGGCCGGGGTGATGGTTGGCTCCTACTATGAAATCGCCCATTACCAGATGGGTTTCATGCTTGGCCTGAAAGCGTTTACCGCTGCCGTGCTGGGAGGGATCGGCAACCTTGGGGGCGCCATGGCCGGCGGCCTGCTTCTCGGCCTGATCGAAGCCCTGGGGGCCGGATATATCGGTGACCTGACAGGAGGGTTTCTGGGCAGCCACTATCAGGATATTTTTGCCTTCATTGTGCTGATTGGGGTTTTGATGTTCAAACCTTCCGGTCTTTTCGGTGAAAAAACGGGAGACAGAGCGTGACAAGGTGGTTCAATCCCCGTTCGGCGTTCGGCATCGCCCTGATTGCTGCGGCGCTTGTCGTGCTGCCCTTTGTCGCCGCCACCGGTGGACAGGCCTGGGTGCGGATTGTCAATTTCGCCATCCTCTATGTTTTTCTGGCCCTCGGGCTGAACATCGTAGTCGGCTTTGCCGGTCTGCTCGACCTCGGCTATATCGCCTTCTACGCAGTCGGCGCCTATGTCTATGCCCTGCTGGCCAGCCCCCATTTTGGCCTGCACTGGCCATTCTGGGGGATTCTGCCGATCGGAGCGGTGACGGCCTGCCTGTTCGGCGTACTCCTCGGCGCTCCCACCCTGAAACTAAGAGGCGACTACCTGGCTATCGTGACCCTCGGCTTCGGGGAAATCATCCGTATTTTTCTCAACAATCTCAACGCCCCGGTCAATATCACCAACGGCGCCCAGGGCATCACCCTGATTGACCCCATTGCCATCGGCGGCTTCAAGTTCACCGGCACCACCCAACTCCTCGGCCTGTCGATCAGCGGTCCCCAAAAATACTACTTCCTCCTGCTTGCCCTCTGCCTGGCCGTCATCGCCATCAACCTGCGTCTGCAGCATTCGCGCATTGGCCGGGCGTGGCAGGCTATCCGCGAAGACGAAATTGCCGCCAAGGCGATCGGTATCAATACGCGCAACGTCAAACTGCTCGCCTTCGCCATGGGGGCCAGCTTCGGCGGAATCGCCGGAGGCATTTTCTCGGCCATGCAGGGCTTCGTTTCGCCGGAAAGCTTCTCCCTGATTGAATCGGTCATGATTCTGGCCATGGTGGTACTGGGGGGTATGGGCCATATTCCCGGCGTCATTCTTGGCGCCGTTCTTCTCGCGGTGCTGCCGGAAGCCCTGCGCTATGGTGTTGGTCCCGTCCAGCAGGCCCTGTTCGGCAAGGTGCTGGTGGACCCGGAAAGTCTGCGGATGCTCATTTTCGGCCTTGCCCTGGTTCTCGTCATGCGCTGGCGTCCGGCTGGCCTGTGGCCGTCTCCGGAACGGCGCCGGGAACTGACGCAGGGGGCGCCATGAGCGCAGCATTACTCGAAGCCCGCCAGGTCGCCAAACACTTTGGCGGGGTCAAGGCGCTGCGAGATGTTTCCCTGACCATCCGGCAAGGGGAAATCTACGGCCTGATTGGCCCGAACGGGGCCGGCAAAACCACCTTTTTCAACTGTCTGACCGGGCTCTATGTGCCGGAAGGCGGCAGCTTTGACTTTGCCGGCCAGCCGCTTCGCGCCGATGCCCCGCACCACCTCTTCGGTGCCCGTCACGCGCCAGGTGTGCT
>CAZHVZ010000203.1:0-949 GCA_964536245.1 uncultured Rhodocyclaceae bacterium
CGACGGCGAATACACCGCACCGCCGGCGCAGGGGCCCATGATCATGGAAATCTGCGGCACCACGCCGGAAGCCATGACGTTGCGCTGGAATACATCGGCGTAGCCACCGAGGGAGGCAACCCCTTCCTGGATACGGGCGCCGCCCGAATCGTTGAGGCCGATCACCGGGGCGCCGACCTTCATCGCCTGGTCCATGACCTTGCAGATTTTCTCGGCGTGGGTTTCCGACAGGGAACCGCCGAAAACGGTGAAATCCTGGGAGAAGACGAAGACCAGGCGGCCGTTGATGGTGCCATAGCCGACGACGACGCCGTCACCGGGCGTTTTTTCGGCTTGATCCATGCCGAAATCGGTACACCGGTGCTCCTTGAACATGTCCCATTCCTCGAAGGATTCGGGATCGAGCAGCAACTCAATACGTTCACGGGCGGACAGTTTGCCTTTCTTGTGCTGGCTGTCGATGCGCTTCTGGCCACCGCCGAGGCGGGCCATTTCACGCTTCTTTTCAAGCTGGCGGATGATGTCGTGCATAGAGGACTCTCCCTACAGGTTCGGGTAATTCAAAAAATCAGTGTTTTAAATAATCGAGAAGGGCATAGGCTGCCGTTGCCGGCGTAGTATGCCCCTGTTCGACCGATTGGGTAAGCGTATTCAGGTTTTGCTGGACGCGGGGGTGATGACGGAAATATTGCCGCAGGCCGGAATCGATCAGCTGCCACATCCAGGCCAGGGATTGATGCTGACGTTTCTGGTCAAATTCTCCGGTGGGGGTCAGTGCCCGGCGATAGTTCTCGATGGCCTGCCAGAATTCATCGATCCCCTCACTCTTCAGGGCGCTCGCGGTGAGGACCGGCGGTGCCCAGTTGGGAGAGGCCGGGCGCAGCATGTGCAGGGCGTTCTTCCATTGCGCGCGGACAACAGCGGTCGCACGCGGGTCGATATCGGCCTT
>CAZHVZ010000203.1:1088-2906 GCA_964536245.1 uncultured Rhodocyclaceae bacterium
AACAATGCCCTTCTTGATGGCCTGGAGGTCGTCACCGGCATTGGGCAGTTGGAGCAGGCAGAAGATATCCACCATGCCGGCGACGGTTGTTTCCGACTGGCCGACGCCGACGGTTTCGACAATGATGACATCGAAACCGGCCGCTTCGCAGAGCAGCATGGCTTCCCGTGTTTTTTCGGCCACTCCGCCCAGCGATCCGGCAGAAGGGCTGGGGCGGATGAAGGCTTCCTCGCGCTGGCAAAGCTTTTCCATGCGCGTTTTGTCACCCAGGATGGAGCCGCCGGAAACCGAAGAAGAGGGGTCTACCGCCAGAACAGCCAGTTTGTGACCGCGCTCGATCAGCCACAAACCGAGGGCTTCGATGAAAGTGGACTTGCCGGCCCCCGGTACGCCGGAAATACCCACCCGGATCGCCTTGCCGGTGCTCGGCAAGAGGGCGTTGAGCACGTGCTGGGCGCGCTGTTGATGGTCGTGGCGGGTCGATTCGATGAGGGTGATGGCCTTGGCGAGGGCGCGCCGCTGCCCGGCCAGGACGTTATCAATCAGCGTCTGGTCGGCAGGGGTCAGGGAATGGGCCGAGGAAGGGAGCAAATTCGGCGCCTCGCTCAAGTTCATCCGGAACTCAGCCCTTGGCCTTGCGGATTTCTTCCAGCACCTTCTTGGCCGAATCCTCGATGCGGGTGCCCGGACCAAAAACAGCCTTGGCGCCGGCGGCAAACAGGTAGTCGTAGTCCTGGGCCGGGATGACGCCTCCGGCGAAGACGATGATGTCGTCGGCACCCTGGGCCTTGAGGGACTTGACCAGTTCGGGCAGCAGGGTCTTGTGGCAGGGAGGAAACGCCGAGGGCGTGCACGTCGTGTTCGATGGCCTGGCGGGCGGCTTCTTCCGGTGTCTGGAAGAGGGGGCCCATGTCGATGTCAAAGCCGAGGTCAGCAAAGGCCGTGGCGACCACCTTGGCGCCCCGGTCGTGACCGTCCTGGCCGAGCTTGGCGATCATTATGCGCGGGCGGCGGCCTTCTTCTTCGGCAAATTTGGCGATGTCGGCCTTGATGGCTTCCCAGCTTTCCTGTCCTTCCACAACACCTCCGTAAACGCCTGAAATGGTCTGGTTGTTGGCGCGGAAACGGCCAAAAATCTTTTCCATGGCATCGGAGACTTCCCCCACCGTGGCGCGCAGACGCATGGCCTTGACGGTGAGGTCGAGCAGGTTGCCCTCGCCGCTTTAGGCGCACTTGGTCAGGGCGTCGAGGGCGGCCTGCACGGCAGCCGTGTCGCGGCTGGCGCGGATGCTCTTCAGGCGGGTGATCTGGGATTCGCGGACAGCATGGTTGTCGATATCGAGGATGTCGATATCGTCTTCTTTTGCCAGCTTGTATTTGTTCACGCCGACGATAACGTCTTCGCCGCGGTCAATCCGCGCCTGCTTGCGCGCTGCCGATTCCTCGATGCGCATCTTCGGTAGGCCGGTATCGATGGCTTTGGCCATGCCGCCCTTGCTTTCCACTTCTTCAATCAGTGACCACGCCTTGTCGGCAATTTCCTGCGTCAGGGTTTCCATCAGGTAGGAGCCACCCCATGGGTCAACAACATTGCAGATGCCGGTTTCTTCCTGGATCACCAACTGTGTGTTGCGTGCGATACGTGAAGAAAATTCCGTTGGTAAGGCAATCGCTTCATCAAAGGCATTGGTGTGCAGCGATTGCGTACCGCCGAACACCGCTGCCATGGCTTCGATTGTGGTACGGACGATGTTGTTATACGGATCCTGTTCGGTGAGCGACCAGCCGGAGGTCTGGCTGTGCGTACGCAGCATCATC
>CAZHVZ010000204.1:0-421 GCA_964536245.1 uncultured Rhodocyclaceae bacterium
CAGCCGCCCACCGTATTGCGGTGTCCTTTGGCGTCGCGGTCCCCTTCAAAACCTTCCAGCACATTGTAGCAATCGAGGTAACCGGCTTCGGTGGCGGCCCGGGTGGCGGCATCGGAACGGGCGCCGCTGCGGCAGATGAACATGAGCAGAGCCTCGTGGTCCACCTGCTGTTTGAGCTGGGCGAGAAAGTTCTCGTTGCGTACGCCGCCGGGGTAGCGGTTCCACTCGATTTCCACCGCCTCCGGGATACGACCCACCCAGTCCAGTTCGGCCCGGGTGCGCACGTCGATGAGGCGCGCGTTCGGCGCCAGCCGCAGCACTTCGGCGGCTTCCAGCGGCGTCAGCGCGCCCTCGAAGGCCAGCTTGAGTTCGCGTGCCCGCGACTGGGCGAGGGAGAGGATTTCGTTGAGGCGTCCCATGG
>CAZHVZ010000204.1:431-2543 GCA_964536245.1 uncultured Rhodocyclaceae bacterium
CACGTCCACCAGTTTGGAGCAGGGGGCCAGTTGCAGCACCTCATAAGCTTCCCTCGGCGTCAGCGCGCCTTCGTAGGGGAGGTTCAAAGCCTTGGCACGTTCCTGTGCCAGGGTCAGGAGTTCGGTTAACTTGCCCATAATCTTCGGCTGGTAGAATCGGAAACCACAGTATAAGACAGGACCGCCGTCCTGATCGACAGGATATCCCGCCATGGCTCACGATCATCATTCCCATTTTGCTTCTCGTGCCCAGAGTACGGGAGAGCGTCTGGCTGAGGCGCAGCGCGCGACCTGGGTCAGTGTGGCGGTCAATCTGGTGATGACCCTGCTCCAGATTCTTGTCGGCTGGCTGGCCCATTCCCAGTCGCTGATTGCCCACGGGCTGCATTCCTTTTCCGATCTGCTTTCGGATTTTCTCGTTCTCTACGCCAGCGGCCAGAGCGCCCACCCGGCGGATGCCGCCCATCCCTATGGCCATGCCCGGATTGAAACAGCCGCCACCCTGGCGCTTGGTATTTCGCTGGCGCTGATCGGCGGCGGCATTTTGTGGGAATCCGGGATGCGCTTGCAGCATATGGAAGGCCTGCCGGCGGTTGAGTGGTCGGCTTTCTGGGTGGCGGTGGCAACGGTGGTGGCGAAGGAAGGACTTTATCGCTATCTGATTCGGGTGGGCGAACGGCAGCGTTCCCAGCTGCTCATCGCCAATGCCATGCACACCCGGGCCGATGCGGCTTCGGCGCTGGTGGTCGTGGTCGGTATCGGGGGGGCCTTGCTGGGCTGGGGATTTCTTGATTTGCTGGCGGCGGCCCTGATGGGCTTCATGATCCTGCGCATGGGGGCGATGCTGGCATGGGAGGCTCTGCGGGAATTGATTGATACCGGCCTGGACGACAAGCAGGTGCAGGCGATTCGGGAAACTCTGGAAAAGACGCCGGGAGTGGTTGGCCTGCATGATCTGCGCACCCGGCGTATGGCCCATCAGGCGCTGGTTGATGCCCACGTCCAGGTGAGCGCCCGGATCAGCGTTTCCGAGGGGCACCGCATCGCCGAGTCGGCGCGCCATGCCGTATTGCGAGCCCACCCCGAAGTGCTTGATGTCCTGGTGCATATTGATCCGGAAGATGATCTTGATCCGGATGTCGGCGCCGTGCGCCTGCCTGGGCGCGAGGCCCTGCTGGCGGAAATGACGCCGTGGCTGGCGGCCTTGCCCAGGCCGGAAAAAATTGTTCTGCATTATCTGGGCGGGCGGGTCGAAGCCGAGATTTTTCTCGATCATGAATTTTTCGAGAATACCGAAGCGCTGCGGCAAGCCGAGGCGGATCTGGCATTGCGGCTGACGGAGCATCCCAGTATCCGCTCCATTTCCCTGAACTGCCTGATTGCACCAAAATAGTGCCAACTTCACGATTTTGCACTGATGTGGTGCGGCAAATCTTTCTATGTTGCGCCCATGTCCTTGTGGCAAAATGTGAAATTGAACTGGGCTGATTTGGCATGATTTCTGCTAAATCCCCACGATCTTTAGAGATTTGCTTTGTTGATTGTCGCCGGCCTGGCCGGCATCTTGTTTAGTTAGGAGACTGGCGTTTATGGCAACCCCGCAAGATGTAATGAAGATGGTCAAGGAAAACGACGTCAAGTTCGTCGATTTCCGTTTTACCGATACCCGTGGCAAGGAACAGCACGTTACCGTGCCGGTCTCCGCCTTTGACGAAGACAAGTTCGAAAACGGCCACGCTTTCGACGGCTCCTCCATCGCTGGCTGGAAAGGCATTCAAGCCTCCGACATGCAGCTGATGCCCGATGCCGGCACTGCCTACATCGATCCCTTCTTTGACGAAGTCACCCTGGTCCTGCGCAAGGACGGTGAAGGTCCGGGGCGTGCCGGCGACATCCAGACGCCGCATGATGTCGAGATCATCAATCCGGACCAGGTGATCGCTCACCTGGCGCAGGGTGGCAAGCTCGACATGCAGATCAAGGTCGAGAAGGGCCGCGGCTACGTGCCGGGCAACGTGCGCCGCTACGGCGACGAGCAGACCAAGTCGATCGGCCGCATCGTGCTGGACGCCTCGTTCTCGCCCGTCAAGCGCGTGAGCTACACGGTGGAAA
>CAZHVZ010000204.1:2553-2886 GCA_964536245.1 uncultured Rhodocyclaceae bacterium
CCTTCTTTGACGAAGTCACCCTGGTCCTGACCCGTGACGTCGTTGATCCCGCCGATGCCGTGGCTACGACCGCGACCCCCGCTCCATCGCCAAGCGCGCTGAAGCCTACCTGAAGTCCTCCGGCATTGGCGACACCGCCTACTTCGGCCCGGAACCCGAATTCTTCATTTTCGACTCCGTTGAGTGGAATGTGGACATGTCCGGTTGCGGCCTCAAGATCTACTCTTCCGAAGCAGCCTGGACCTCCGGTGAAAAGACCGAAGGCGGCGGCGGCTCCGGCCACCGTCCGACCGTCAAGGGCGGCTACTTCCCGGTTCCGCCGGTGGACAGCCT
>CAZHVZ010000205.1:0-2884 GCA_964536245.1 uncultured Rhodocyclaceae bacterium
GAAATCGAAGCCGTGCGCGCCGGCTACACCAGTTGGCAGAAGCAGACCCGCAGCGTCGACCGCGCAGGCTACGGGCTGAATTATGGCAAATACTATGGAGGCATGTAATGGCAAGCACTGATCCCAATCTTGGACTCACCTACGGCTGGACGCTGGGCGAGTCGGGCTGGAACACCAGCATGGACGCCAACTTGAAGCGACTTGGTGCGTTGGTCGGACTCTCGGTTAAGGATCGGGATCTGACCACGCCGCCCGCGAGCCCAGTCGAGGGTGATCGCTACATCGTCCCCGCTGCCGCCACCGGCGTCTGGGCCGGTAAGAGCAATCAGATCGCCGTTCGTGTAGCGAGTACTTGGGAATATTACGTCCCCAAAGTCGGCTGGCTCTGTTTTATCGAAGACGAGGCTGTTCTGTCCGCCTACAAAGTTGCCGGATGGAGCGCTGGCATCGCGATCTGAACTGAAAACTATGCAACCACCGAACCCGCCCTCGAGGCGGGTTTTGCATTTCTGGAGGACTGAAAACATGAGCGAAGCACAAATCGAGCGGCGCAAGATGGTGACGCTGCCGCAGGAAGATTTCGAGGAAATCCTGGAGCGCGCTGCCGAGCGCGGTGCCCGGCATGCCCTGTCGGAAGTTGGTCTCGATGGACCGGATGCCGCCCGCGATATTCATGAGCTGCGTGGACTTCTGGATGCCTTCACCGAGGCCAAAAAAACCGCCGGCCTAACCATGGTGAAGATGCTGGTTACGGGCTTGGTGATGGCGCTTCTCGCTGGCGCGTTCGTAAAACTCAAACTGTTCGGAGGTGCGCAATGATCGAGACACTGCTCGGTGGATTACTCGGCGGTGCGTTTCGCCTCGCTCCGGAAATCCTGAAGTGGATGGATCGTAATGGCGAGCGCAGTCACGAACTGTCTATGCAAGACAAGGCACTGGAGTTCGAGAAATTGCGTGGCGCGCAGCGCATGTCCGAGATCGGGGCCAATGCGGACGCGGCGTGGAATGTCGGAGCCATCGAAACCCTGCGCGAAGCTGTTCGCACTCAGGGAGAGAAAACTGGCGTGCGCTGGGCCGATGCCTTGTCTTGCAGCGTTCGCCCCGTCATCACCTACTGGTTCATGGCGTTGTACTGCGCGGCCAAGACGGCGGCATTCGCAGCAGCAGTGACTGCAGGCGCTGATTGGGGCACAGCCATCCTGCACGCATGGACGGAAGCCGATCAGGCGCTGTGGGCCGGGGTGCTGAACTTCTGGTTCCTCGGGCGCGTGTTTGACCGAGTGCGGTCGTGATCGAGGTACCGAAAACGGCCATCGAGCTCGCCAAGCGCTTCGAGGGATTCGAACGCAAGGTGAAGCGCGGCACGGAAATCACCGCCGTCCCCTACGTTTGCCCTGCAGGCTTCTGGACGATCGGGTACGGCCATCTGTGCGACCCGAAGCATCCGCCAATCACTGAGGCCGAAGCCGAGGTCTATCTGGCGCGCGACCTCCAATCGGCGCTCACCGCAACCCTGCGCTACTGCCCGGTGCTGGCCACCGAGTTGGAGGGGCGGTTCGCTGCCATCATCGACTTCACTTTCAACCTCGGTGCCGGTCGATTGCAGACCTCGACGCTGCGGCGACGAATCAACCAGCGAGATTGGTCGAGCGCAGCCCAAGAGCTACGCCGATGGATCTACGGCGGCGGAAAAGTGCTGCCGGGTCTTGTCACGCGACGGGAGGCGGAGGCCGCTTGGCTGCTCCGCAACGAATGATCCCAAACCGCGCGGAAGAGCTTGGCTTCAGGACCGAACAGCGCGTTCATGTCATCTACTGCAACGGAGGAATGAATGATGACCAACCGATACAAGCGAGCCGTGATCGAGGACATTTCCTGCCACGGCATTGATGACGCCACTCAATCAAATCTGCTCGATCTCTTTGAGCACGCGATGAAGTCCATCGCAACCACCCTGGCACGCGAAGCCAGATTCGACACGGCCGACTTTGCCTCGGCCCCGCAACATGGGTGCGGAGGCTTTCATTTGATCGTAAGCCGCCTACGCGCTGACGGTCGCGAAACCTGGCGTGGCGAATTCAGCAAGGGCGATCAGCAACTTACTGTGTTCGGCTGCCTCGAATAGTCCTGCGACTATTCGGCCACCTTCGGTACATCCCAATCCGCCAGGCGGGCCTCGCCCGTCTGATAAAACTGCTTCACCAGCTTCACGTACTCGAGGAAGTCCTTGTTCTCGGTAGCCAGTCGGTTGGCTGTGTCCCAATCGATCTCGCCACGTTCTTTTGCCGGAATCAGTACCTGGCTTTCAGACGGGTTTTCAACATCCAGCTTAATCAGTCCGATGCCATGCGCCGCAAACAGCATGCGCAGTTCCTTGAGGGTTTCCTGGCCTTCGATTTCGCCTGCTACGAGATAGCCGAAGTTAGACCAGGACGAGTTGGACACCGCTTGGAAAAACGCTTCGCGGACGTTCGACCGATTGATCAGCAACTTCACCTCGAATGACCACAACTTTGTGCGCTTGTCCGAGTATTGATTGACGCAGTCCTTCACTTCCTGGTGCCAATCGGACCCCAGGTCTTCCATGCCAACCAAGTCTGGGTAAAGCCAGCGGTTGCCGTTGGGGCCACGCTTATTGGACGAGCGCTTCTCATCGATGCGTTTCGAATAGACGCCGAACTCCGCCCACAAATACGTGGACAGCAACGGGTACAGGCCATGCTCCCCGAGCTTGGGATCCTCTTTACCCGTTGTGGTTGATCCACTCCCGCTCTCAACTGCAGCCACTTCGGCACTGTCCGACTTTTCAGAGAAGTAATACTTGCGTGGCCTGCCTTCCGTGATCTTTAGTCCCGGATGCTTCTTCTGCAGAACTGGACGCCGC
>CAZHVZ010000206.1:0-2874 GCA_964536245.1 uncultured Rhodocyclaceae bacterium
AAGAAGGACTACTGGAAAGACGTGCACTAATCCATTCCGGATTGGTCCACGGCATCGCCTCTCCGAAGCAGTTCGGGAAGGCGATGCCGAATCGCTTTTTGAGGTAAGAACAAATGATGAATCTCTACTCCGGGACAACCTGTCCATTCAGCCATCGTTGCCGCATTGTCCTGTACGAAAAGGGCATGGATTTCCAGGTGATCGATGTCGATATGTTCAACAAGCCGGAAGATCTGGCTGTCATCAATCCGCACAATCGCGTGCCGGTGTTGGTTGAACGGGATTTGATCCTGTTTGAGCCCAATATCATCAACGAATACATTGATGAGCGTTTTCCGCATCCGCAGCTGATGCCGGCTGATCCGATCATGCGGGCGCGGGCGCGGCAGTTGTTGATCGGTATGGAGCGGGAAATTTTTTCCCATATCGAACCGATTGAGAAAAACCTGAAGTCCGCCGACAAGGCCCGCCAGGAAATCAAGGCCAGACTCACAGAAATCATCCCCATCTTCAGCAAACAGAAGTTTATGCTGGGTGATGAGTTTTCCATGCTGGATGTGGCGATTGCACCCCTCCTCTGGCGTCTAGACCATTACGGGATTGATCTCGGCAAGAGCGCGGCACCTCTGATGAAATATGCTGAGCGAATTTTCAGTCGGCAAGGTTTTATCGACGCGCTGACTCCGTCCGAAAAGGCGATGCGGAAATAATCGCCATGCAGCCGTTGCCTTCAACCAAACCCTATCTCCTGAGAGCCATTTGGGAATGGTGCTGTGATAACGGCTATACGCCGTATATCGCAGTGGTTGTGGATCAGCGGACTCGCGTTCCTCGTGAGTTCGTGCGGGATGGTCAGATCGTTCTTAATCTCGGCCCGGATGCGACCGCCAAGTTGCAGATGGGCAATGATTTTGTCGATTTCCAGGCTCGCTTTGGTGGCGTTGCTCGTGATCTTTCCATCCCCCTGTCGCAGATTGCCGCAATCTATGCCCGGGAAAACGGAGCCGGGATGGCTTTTGAGATTGATCCGAAAGAGGCTTCATCCTCTGGCGGTGATGAGACCGAGGAGGAAGCAGAAGAGACTCCTCCAGCCGACCCGACTCGCCTCGAGGGGGGGCGACCCAAGTTGCAACGCATCAAGTAGTGCCTGGTAATAATGAATTGCACCGTTTTGGGGCAATTCATCGGTGCAGATTGGGTGGATTTGGCATAACTTGTTGATTTTATTTCATGGCATAGCCATTGCTCATGTTGGGCAGGAGCGAATGCCATGAAACATGAAATCAAAACCATCTGTTGTTATTGCGGCGTCGGCTGTGGTGTTATCGTCAGCCGTGAAAACGGAAAAATAACCGGTGTCCGGGGCGATCCATCCCACCCGGCCAATTTCGGACGTCTGTGCAGCAAAGGCGCCAGTCTCCATCTGACCGCAGGGGCCGAATGCCGGGCTCTTTTTCCGGAAATCCGCCTCCAGCGCCAACAACCGCGTCAGCGTGTCGGCTGGGAACCGGCTCTGGAGACAGCGGCCAGTCGCTTTGCCGAGATCATTGAGAAACACGGTCCCGATTCGGTAGCCTTCTATGTGTCCGGCCAGTTGCTGACCGAGGATTACTACGTCTTCAACAAGTTGGCCAAGGGTCTGGTCGGTACCAACAATATCGACACCAACTCCCGGCTGTGCATGTCGTCAGCGGTGGTCGGCTACAAGCAAACTCTGGGCATGGATGCCCCGCCCTGCAGTTATGAAGATATTGGCCTGGCAGACCTCATCTTCATCAGCGGGGCCAATCCGGCAACCGCTCACCCCATTCTTTTTCGGCGTATCGAAGAAGCGAAAGCGGCCAATCCGGCATTAAAAATCATTGTCGCCGATCCCCGGCGTACTGAAACTGCCGAGATTGCCGATCTTCACCTTGCCCTGAAACCGGGCAGCGATGTGGCCCTCTTGAATGCCATGTTGCAGGTGCTGATCACTGACGGATTGGTTGACCAAGGCTACATCGCTGCGCATACGACAGGTTTCGAGGCGC
The DNA here is from genome assembly GCA_964536245.1 of uncultured Rhodocyclaceae bacterium. Classification (GTDB taxonomy): domain Bacteria; phylum Pseudomonadota; class Gammaproteobacteria; order Burkholderiales; family Rhodocyclaceae; genus CAZHVZ01. The sequence continues at coordinate 2,031 of CAZHVZ010000206.1, forward strand.
TCAAGCAAGAGTTGGTCCGCTATACACCATCGGCAGCAGCGGAAGTGTGCGCTATCCCTAGCGAAGATATCATTCGTGCGGCGCACTATTTTGGCGCCGCCAAGTCTGCGCTGTCGCTTTATTGCCAGGGCTTGAACCAGTCCAGCCATGGCACCCGCAATAACGCGGCGATCATCCATTTGCATCTTGCGACCGGTCAGATCGGCAAACCCGGTGCCGGCCCGTTTTCCCTCACTGGCCAGTCCAATGCCATGGGTGGGCGGGAGGTTGGTGGCTTGTCCAATCTGCTCTCTGCCCATCGGGACCTTGCCAAGGCCGAGGAGCGGGCTGAAGTTGCACGTTTGTGGGGACTACCCGGTGTGCCTGAGAATCCAGGCCGCCCTGCCGTTGAATTGTTCAAAGCACTGCGCAATGGTGAGATCAAGGCCGTCTGGATCGCTTGTACCAATCCGGCGCTTTCCTTGCCCAATCAGAAAGAGGTGCGGGAAGCCTTGCAGGCGGCGGAGTTCGTTGTCGTTCAGGAAGCCTATCGCACTTCCGAAACGGCGGACTATGCTGACCTGCTGCTGCCCGCCAGTACTTGGGGCGAAAAATCCGGCACCATGACCAATTCGGAGCGCAGGATTTCCCGGGCGCGGACAGTGGTTCCTGCGCCGGGCGAGGCCAGGCCGGACTGGGAGATCGCGGCTGATTTCGCCAGGCGCCTGGGGCGTCTTTTGGCCAATGACTGGGCGCAGAGCGCCTTTGCCTATACCGACCCCGAGACCGTTTTCAATGAACACAGGGAAACAACACGCCGTCGCGATCTCGAAATAACCCGCTTGTCCAATGCCAAACTGTAAGC
>CAZHVZ010000207.1:0-2852 GCA_964536245.1 uncultured Rhodocyclaceae bacterium
CGGCGACTTTCTCGGCGGCAAAGGTCATCTTGATCATCTTCGAGCCGATGTTGCGGCGGATCACGGCCTGCTTGCCGGCGGCCAGCATGGGCTTATGGACGTAGAACTCGTCGGGATTGACGGCGCCCTGGACCACGGTTTCACCGAGGCCGTAGCTGGAGGTGACAAAAACGGCATCGCGGAAGCCGGATTCGGTATCGAGGGTGAACATAACGCCGGCGGCCCCCTTGTCCGAACGGACCATGCGTTGCACCCCGGCCGAGAGGGCAACATCGGCGTGGATAAAGCCCTTGTGTACGCGGTAGGAAATGGCCCGGTCATTGTACAGGGAGGCAAAAACTTCCTTCATGGCGTGCAGGATGTTTTCCAGACCGACGATATTGAGGAAGGTTTCCTGCTGGCCGGCAAAGGAGGCATCGGGCAAATCTTCCGCTGTCGCGCTGGAGCGCACAGCAAACGACATATCACTTGAAGAATCAGCAACAAGGCGCTGATATTGTGCGGTTATTTCAACCGTTAGCTGGGTCGGGAAGGGGGTGTCGACGATCCATTGGCGAATCTTTGCACCGCTCGCGGCCAGGGCATTGACGTCATCAATATCCAGATGCTCAAGTTCGGCCTCAATGCGCGCATCCAGTCCGCTTTGGGCGAGAAATTCCCGATACGCCTCGGCGGTGGTGGCAAAACCACCTGGCACACGCACACCGGAGCCGGCCAATTGGCTGATCATTTCGCCCAGTGATGCATTCTTGCCGCCCACCTGCTCGACATCGGTCATTCGCAATTCTTCAAAGGGGATGACGTAAGACGCCATGACTATTCCTTTCTTTACTGATCAAGGGAGGGGATTACTGAAAAATCGTTGCCCAAACGCCGCTCGGCGCTTTCCCGCCGCGCTACGGAACGCAGCGACTGGGCCAGCGTTTCCTGGACAAAATCTATATGGGTCTGGGCCGCTGCCCGGGCCGCAGTCGGCTTACGGTCGCGAATTGCCTCAAAAAGCACCCGGTGCTGGTTTTGCAAAAGCGTTCCGGCGGCGGGAACACTTTTCAGTTCCCGCAAATTGAGGCTGATGTTGTCTTGCAGCAGGCGCAGCATGGCCGATGCCAGGTGGCCGATCAAGGCATTGTGGCTAGCCTCCGAAATGGCCTGGTGAAAAGCAATGTCGCAGGCAGAGCGATGCACCATGTCATCACCGGAAAAAGCCTCGTTGAGGGCTTCAAATGCCTTTTCCAGGCGAGAAACATCCGCTTCCGTGGCACGTTCCGCAGCCCATTCGGCGGCCTGCCCTTCCAACATCCGGCGAAATTCAAGCAAATCCAAGCGCAGATCGGGGTGTGCTCCCATCATGTCCTGCCAGGGGTCGAAAAAAGTGGATTCAAGACGATCGGTCACGAAGGTCCCTCCTCCCTGGCGGCTTTGCAGCATTCCCTTGGACGCCAGTTTCTGGATCGCTTCACGCAGGGAAGGACGCGACACGCCGAGTTCGACGGCCAGCTCCCGTTCCGGTGGAAGGCGGTCGCCGGCCTTCAGGGAACCTTCCAGAATGCGGCGCTCCAACGAAGAAGCAATGGCGTCGGATATGCGCGGAACCTGTAGTTTAACTTGCGGCATGGTTGTGGTAGCCCATTTATTGGTAAGACCAGCACATTCTAACCGCCAATTATTGTGCTTTGCAAGCTTAGGGATTTCCCTATCGGCATTGACTAAGTACCGGTAATCCCTTAAATTTTCACCAATCCGGTGAATTGGTTTTACCACTTTACCGGAAACCGCCAGCAATCATGGCACTAACAATGAAAAGACTTTGGAGAAGACATGCCAACGCCCGTTACCGATGTCTATTTTTTTGCTACCTGCGTGGTCGATCAGTTCTTTCCCGGCGCCGGTCTGGACGCTATTCGGCTGCTGGAAGATCAGGGAATTACCGTGCATTTCCCGGAGAACCAGACCTGTTGCGGACAACCCGCCTACAGCAGCGGTTTTCATGAGGAAGCCCGCCAGGTTGCCAGGTTGCAATTGGGGCTTTTCCCGGAACCCTGGCCGGTTGTAGTCCCCTCCGGCTCCTGCGCCGGCATGATGAAACACCACTACCCCACCCTGTTTGCCGGCGATCCGGTTTACGGGGCCAAGGCGGAAGAGCTTTCGAGCCGTGTTTATGAGTTCACCGAATTCCTCGTCAAGGTTCCGGTTGCCCGGCAGGAACATGAAGCCGAGTGCTGCGGCTTCGGCGGGACCTTTTCGGTACGTCACCCGGAAATCTCCGCCGCCATGGTCTCGGACAAGGTCAATGCCCTCAAAGCTACCGGCGCCGAGCGGGTGGTCAGCGCCGATTGCGGCTGTCTGATGAATATTCTTGGCCATGCCGCCTGGAAAGACCAACAGGAGGGACGTAGCCAGCCCAGCCTGCCCGGCGAGCATATCGCCAGTTTTCTCAGGAAGCGTACCGGAGGTGCCCGATGAACGCCCGCGACCGCATCTTTCAGCGCCTGGCGGCGGCCCGGGCCAAGGGGCTCTATCCCACGCCAAGCCCGGAGGAATGGTATGCCGCCCGCGCTCGTCACGAACAGGCTGACGAACGGACTCGCCGCTTTGCCTCGATGATGGAAGCCGCGCGCGCCGAGGTGCATCGCGTCACCCCCGGCAACTGGGTGCAGAAATTGTTCGAAATTCTCACCGCCAAGGGTCTCGCCAATCTCCTGCTTGCAGCCGATACCCCGCACAGCAATGCCGCACGGGCCGGGCTGGCCCACACCGGCATCCCCAGCCGCAGCTACGACCGCCCCATTGAAGACTGGAAGCCGGAGCTGTTCAACGACGAGCAAGCCAGCCTGACCCTGCCCCGAGGCGGC
>CAZHVZ010000208.1:0-1279 GCA_964536245.1 uncultured Rhodocyclaceae bacterium
TACAGGATTTAACGAAAAACTACCAGCAACTAAATAAACAACAGGAGAAACAAATAAGATTTCACTCGGTCACGAAAGACGACAAGGGCAGTACCGTAATCCGTACAATTTGGATATTTGTCTTTTTGAAACCGAGGCAGCAAAGCTATATCTTGATTGCCGGAAGATGGCTTTCGCTTCCCGACTATCTGATTGTCCCAGATGAAATTCAGGAGCAACTCAACATCTGGGAAATCGCCTTTAAATAATAATTCTTTACAATGCTTATTGAAATTGTAACCTATCGGTGTTATTGTGGCGGGTAAATAGCACAAAGGGCAGTCTTGAGATGTGCAGTGTTAAAAAGGCGCTGTCAGTATTTTCTGGGGGATTGGCCGACAGTTTATTTGGCGGTGGATCTTCTTCTGCATCGACGCCCGAAGTTCCGGAAGTACCGCCACCGGCTGAACCCCTGAAGAATGCGGATGCTGCACAGATCGCAGCGCGGAATGATGTCAGAAAGCGGCAACTTGCCGCGCAGGGCATGGCATCAACCAATAAGACCGGCGGGCTGGGACTTCCGGGACCGGCTCAGACCACCGGCAAGAGTTTGCTCGGGCAATAGTTCAATAGACAATTCAACCCTTTCGGAGGCCGATGATGCGTTCGGAGGCCAATGAGGGAAACCATGACAGACGCAGCGGAAATCCGCAAAAAACTCAATTCACGCCATGCCGAGCTTGACGCGCATCGGCAGACTTGGGTACCTACCTGGACTGACATTCGGGATTACTTCCTTCCCTACCACTCCAAAGGCCTGTCCGGCGATAGTTCCACTGAAACCAATGACGGCAGCAAGAAGGGCGAGAAGATTTACGAAGAGATAGCGCAGCGGGCGCTTGGTATCCTCGCCGCCGGAATGCAGTCTGGTTGCTGCTCGCAATCCCGGCCGTGGTTCCGGCTCGGGGTTCCAGATCCCGACCTTGCCGACTATTCCCCGGTCAAAGCCTGGTTGTTTACCGTCGAAGAACGAATGCGCTGGGTATTGTCGAAGTCGAACTTCTACAACTCGACGCACCATGTCTTTATCGAACTTGGCGGTTTCGGGACCGCGGCCATGGCGATCCTCGACAGCATGGTAACCGCGATCCGTTGCCGGCCATTTACTTGCGGAGAATATTGGATAAGTCAGAATGCAGAGAACAAGGTGGACACGTTCTATCGTCGGTTCTGGTTCTCTGCCCGCCAGATGGTCGAAGCCTACGGAAAAGAGAATTGCAGCCACAACGTCCAGCGGGCC
>CAZHVZ010000208.1:1289-2354 GCA_964536245.1 uncultured Rhodocyclaceae bacterium
GACCATCCCGAGCAGCTTTTCCAAGTAACGAATGTCATCGAACCGAATGATGACCGCTACGATGTCGGGGTCAAATTCCCCTTCCGTTCGATCTACTACGAGAACAACACTGCCGGCTACCAGAAGCTGTTGAAGGTGACTGGCTTCGAGGATTTTCCCTGCATGACACCGCGCTGGCACGTTGTCGGCCAGGACACCTACGGCTACAGCCCGGCCATAATCTTGCGCGGAAAGAACAAAGCCATACAGAAGATGCGCGAGGATTACCTGATCGGGCTGCATAAGGTCATCGAGCCGCCGGTGGTCGCGCCGTCGAGTATGAAGAACGAAAGTATCAATACTTTCCCCGGCGGCCTCAACTTCAACGATGACGCCATGACCGGAAAAGAAGGCTTGCGCTCCCTCTACCAGATCAATCCGTCGCTGACCGAATTGAACGCCGACATCCAGTCGCAGAAGCAGGATATCCGCGAAGGCTTTTTTAATGACTTGTTCCTGATGCTGGCAACTTCCGAGCAGGGCGACAAGACGGCTTATGAAATCGCAAGGAAATACGAAGAAAAATTAACCATGCTTGGCCCGGTCCTGGAACGGACCCACGGGGAACTGCTCTCGCCTGCCATCGACCGGGTATTTAATCACATGCAGCGGCTTGGATTTATTCCCCCGCCACCGCCTGAATTGCAGGGCATGGAGTTGAAGGTCGAGTACATCTCGATCCTGGCGCAGGCGCAGAAGCTGGTGACGGTCAGCGGGATTCAGCAGTTTACCGGGCTGGTGGGGCAGATGGCGACGGTCAAGCCTGACGTATTGGACAAGGTTGACTTTGATGACAGCGTGGATCAGCTCGCGGATGCCATCGGGATTCCGCCGACCATGGTTGTCAGTGATGCCGACGTGGCGCAGCTCCGGGAGGCAAGGGCAAAGCAGCAGCAGGAGGAACAGGCGCAGCAGACCGCATTGACTATGGCAAAGGGGGCAAAAGACTTGTCCCAGGCCGACATGGGCGGAAATAACGCTCTCCGGGCGCTGATACAGGGGGCGCAACAGTAATGACACCACAGG
>CAZHVZ010000208.1:2391-2820 GCA_964536245.1 uncultured Rhodocyclaceae bacterium
CCGAAAAGGTCAAGCTCGCCAGGATGCAGCGTCTGGCCGACCTCAAGACGATCATGGAACTGCCCGCCGGACGACGCCATATCTGGTACGAGCTGGACCGGGGCAACATTTTCCGCAAGTGCTTCACTGGTAACTCGAACACGTATTACCTGGAAGGCAAGCGGGAACTCACCCTTGAGCTGTTTCAAGACGTGATGGAAGCGTGCCCGGAATTGTTTTTCCAGGCACAGAAAGAAAACCAAGGGAAGGAACTGAGCAATGCCAACGCATAACACCGATGTGGTTGGCGCTGATGTTTCTCTCCTCGGCCAGCCCCAGGACACGCCGCCGAAAGACACGCCGCCGCCAACGGATAAACCCGCCGGCGGCAAACTTGCCGGTGACGCGCCAAAGGACGAACCGAAGGACGGAGAACCGCCAGCCAAGACA
>CAZHVZ010000209.1:0-2786 GCA_964536245.1 uncultured Rhodocyclaceae bacterium
CTTCTGGCCTTCCATACCGGACATACCGCTCATGCCCTTCTGGCCTTCCATGCCAGACATGCCGCTCATGCCCTTCTGGCCTTTCTTGCCTTCCATGCCGGACATGCCGGACATACCGCTCATACCCTTCTGACCTTCCATGCCGGACATGCCGGACATACCGCTCATGCCCTTCTGACCTTCCATGCCGGACATGCCCTTTTGATCAGCAGCAACAGCAGCGCCGGCAATACCCATGGAGAGAATGGAAGCGATAACAACAAGCTTAGATTTCATGAAACCCCCTTCGAAGTGAGATAGTTTTGGTGTCTTGCTCAATGCAAGGTTTAAAAACAAGCCGCTCAAAACGACATGTCCATCAACCTATAGCAACCCTCATGCCACGTCTTGAAAACTGGCATTACTACCTGTTTTTATTGAATAAAATTAAATTCCCAAAAAATTCAAAAAACATATCCATGACATTCCGGCATGTCGATTCAGGTCTGACCACCGACTTCCCTTGTCGCTGCGGGAAAACGCCACCTGCCAACATGTCACCCCGTGTCTGTTCAACCCATTCAAGGCATCTGCTTCTGGCAGTCACATTCATGACCGGGCTTTGATCAGGACCTTAAAAACCAGACCGGCGACCGGGGTATAATTTCCCGTTTCATCGACGACTCCGTCGCATACGGAAATCAAGCCCTTGCCACTGCCTCGTCACACCCCGCACAACCGCCTGCTTTCCCTGTGCCTGCTGATTGCCGGCTGCCTTCCGGTCATGCCGGCCCAGGCTGACGCAGTCTCCACGCTGCGATCCTTGCTTGGGTTTTCCTACGAGAAGGTATCGCCGGCCTCCGAAGACCCCCTCACCGTGCACGAATTAAGGGCGACACCTTTGCCGGCCAGCGGTGTTGACCTGACCACCCAGACTGACGACCTCTGGCTGCGCATCCGCAACGGCTTTTCCATGCCCGACCTCAACGACAGCTATGTTCTGCAACACCAGCAGTGGTACCAGAGCCGTCCCGAGGGATTGCGTCGCATGGTGGAGCGCAGCAGCCGCTACATGCATCACATCGTCGAGGAATTGGAAAAACGGGGCATGCCCACGGAACTGGCCCTTCTGCCGATGGTGGAAAGCTCCTTCAATCCCATGGCCTACTCCCGCGCTCATGCCTCCGGGCTGTGGCAGTTCATCCCGGCCACCGGCAAGCGCTATAACCTGGAGCAGAACTGGTGGAAAGACGAGCGCCGCGATATCGTGGCTTCCACCAGCGCTGCCCTCGACTATCTGCAAACCATTTACGAAATGAATGGCGACTGGCACTTGGCGCTGGCCTCCTACAACTGGGGGGAAGGTGCCGTCAAACGAGCCATGGAGAAAAATCAGGCCAAGGGTCTGCCCACCGATTACTCCAGCCTGACCATGCCCAACGAGACGCGCCACTACGTACCCAAGTTGCAGGCTCTCAAGAACATTTTCAACAACCCCAAACTGATGGCCCAGCTACGCCTGCCGGAACTGCTCAACCGGCAGCAGATCGCGACCGTCGAAGCCGGCAAGCCGATTGACGTGGCCAAAGCCGCGAAACTGGCGGAGATGCCCGTCGAGGAATTCGTCGCCCTCAACCCGTCCCACAATCGCCCGGTCATCAAGGGCGACGTCTCCCTGGTCATCCCCGCCGACAAAGTGGACACCTTCCAGAGCAATCTCGAAAACAACCAGCAACCCCTGAGCACCTGGCAGGCCTACACCCTCAAGCCGGGGGAGAAGCTGGACAAGGTCGCCCCGCGCTTCGGCATTACTCTGGACGATCTGAAACGGGTCAACGGCATTCACGGCAGTCTGAAAATTTCCGCCGGATCCACTTTGCTGGTCCCCTCTGCCACCGGGGAAGACAGTCTGGACCGTATTTCCGAAGCGCCGATGGTTGCCGACTTGAGCAGCCTCTCCGACAACAAGCCGCCTTCGGCGCGCCCGGCTTCACCGCCTGGCGCGAAATCCGCTCGCGGGACCAAGGGCAAGACAGGCAAGACTGTAGTCGGCAGCGGCAAAGCGCCGGCTAAAGCTGGGGCCAAACCCGCCACGAAAAATGCGGCAAAATCCCCGGTCGGGCAAGTCAAAAGCAGCAAACCGCCGGCCCCGGCCAAGAACACGGCGGCCGCCAGGCCGAAACACCGCTAGAATTTTTCGGGGTAAAGGTGGCAGACGACGCGGTGCGTCTCGGAAATGGCCGTAACCGCCGGATACTGCTGACGGCAAATATCCGTCGCCTGAGGGCAGCGGGGATGGAAATGGCAACCAGGCGGGGGATTGGATGGCGAGGGCGTCTCTCCCGCCAGCTTGATCGCCGTTTGACCGCTCTCCAGCCGGGGAACCGGTACCGCCGAGAGCAAGGCACGGGTATACGGATGCCGCGCCTGCCCCAGCACCTCTTCGGCTGTGCCATGCTCGACGATACGGCCGAGATACATGACTGCCACTTCGTGGGCGAGGTATTCCACCACGCCGAAATTATGGGTGATGAACAGATAGGCAACCCCCAGCTCCGCCTGCAAGGATTTGAGCAGGTTGAGAATCTGCGCCTGTACCGAAACATCCAGCGCCGACGTGGGCTCATCGCAAATGAGCAGTTGCGGCTGCACCGCCAGGGCGCGGGCAATGGCGATACGCTGGCGCTGCCCGCCGGAAAACTCGTGGGGATAGCGGCCAGCGGCTTCGGCATCAAGCCCCACCTGTTTGAGCAAAGTCTTCAGTACTGCATCCCTGCCCCCGTCCGCAGCGTTCCGTTCATGATTTT
>CAZHVZ010000210.1:0-1110 GCA_964536245.1 uncultured Rhodocyclaceae bacterium
CGAGCAGGTGGAACTGTGAGCAACGGAATCGTCGAGTACAAAGGCTGCAAATACCGCCTCATTGAAGACGAGGATGGAACATGCACCGGCTGCGACGCGTACAAGAAGCAGGGCGAGCCATGCGGAATGGAAGAGCAACCGCCGTGCGACGCAGCCCACATCCTCAAATCGATCGAAACGGCGGTGGAACTGTGAGCGCCAAAACGCCGCGGGAACGCGCCCGGAAGCTCAACGAAATGGCTTGCGCCCTGCTCGCAGAGGAAGTGGCGGAAAAACCGGTCATCCTGGATCAGAAGGAAATGGAAGAACTGCTCAAGCCGCAGTTTGGCGACTACCAGGAAGAGCGATTCGTCGCCCTGTTCTTCGACCAGGGACGCCGGCTACTGGGCATCAAGAAATTCGACGGCGGCAGCCGCACGAGGACCGTGCTGTACCCCCGCCAGCTCTTCAAGGCGGCGTTCGAGCTCGACGCCACAGGAATTGTGCTCGCGCACAATCACCCAGGCGGAAGCACGCTCCCATCCACGCAGGACCGAGAGCTCACCAGGCGCGTGCAACAGATCGGGGAAAGCCTGGAGCTGACCCTGATCGACCACCTCATCGTCACGGCAAACAACGGAACATCCAGCTTCCGCACAGCAGGATGGCTCTGATGCGTCCGCAAGCCATGAAGCTGATCGCTCACGTCGCGCCGGCGCAAGGCGGCTTCGGAATCCGCCTACGGTACAGCAGGACAAGCTCCGGAGTCTGGCTGGGGCAAGGAGCCAAGGAGACGCCAACAAACGGCGGGAAGGCCACCCAGGACGGATGGCGATGGGAAAAACAGGAAGACGCAGAAGAGGCCCTCAAGGGAATCCTCGAAGAAGCGAAGAAGCACAGCTTCGACGAATAGAAATCCAGGGTTTACCCTGGAAGGGTGCCGGCACCGAGAGAACGCGGGGTCAGAAGCCGGCACCCGAATTTGAAACCCGGGAGGACCCGGGCTACGGGCGGCGGTACCATATGAGGTTTGTCGATGGATAATCCAAGTTTCGGGACCGAGCCGCCGCCCGTTCACTTTCACCAAGGAGCGAACATGTATCGCGACCCAGAGAACATGCCAGACGATGC
>CAZHVZ010000210.1:1245-2734 GCA_964536245.1 uncultured Rhodocyclaceae bacterium
GGCTTTTCGCCCACGCCCGCGCCGCGGGCGGGGGGGGCGCCGCCAGGAACAGAGGAGAGCCTCCTGAGCCATCGGAAAGCGAAGACGAGGAATCGGAGTTCTGCTGATGAGCGAAATCGCAACGCAAAAATGGATCGCCAAGGCTGCAATAGGCCATCGTGACGAATACGGAAGGCAACTGTATCGCGTGATGCAAGAAAGCAGCCCAAAGCCCACCACCAGGATCTTGAGCGCGATAGGAAAGAAAGGCCTCTTCTCCAAAGAAGAAGCTCAACTGATCGCCTCGATGCCGGTACTGCACGGCCAAGTCCTGCCAATGCTGGCGGACCAAGTGCTCACAATGAAAAGCACGCTCATGGAAATTGCAGCCATCACCACCGCCGAAGGAACAGAGGCTGAAGACATGGCCGCGCAGATCCAAGGAACAATTCGGGAAGCGATCAGCATGCAAAGCAACCTCAGCGAAACGCCGCAAAGAGGACAAGGGGCGCAAGATCTCGCCAGGGACATCTTGCGATCGCTTGGCATCACAAGCGCAAGCGACAAAGATCAAAACCTCGCCAAGCAAGTCCAGATTCTACGAGAGGCGTTATCCGACAATCTCCAGGCTTGGGAGGGGGAAGAGGAAAGCGTGCGCGAGGAACACGCAGAACTGATCGATGAGACTCGCGCCGCCCTCGAAGCCACCAAGGAGGACGAATGAGCGCAAGCCATTTCTGGCTCTGGCCCGACCACATCGCCGGCAAGGGCGAAACGCGGCGCCTACGAGAAGAACACAACAAGCTGGCGAACGAACACCACGAACTGCTCATCGCGATGAATGAGATCCATCGGACGGCGTCCGTGCGAGGTCGCTGGCTCAACAATGACAACGAATGCGTTTCGGCCGAAGGTCACAGCGAGCACGAAGAAGATTTCAAACCAGAAGAGCCGGCAGAATGGACGCCTTACGAGCTGGAAGAACAGAACCGCGCGCTCGAGTCGATTGCCGAGCGCGCACTCAAAGCAATCGAGGCCACGAAAGGCACCGGAATGAACTACAAGCCATCTGAAATGTCGACTTCGCTCCTGCGGAGCGAACTGAAGCGGCTCCAGCAAGCCAGCACAGGGCACCTTCTCCGCGAAGATCGAATCGCAGTCAGAGCCACGGCCAAGGAATACCACGAAGAACTGTGCAAACGCATCAAGGATCCAGCATGAACACGAAGGAGCTTTCCGCGTGATCGTCGATCTCTTCGCCGGCGGCGGTGGTGCATCCCTGGGAATTCAGTGGGCCACGGGGAGAGCCCCTGACCTTGCCGTGAACCATGACCACCACGCGATCCAGATGCACGCAGCGAACCACCCGGAGACCCACCACGAAGAGGCGTCAGTCTGGGAAGTGCGCCCACGCGAATCATGCGCTGGCCGGGAGGTGGATCTCCTTTGGCTTTCGCCAGACTGCCGCCATTTCTCCCGCGCCAAGGGCGGCGCGAAGGTATCGCCTCGG
>CAZHVZ010000211.1:0-388 GCA_964536245.1 uncultured Rhodocyclaceae bacterium
GCTCGATCGCGAGCAGGGATCATTCGTTCTGACCGCCGAAAACATCCGGATTCCCGAACACACCAAGGAAATCGCCATCAACATGAGCAACCTGCGCCACTGGGACGAACCGATCAAGCGCTACATCGACGAATGCCTGCAGGGCAAGGATGGGCCACGCGGCAAGGACTTCAACATGCGCTGGGTGGCCAGCATGGTCGCCGACGTGCACCGGATCATGACCCGCGGCGGGGTGTTCATGTACCCTTGGGACAAGCGGGAACCGAACAAGCCCGGAAAGCTAAGGCTGATGTATGAAGCCAACCCGATGGCCTGGCTGATCGAGCAGGCCGGCGGCGCGGCCCCCCACCGCCCCCCCCGCCATATGGGCCAACACCCCCCCCCCCGT
>CAZHVZ010000211.1:438-1309 GCA_964536245.1 uncultured Rhodocyclaceae bacterium
ATAAGGGTTCGTCGCTATTAAAAAGTGACGAACCCTTTTTTCTTTTTGCTCCGTGTAGCCACTGTGTAGCCAGCAGCACCCTGTTTCGGACCGTGTAGCCGTGAAAAAGCCCGCACGCGGCGGGCTCACTGAGAGCTGTCACGCTCGCTTGGATAGGTTGCTGTATCTTCTCAGTGCAGTCAGCTTGGTAGCGCCTCGCGTTCCATGTAAATTGGAATTCTCCAGAAGCTGCTTTGGGCAAGTCGACACTGGTGGGGTGAACATACGACATGACATGTGCAATACCAGGGGCACCTCAGGCCTAGACGTTGACCTTGCCTGCTCTATGTGCAGCAGAACAACGACAAGTTGAATCGAACTGAGCGAGCGACTCGGACTGAAGGACTCCACGCCAAATGCCCAGATGTCAGATTTGCCAGAGGGAGTTTCGAGCGCTGCGATTCCAGACGGAACACATTGGCATTTGTACGCGCTGTGTCAACACGCTCAATGAATTCGATGAACCTGCGATTGAGGCGGAAAAACGCATCCGCGAAATGCTCTCCAGAGGCATGCTGAGAAGGGCAATGATTGAGCAAGAAGAGGCTGATGAGCAATGGAAGCGAACCAAGGCCGTCAGAGTTCTCAACGACTTGGAACAATCCGTTGACCAAGCATTGCCAGGGTGGCTGAACAGGCTACTGGCAGACCCACTCAATGGCACCAGGGACTTCAAGCAAATGCGCGCCCAGCGACGTGGCTTGCTCCGAATAGACCATTGCCGGAACTGGACCTACCCAGGGAATTGGGGGGAGGTGTCCCGCCGCGGGAGATACGCGAGGTCCGGAAGCTCGTCAACGTCCTCAAACCACCAATACAGCGTCCAGGCGCG
>CAZHVZ010000211.1:1319-2601 GCA_964536245.1 uncultured Rhodocyclaceae bacterium
CGCCGGATTAGGACCAGGGACAACTATCAATGCCACGACTGCGGCAGCACATCCCAACCGCTAGATGTCCACCACATCATTTACCTATCGAAGTACGGCACGAATCAGCAAGGCAATCTGGTCACTCTGTGTCGCCCTTGCCACGAAAAAGTTCACGGCAGAGTTTTCGATCTGGCCGAGGCCGGCGACCCGGACAAATCATCGCAAGCCGGAAATAGTCAAAAGGAATTTACTGAGGCTGAGACGGTTCAACATCCAACGAGGCCCTCCGCAATTGCCGCCAGACTGTCGCCGACGCCGGTTCCAGAAACGCCGCCTCCAATGCCTCCACTGCACGCATCTGACAATCCGTCTCTTCACCACCTGATTCGAACAGGCATGTTGCCTAGTCCCCCGCCCACTCCTTCGCCAAGCCATCATGAGGGGCAGGGTCGGCCAATCGCTCGCCCAGAAGAAACTTTCCTGAAGCCTGCGAAGGCGCCCGAACCTGCATTTGAGTCGGACCCAGTTCAAATCCAATCAGAAGTGCAGAAACATCGAAGTCATTCTCGTTCAGACGCGGGGAACCAGATTTTGAAACCAGACCGAACTTCTAGACAACTCCTGTGGTTGGGCGTGACAGTTCTGCTCTTCGTCCTCTTGACTGTCCTTGTCGCCATCAAAACGTAAATGCCCCGACCTTGTCCGGCACAGGCAAGAAAAGGGCGCCGGGGTCGCCACGACACGGCGTCACCAGGACGCTGAAGGCCATGATCAAGCGACGCAGCGCCATCGAGCCGGCAATTGGGCACATGAAGATGGACGGGCGGCTGGCCGCAACCCGCTCAAGGTCACGCTGGGCGTTGCGCTGCATGCGGTGATGTGCGGCGCCGGGCATAACATGCGCCTGATTCTGGCCGCGCGGCGGCTTTATTGCTCCCGCATTGGGCTGGCCATGCAGTCGGTCATCGCTGCACTGATACCCGCTTCGCATAAGCACCGACCTGCCTGCGGCTGAAGACGGAACTGTTCAGGGCGGACGAATCAGGATTCAAACCGGAACCCGGATTCTCTCTAGCCGCTTATCCAATCGCTCAAAGGCCGTGTCATGCTCGCCGGCCGCCGCCAGGGATGCCTCGGCCAACGCTTGCACCAGCCGTATGAAGGTCTTGCGTTGCATGCCTTTGCGCCGCCCGCCCATCGGCGACAGCAACCCGCCACCCCAACCCAGCGCACGCCGAACCCGGTTCACCTTGCCGTAGGCCCGAAAGAGGCCGCCTTGCCGGGTCGATTTGTGCACCAG
>CAZHVZ010000212.1:0-2201 GCA_964536245.1 uncultured Rhodocyclaceae bacterium
ACTGCCGCGCCTTAAAACCGCAATTATCGCATTGATAGCGCGACAGGCGCTTGGTGTAGCTTTGCACAATGGTCTTGCCCAACTCCAGATCGGGCCGTGTTTCCGGTGCGGCCAGGGGCAGGCGGGCACTCATCAGTTTTTCCAGCCCGAGCAGGGTCGGATTACGTTGCAATTCATCGCGTACCAGCCGGTAAGCCGACTCGTTGCCTTCGCTTTCAAGAACCAGTTGATAGACCACATCAAGCAAATCGAGCGACGGATAGCGCTCAAGGTAGCCGCGCAGCAAGGCAACACCCTCTTCCTTCTGCTCCAGTTTGCGATACACATCGAGCAGGCGTTGCGCCACCAGAGCCAGAAAAGCCGGATCTTGCTGCTCGATTCGTTGCCAGGCCTCAATTGCTTCCGACAGCCGCCCTTCCTGCAGAAGCAAATCCCCTTGCAACAGGCTGGCTCGCACGCATTTTCGATTCTGCTGCATGGCCGTTTCCAGATACTCCCGTGCTGCATCGGGACGGGAGCGCATGATTTCGCCAGCGGCCAACTCGCAGTAGTACTCGGCGATTTCCTTCTGGGAAGCAACGTCCGGCAGCTCCTTGGCAATCTGGATCGCCTTCAGCCATTCCTTTTCCACCTGGTAGATTTCCAGCAGATTGCGTTTGGCCTCTTCGGCAAAAGAGGTACCGATCAGCTTGTTGAAAATCTCTTCGGCCCGGTCGAGCAAACCGACCTTGAGATAGTCCTGACCCAACTCGGACAGGGCATGCAGGCGAAACTCGTCTTCCACATCCGGCCGATCGATCAGATTCTGGTGCATGCGGATGGCGCGCTCGGTTTCACCCCGCCGACGGAACAGACTGCCCAGGGCAAAGTGCAGTTCGACGGTTTGGGAATCGATCTTGGCAACCTCGAGAAAGGAGTCGATGGCCTTGTCGGGCTGCTCGTTGAGCAGAAAATTCAAGCCCTGAAAATAGGAGCGCGGCAAAGCGCGGGATTCATGCACCACCTGGCGCATATCGACCCGGGCGGCAGCCCAGCCCAGCCCGAAGAAAACGGGAATGAGCAGCAACTGCCAGAATTCGAAAAGATCACTCATTCTGCAGACGACATTTCTGCCGGACGATGGTCGGCTTGGTCAAGACGACGCTTGAGATGGGAAATTTCCCGGCGCTGGCGAAATACGAGACCGAGCAGGGACAGAACACCCAGCACAGCGCCCCCCACGAGAAAGGCGAGCAGGACAATGACCAGAGGAGCTTGCCAGCTTTGTCCCAGCATGAAGTGCAGACTCACCGGATCGGTGTTCTGGATGGCAAAAGCAAAGAGAAACAGGAACAGCAACAGCCTGACAACCCAGGTCACTATTTTCATGGACGGACAAATAAAAAGGGCAGCGCACTACGCGCTGCCCAAATCTACCACACCGGTCAATTGACGGGTCAAACCGCAACTTAACCGGCCAGATCAACCCGCTCGCGCAACTCCTTGCCGGCCTTGAAATGGGGAACCCATTTGGCAGGCACACTGACCTTGTCCCCCGACTTGGGGTTACGGCCAACACGCGGCGGCCGATAATTGAGCGCAAAACTGCCAAATCCGCGGATCTCGATACGATCTCCGCGCACCAGGGCGTCGGACATCGCATCGAGTATCATCTTCACCGCGAAATCAGCATCTTTCGCCACCAACTGGGGAAAACGTTCCGCCAGCCGGGCGATGAGCTCGGATTTGGTCATGCTGTGGCTCGATCAGCCTTGCTGGTTCAGCTTGGCCTTGAGCAGGGCGCCCAGGTTGGTTGTACCGGAAGCGGCAGAGGAAGACTCGGAAGCCAGCTTCTGCACCCACCTTGAGGTGTTGCGACAGGTCGTCGATACGGTCACGGGAGAACTCGGAAGCACGCAGGTAGCCTTCATTCTCGCCATCCAGCGTGACCACGGCACCCTTGGCATCCACCGTCTTGACGATGCCACGCGCAATGCTGTTCTTCTCGTGGGTGGCAATGAAGTTGGTGTACGGATCGCCTTCCAGCTGCTTGATACCGAGGGAGATGCGCTCCTTCTCGACATCGATGCCGAGAACAACTGCCTCGACTTCGTCGCCCTTCTTGAAGTTGCGGATAGCCTCTTCGCCGGAAGCGGACCAGGACAGGTCGGAGAGGTGCACCAGACCGTCGATACCGCCGGGCAGACCAATGAAGATACCGA
>CAZHVZ010000212.1:2218-2589 GCA_964536245.1 uncultured Rhodocyclaceae bacterium
CATGACTTCGACTTCATCACCCAGGGAAACGACCTTGGACGGTTGAACGTTCTTGTTGGTCCAATCCATTTCAGAAACATGAACCAAACCTTCGATGCCTTGTTCGATTTCAACGAAGGAACCGTAGTCGGTCAGGTTGGTGACCTTGCCGAAGAGGCGAGTACCAGCCGGGTAACGGCGGGCAATACCAACCCACGGATCGTCGCCCAGCTGCTTCATGCCCAGGGAGACGCGGTTCTTCTCGGCGTCGAACTTGAGGATCTTGGCGGTGACTTCGTCGCCCACATTGAGCACTTCGCTCGGGTGACGGACACGGCGCCAGGCCAGATCGGTGATGTGCAGCAGACCATCGATACCGCCGAGGTCGACGA
>CAZHVZ010000213.1:0-2524 GCA_964536245.1 uncultured Rhodocyclaceae bacterium
CCAGCTCATGCGCCTGGGTTGGAAGGTGTTCGTTCCGATTTGCCTGGTCTGGCTGGTTGTGGTTGGCGCCTGGATGATGTCGCCACTAAATATCTGGAAGTGAGGAGAAATCAATGGGTTCGATGAAGGAAATCTTCAACAGCCTGCTCCTCAAGGAGCTGTTGAAGGGGATGTCGGTGACGGGCAAGTATTTCTTCGCCCGCAAGATCACCGTCCAGTATCCCGAAGAAAAAACACCGATGAGTCCGCGTTTTCGCGGTCTGCATGCCTTGCGCCGCTATCCCAACGGGGAAGAGCGCTGCATTGCCTGCAAACTGTGCGAAGCGATTTGCCCGGCCATGGCCATTACCATTGAGGCCGAACCACGCGATGACGGTTCCCGTCGTACGACGCGCTACGACATCGACCTGACCAAGTGCATTTTCTGCGGATTTTGCGAAGAAGCCTGCCCGGTGGATGCGGTGGTCGAAACGCGCATTTTCGAATATCACGGCGAAAAGCGGGGTGATCTGTACTACACCAAGCCGATGCTGCTGGCCAACGGTGACCGATACGAGGCGCAAATCGCCAAGGATCGCGAACTTGACGCTCCCTACCGATAACAGGGATTAGCGATGGATTTTCAGACTTTCGTATTCTTTTTCCTCTCGGCAATTCTCATCTTTGCCAGCCTGCGCGTCATTACCGCCCGTAATCCGGTCCATGCCGCGCTCTTCCTGATTCTCGCCTTCTTCAGTTGTGGCGGTATCTGGGCCTTGCTGCAAGCCGAGTTTCTGGCCATTGCCATCATCCTGGTCTATGTCGGGGCGGTCATGGTGCTCTTCCTCTTCGTGGTCATGATGCTCGACATCAACCTTGACCGGATTCGCCAGGGGTTCTGGAACTATCTGCCGCTGGGCGCCTTGCTCGGCCTGCTGATGGTTCTTGAAATGGGACTGGTTCTGGGCAGCAAGTTCTTTCAGGTGCCGGCGGCTGATGCCATGATGCCGGCAGGGATTTCGAACACCAAGAGCATCGGCGCACTGATGTTCTCCGATTACGTCTATCCCTTCGAACTGGCTTCCGTCATCCTGCTGGTCGGCATGATCGCCGCCATCGTGCTGACCTATCGCGGTCCGAAAAAGACCAAGTACACCAATCCGAATCAGCAGGTCTTCGTCAAGGCGAAGGATCGCGTCCGCGTCCTGCAGATGCCGGTTGAGAAAGACTGACCCCCGGGAAGCCTATGCTGACTCTGACACTATCCCACTTCCTGAAACTGGGCGCGATTCTCTTCGCGATCAGCATTGTCGGTATCTTCCTTAACCGGAAGAACCTGATTGTCCTGTTGATGGCCATCGAACTCATGTTGCTGGCGGTGAACATGAACTTCGTCGCCTTTTCGCACTATTTGCAGGATCTCTCCGGCCAGATTTTCGTCTTCTTCATCCTGACGGTGGCGGCGGCCGAATCGGCGATTGGCCTGGCTATTCTGATCGTGCTGTTCCGCAATCTGAAATCCATCCACGTGGATGATCTGGACAGCCTGAAGGGTTAATCATGGAAATGCAAAAACTCTACTTGCTGGTTCCCCTGGCACCTTTGTTCGGTGCCATGATCGCCGGTCTCTTCTGCCGGGTGATTCCGCGCTGGCTGGCGCACACCGTGACCATCGCCGGGGTGGCCGTCATCGCCTCCCTGATGATTTTCAAGGATGTCCAGGCCGGTCACACCTTCAACGGTCCGGTGTACACCTGGCTGACCAGCGGTGACTACACCTTCTACGTCGGTTTTCTGATCGACAGCCTGACCACTACCATGATGCTGGTGGTCACCTTCGTGTCGTTGATGGTGCATATCTACACCATCGGCTACATGCAGGAAGACCCCGGCTATAACCGCTTCTTCAGCTACATCTCCTTGTTCACTTTCTCCATGCTGATGCTGGTGATGTCGAACAACTTCATGCAGCTCTTTTTCGGTTGGGAAGCGGTCGGCCTTGTTTCCTACCTGCTCATCGGCTTCTGGTATACCCGCCCGACGGCCATCTTCGCCAACATGAAGGCCTTTCTGGTCAATCGCGTCGGCGACTTCGGCTTCATTCTCGGCATCGGTCTCATCCTCGCCCATTTCGGCACGCTGGATTACGCCACGGTATTCAACAAGTCCAAGGATTTCGCCGACACCACCATCAATATCTGGGGTGCGGCAGACTGGTCCCTGATGACTGTCACCTGTATCTGCCTGTTCATCGGTGCCATGGGCAAGTCGGCCCAGGTGCCCTTGCACGTCTGGCTGCCCGATTCCATGGAAGGCCCGACTCCCATCTCCGCGCTGATTCACGCGGCGACCATGGTCACCGCCGGTATCTTCATGGTTTCCCGCATGTCGCCGCTGTTTGAACTGTCTACGACGGCCCTCTCCTTTGTCATCGTGATCGGGGCCATTACTGCACTGTTCATGGGCTTCCTCGGCATCATCCAGAATGACATCAAACGCGTCGTGGCCTATTCGACCCTCTCGCAGCTCGGCTACATGACCGTTG
>CAZHVZ010000214.1:0-2500 GCA_964536245.1 uncultured Rhodocyclaceae bacterium
GTTTGAGGGTGGTAATGGAATTGGCTTGATTCGGCACGTCGGGGACTTAGAACATCTCCACGGCCAGGGCAGTGGCTTCGCCGCCGCCGATGCACAGGGAGGCAATGCCGCGCTTGCCGCCGCGAGCCCTGAGAGCGCCCAGCAGGGTGACCAGAATGCGGGCGCCGGAAGCACCGATGGGGTGGCCCAGGGCACAGGCGCCGCCATTGACATTGACCTTTTCCGGATCAAGCTTCATGTCATGAATGCCGGCCATGGTGACCACGGCAAAGGCTTCGTTGATTTCCCTGAGGTCGACGCTGTCCGCCGTCCACCCGGCCTTGGCCAGCATTTTCTGCATGGCGCCGACGGGAGCCGTGGGGAAGAGGGCGGGGGTATGGGCGTTGGTGGTATGGCCGACGATCCTGGCGATGGGCTTGAGGCCCAGCTTGTCAGCCTGGGAGGCGCGCATCAGGACGAGGGCGGCAGCCCCGTCAGAAATGGAAGAAGAATTGGCGGCGGTAACGGTACCGTCCTTGCGGAAAGCCGGCTTCAAGGCGGGAATTTTTTCCACATTGACGGCGAAGGGACCTTCGTCCTTGCTCACCACGACCTCGCCTTTGCGGCCGGAAACGGTGGCCGGAGCGATTTCCCAGTCGAAGGCGCCGCTGTTGCTGGCGGCCTGGGCGCGGGTGGTGGAGCGGATGGCAAACTCGTCCTGGGCTTGCCGGGTGAAGCCGTAGCTGCCGGCACAGTCTTCGGCAAAGGTACCCATCAGGCGGCCACGGGTTTCCTTGGAGTAGGCATCTTCCAGTCCGTCGAAGAACATGTGGTCGAGGGTCTGGCCGTGGCCGAGGCGATAGCCGCCACGGGCCTTGGGCAGCAGATAGGGCGCATTGGTCATGGACTCCATGCCGCCGACGACGGTGATGGCGGACGAACCGGCCAAAATGCCGTCATGGCCGACCATGGTGGCCTTCATGCCGGAGCCGCAGACTTTGCTCACCATGGCGCACCCGGCAGACAGGGGCAGGCCGGCAAGGAGGGCGGCCTGGCGGACCGGAGCCTGGCCAAGACCGGCGGGCAGGACGCAGCCAAAGAGCACTTCTTCGACCAGATTGGCATCGATTCCGGCCCGCTCAACGGCAGCCTTGATTGCCACGGCACCCAGTTGCGGTGCGCTCAGGTCGTTGAAAACGCCCTGAAAGGCGCCCATCGGGGTGCGGGCGGCAGAGACGATAACAATGGGATCATGCATGCTGTTTCTCCTTGAAAGGACTGTTGTAATTAGGGTTCGAGGGCTTTGAGTGCGGCGTCGTAGCGGGGCGCCAGATCTTCCGGACCCTTTACCGTGAAGCCGAGGTCGTGCATGTGTCCGTCCTTGAGGCCGTAGATCCATCCATGCACGGTGAGTGGCTGCTCACGTTTCCAGGCATCCTGGACGACGAAGGTCTGGCACACGTTGTGCACCTGCTCCAGCACATTCAGTTCGCACAGCCGGTCATGGCGTTGCTCTGCCGGCAGGGTGTCGATGACGGCCTGGTGCTTGACGTGCACATCCTGGACGTGGCGCAGCCAGATATCGACCAGGCCGACCCGCTCCTTTTTGAGGGCGGCGCCGACGCCGCCGCAGCCGTAATGGCCGACCACCATGATGTGCTTGACCTTGAGCGCCTCGACGGCGAACTGGATGACCGACAGGCAGTTGAGATCGGTATGGATGACCTGGTTGGCGATATTGCGATGGACGAACACCTCGCCCGGCAGCAGGCCGACGATCTGGTTGGCCGGAACGCGGGAGTCGGAACAGCCGATCCACAGGTATTCCGGGGTTTGCAGCCGGGACAGCCGGTCGAAATAGCCGGGGTCGATTTCCTGCATTTGCCTTGCCCAGGCCCGGTTGAAGTCGAAGAGGTGGGAGAGGTTTTCGTTGCGGATATCTTCTTCCGACCAGTTTTCCAGGTCGAGAGCGAGAAACATGGTGCCTTCGACCGGGGTGTGATAGTAGGCCGGCGCCTCCTGGAAGCCCAGTTCGCGGTACAGCTTCACCGCCATGCGCATGCTCGGCAGGGTATCAATGAGCAGGCGCTTGTAGCCCATTTTGCGGGCTGCCTTGATGGCCTCCAGAGCCAGGGCGCGACCAACGCCATGACCGCGTTCCTTGGGGTCCACGTAGAGGCGTTTCATTTCGCACCGCCCTTCGGAGAACCGGCGAACACCAACGCAACCGGCGGCCCCGCCATCGCCTTCGGCATAGAACAGGCGGCCATCGGGGGGCGAGTAGGCGCCTGGCAGAGAGGCCATTTCCTGGTCAAAATTCTGGTAGGACAGGTCGACCCCCAGCCAGGCCGCGTAGTTCTTGAAAAACTGACGGACATGGGCGAGGGCATCGCTATCTTCAGCAGTGAGAGTGCGCAGGCTGACGGTCATGGGATGGTGTGCTCCAAAATGCGGCCCCTGCGGCAGCGGGGGCCGGCAAGAGCGGGTTAGGCGGTTTCGGCGAAAAGTTCGCGGCCAATCA
>CAZHVZ010000215.1:0-1504 GCA_964536245.1 uncultured Rhodocyclaceae bacterium
AGCAGGATGTTTTCGTAAGTCGCCGGCAACTTTCCTTCGGCAACCGCACGATCATTCTCGGCCAGCAACTCGGCGCGCTCCACCTGTTCGGACTTGATGAAGCGCGTATCCCCCGGCTCAACAATGGCGACCCGGCGCAGCATCTGACGAACAATGACTTCGATGTGCTTGTCGTTGATCTTCACCACCTGCAAACTGTACACATCCTGCACTTCATCGGTGATGTAGCGGGCCAACGCCTCGATACCCTGCAAACGCAGGATGTCATGGGGATCGGGAGCACCTTCGACAATCTTTTCACCCTTGTTCACCACTTGGCCATCATGTACCAGGACGTGCTTGTCCTTGGGAATCAGGTATTCATGGCTGACGCCGTCAAGGTCGGTGATCACCAGGCGCTGCTTGCCCTTGGTATCCTTGCCGAAGCTGGTGGTGCCGGTGAATTCGGCCAAGGTGGAAGCATCCTTCGGTGTGCGGGCTTCAAACAGCTCGGCAACCCGTGGCAGACCACCCGTAATATCCCGCGTCTTGGCAGATTCCTGGGGAATACGTGCCAGCACATCACCCACTCCAACCGTCTGACCGTCCAGCACCGAAATAATCGATCCGACCTGGAAGGCGATCGAGACCACATGGTCACTCCCGGCAATCTTCACTTCCTGGCCGGCTTCGTCGAGGAGCTTGACCACCGGACGAGCGCCCTTGGCTGCCGACTTGCCGCCACGCTTGGAGTCGATGACCACGAGGGTAGACAAGCCGGTGACATCGTCCACCTGCTTGGCGACAGTAACGCCTTCTTCAACATTTTCGAAGCGGGCGATACCGGCATACTCGGTCACGATGGGACGGGTATGGGGATCCCAGGTAGCCAGCTTGGCGCCTGCCTTGAGCACCTTCCCTTCGTCGGCCAGCAGATAGGCGCCGTAGGGCACCTTGTGACGCTCACGCTCACGGCCATTGTCGTCGGTAATCAGTACCTCACCGGAACGGGAGATAACGACCTTTTCACCCTTGGCGCTGGTAACGTAGCGCATCGTCCCGGTGTAGCGAACGGTACCGGCCGACTTGGCTTCAATCTGGGATGCCACGGCAGCTCGCGATGCCGCACCGCCGACGTGGAAGGTACGCATGGTGAGCTGGGTACCCGGTTCACCGATGGACTGGGCAGCAATAACACCGACCGACTCCCCGGCATTGACCGGAGTACCGCGCCCGAGGTCACGGCCATAGCATTTGCCGCACAGGCCATAACGGGTATCGCAGGTGAGCGGAGTACGTACCTTCACTTCGTCAATACCCAGCTTGTCGATCAAGTCCACCAGATCCTCGTCGAGCAGCGTGCCGGCGAAAATAACCGTTTCCTGGGTTTCCGGGTCGACCAGATCGTCCACCGTGACACGGCCTAGAATCCGCTCGCGCAGCGGCTCGATGACCTCACCGCCTTCGACCAGCGCCTTGACGGCGAAGCCGTTCTTGGTGCCGCAATCGTCCTCGGTGATCACCA
>CAZHVZ010000215.1:1615-2484 GCA_964536245.1 uncultured Rhodocyclaceae bacterium
CCGGAATCGGCCATCATGAAGATCGAGTTGAAGGAATCCTGTTTGACCTTCTTGCCGTGACGGTCGATGGTTTCTTCGTGGCCAAGTTCGTCCATCATGACCTTGGCAACCTGGTCGCCGGTACGGCCCCAGATATCCACCACCTTGTTATAGCGCTCGCCCTGAGTCACCAGACCATTGGTGTACTGGGTCTCGATTTCCTTCACTTCGGCCTCGGCAGCGGCGATGATCTCGTATTTCTTGGCCGGAACGCGCATATCGTCGGAGCAGAAGGAAATGCCGGCACGGGTAGCCAGTGCATAGCCGTTCTGCATCAGCTTGTCGGCGAACACCACGGTCTCCTTGAGACCGCAACGACGGAAAGACTCATCGATGAGCTTGGAAATTTCCTTTTTCTTCAGGGCCTTGTCGATCGCCTTGAACGGAAGCCCCTTGGGCAGAATGCGTGAAAGCAGGGCGCGACCGGCAGTGGTTTCAACCCGCACGACTTTCTCGACCCATTCACCTTCGCTGGCACCGGGTTCGTACTGTTTGAGGCGGACGGAAATACGGGAGTGGACATCCAGTTCCTTGGCGGCCATGGCACGATCGATTTCAGCCAGGTCGGCAAAATACATGCCTTCGCCCTTGCCGTTGATCTTCTCGCGGGTCGCGTAGTACAGACCGAGAACGATATCCTGGGACGGCACAATAATCGGCTGACCGTTGGCGGGCGACAGCACGTTGTTGGAAGCCAGCATCAGGGTGCGGGCCTCCATCTGCGCTTCCAGAGACAGCGGAACGTGGACGGCCATCTGGTCGCCGTCGAAGTCGGCGTTGAAGGCCGCGCACACCAGCGGGTGCAGCTGGATGGCCTTGCCTTCGATCAG
>CAZHVZ010000216.1:0-2474 GCA_964536245.1 uncultured Rhodocyclaceae bacterium
GGCGTGCTCGCTGGCAAGCTGTTCGAGTTGATCGGCTGGATTGGCCTAGCAGCCTGTCGGACTTGAGGTTTAGAAAACCGCCAAATTTCACAATGCGGAATGAACGGGCCGGATTTTCTCGACTTTGCGGCCTTTTGGACGGTTTTCTCCTCGTTTTCCCTACTGTGGGCGCAATTTGGCCATGCGCTTCAGGTTCCACGCCAGGCAGACCAGCGTCCACTCGCCCGTGACCTTCTTCAATCCGCGCAGCGAGAACTGGCGAAAGCCCATGACCGATTTGATGATGCCGAAGACCGGCTCGACCGTCTGCTTGCGCAAGGCGTAGAGCGCTCGTCCGGCTTTGGTCTTCAAACGGTGAGACAGGGCCTGCACGGGTGTCGCATTTTCCGGCAGCGGTGCCGGTTCGCTGTGCCGCTCCCGCCAGTCCGGATGGTGCTCGTCGCGAGCCACCGCGATCACCGGATCAATGCTGGCCGCCTCGCACGCCTTGATGTTCTTCTCGCTGCAGAAGCCACTGTCGGCGATCAGACTTTCCACGGGGCCCAGTACCTCGGCCTGTGCCTTGAGCGTCGCCAGCATCGGTTCGACCTGCTCTTTGTCATTGGGGGCTTGCGTCACGCCGACCGCGACTACCAGCATCGTCGCCGCATCAACCCCGGCCTGGGCGTTGTACGCTTGTTCGAAGCCGCCACCGGCCACCGGCATGATGCGCGATTCTTCGTCGGTCAGATTGATCTGGTCACTGTCCCGTGCGCCGGGCTCGGGGGCTTTCGGCGGCTTGCCGCCCAACTTCTTGCCGGCCGCTTCTTCCTTGGCCGCGCGCCGCGCCATTTTCTCGTCGTACTCGGCTTTCTCTCGCTGATAGCGCTCCTCGGCCCGGGCAGCAATCTTCGCCTTGGCCACTGCCATCGCCGCCAGCCGATCTTCACGGCGCTTGATTTCTTCGGGCAGGCTGACGCCGTCCGGAACGTCGGCTTGATCCGCCTGTTCCGCCAAGCGGAAGAGTTCCTGCACCTCAGCCTTGAGCTGGGCTTCCAGCTTTTCGATGTGTCCGTGCGAGAGCGCGCTGTGCCTTGAGGCGTTGGCTTCGATCTTGGTGCCGTCAAGACAGACGTTACCCAGCTTGAGCAGTTTCATTTCCTTGGCCATCGCCAGGACCTGCACAAACAGCTCGCTCAGCTCGTCAAGAAACCGCCGGCGGAATGTCGCCAGGCTGTCGTGATCGGGATGGCTTCCGGCGGCAATGTAGCGGAAGGCCACCGAATCGTAGGTGGCCCGCTCCAGCCTGCGGCTGGAGAAAATACCCGTGGCGTAGCCATAGACCAGAATTGCCAGCAGGGTCGCCGGATGGTGCGCCTTCGATCCCCGTCCCGCGTACTGTCGCGTCAGCTTCGACAGGTCTAGCTGGTCGACTACCTCCACGATGAATCGCGCCAAGTGATCCTGGTTCAGCCAATCGTCAACCGATGGCGGCAGCAGGTAGTCGGTCTTACGGTCGGTGACAATGAAGTGGGACATGCCGGACCTCGGTTGCTTCAACAGGCATGATTATAGCATATCCGGTGACGAGCAAACCGAAAGTCCGACAGGCTGCTAGCACTCCGGCCTTAGATTTCCGAGACCCCGAATCGAAAAGTTCGATAAATCGTCTCGGCGCCACTCCATCAAATTGCATCAACTTGACCCCTTTGCCATCGATCGCCTCGGTCAGGGCATCGTCGTGAAGCCGCGTGGCGAGGCTCTTCCGATATGGTTCAATATAATAAATCTCGGAGATCCCGGCAGCCACAAGGTGCCGAGCACAAGAATGGCAGGGATAAGTTGTCACGAACACCTTGCCACCGATTACCCGATCGCCTGCAACCCTCGATGCACCCAGGATTGCATGCATTTCAGCATGAACAGCCCGCGAAAACTCGATCAGATCTTTAACCCTCGAGTCCTTCATGATGGTCTTAACAGCCGCTTCCCTGTTTTCGGATGTCAGCACGGAATCTCTAACCAAAGCTTCGACAATCTTGTCAGCAATTGTTCGCTTTTCGAGATCGTTGTAGCACTTCGCACCGGGTTTGGCATAGCAGCGTTCATCACCCCGCTCCTCCTTTGCGATCTGGAACAGCGGGGGCTTACCATACAGCCCCCCACCGCTGCTTGGTACATCATTCCATCCCGTAGCAAGAAGCTCTCCAACGTTGGAGGTAACGGCGGCACCAACCTGCCTGGAAATACAAGCGGAGTTGCGGGCGGCAGATGCTGCCGCATACATAGCATTCTCTTCAGGCGTGGGCGAAACCACTGCCGTTCGGAAGATCAGATTCAAAAACTTACGTAGCTTTTCGACCAACTGACCAATGGCCTTGTCTTCCGTTGGGCCGGTATTCGGCTCGTCGACCCGCAGGAAAAAGTCGCATTGGGGAAACGTATCGCGAACGGACTGGCCATGACTGAATTCCTCCCCCGAGTCTGTATCGATG
>CAZHVZ010000217.1:0-1541 GCA_964536245.1 uncultured Rhodocyclaceae bacterium
AGAACACAACGGTTCCGGCTGGCGAGAGCGGCATGGCCGCAATGATGGAATGTTCTTGTCCGCCTATAGTGATGAGATCCGCAACAGCCGGCTCAATGGCAAGGCCAACAGTCGAGAGATAAACCAGCTTGTCGCCGCGCTGTATCAGTGTTCCGTCAATCTCTGAATTTTTGAAGGTCATGACCGAGACGGTGCAATTGTAGCTCTGTTTGGTAATCGTCGGGTTATGCGCCGCACCTGACTTTACAAGGCGAACGATGGACGCGGTTTGCCCGACTTCAGCTATGCCAGCGCCGGCTTCTGCGGCAATAGCTGCCCAATCTTCAGCCACCGATGGACCTCATGGCAAAGAACGGCGCTTGCCGTGATGCGATGAACGGAGAGAACATGGCTTCGATTTTTGCCGATGTCGGCATGGAAGCCTCATAACCAGTCACCTTGGCGTCAACCGGCGTCCACTTTATTTCACCAACGCCGGTCAAAACCTTCTGTTGCGACGGCGTGTAGGTGGTCGAAAACAGGCCGGGTGTTGCCAGTTCAAGCGCAGCCGCTTCAAATGTTGCCGGAATGACGACCTCAAGCGTATCGTCGTATCCGGGGAGAAGATTGGCGACATAGCGATATTTGATATGATCCGATGCGCGGACCAAGGCCGCTGTTGCATTGGCATCAGTTGCCAGACTTGGCGCGGTGTTGCCGCGCTCGGTCGCATAGGCCCGCCATGTCGCCAGATCGCCATACATGGATTATGCCGCCAGCTTTGCGTCAATTGCAGCCTGAAGCGTGGCAGCATCCATGCCATCCGCGCCGTCAATACCAAGTTCCCCGGCCTGCTTTTTCAAGTCAGCAAGATCATCGGTCTTCGGATTGACAATCAGCTTTTCGGTCTTCGGCTTCTTGCCGCTTTCCGGTAAAATCTGGCACTTGTTGACAAGGCCAGCCGGAAGGAAATCACCCGCAATGTCGATTTCCGAATTCTTTGCAGCCGGTTTGCCATTCGGGCCGGTCGCGCCTTTTTCAGTAATCAAAACACGCATGTCAAAATCTCACGGTTGTAATCGGGCAGCGGGGTTATTCCCGCCGCCCGCTGTTGGTTACAGGCTGGAAACCGCAACGCCGCACTGGTCGAGTGCGTCATATTTGATTTCAAGCGAAGCCGCCGCCATCGTGACGAAATCGTAATCGTCTTCAGGGTTGGCACGGTACTGCGCACGGGTGGACATCGGCATGCCGTTCAAGACCTGCAAAACGCGGCGGTCTTTCACGACGGCGATGATCTGGCCCGCCGTCACGGAATTGGACGGCACAACGGAAGCAATGCCACCGCTTTCCAAAATGCGCTGCGCAATCGACTTGTTCGGATAGGCTGTCGAGAAGTCGGTGTTGGTCGCGTAAAACCAGTCATCCCAGTTCACGTAGAGCGTGGCCGGAACTCGGTAATTATTGGCGTGGAGCAGCTTGAGCGTTGCATTGACATCTGCCAGCCATTGCGGGCCGGTCGCACCGTTGAGCGCCTGACCCGTGGTGCGGGTTTCACGCTT
>CAZHVZ010000217.1:1551-2422 GCA_964536245.1 uncultured Rhodocyclaceae bacterium
GGATGGGTGCGAAGGCCGTAAGCCTGAGCCGAGCCGACAACGATGGACGCATCACCGTCAAGCACGAGGCTTTCCAGCTTTTCCGCAACCTTGCGGTTGGCATTGTCGCGACCGGCGGCGTCAAGATTGAAGCCTTCGGTCGATGCCGCCGCGACCTCGCGCCAGCCGTAGGCAAACGTGGAGTCGATGATAGGCAGCGGAGTGCCGTAATAGGCAAACACCGGCTTGTCACCACGCGCCTTCGAACGGCCATCCAGAGAGACGTTGACATTGCCGCTGTCAGAGACGGTCTGGAAATGATGGACCAGCTTGCCAATCGGCATGTTCATGGTGACGGAAGCGGCAAGATCGTTGAAAACAGCCAGCACGGAACGCTGGATTTCAACACCTTCACGATCCCACTGACCCCAGACATCCTTGGGCAGCGGAAGTGCGTTGCCGATGATGCCGGAAGCGTGGGTTTCGCCAAGGGTGCGCTGCCGGGCATTGAACTCGCGGCGATTGGCGAGAACGAATGCCGACTGTTCGGGAGTGAATTTCAGCATATCGGCTCTCCTTATGCCTTGATGTAATAGTTGGCCCAGATCACGTCGGCCAAGTCGCCAGCGGAACGGGCAGTGAGAATGTCGTCATAGAACGCGACGACAATGTTTGTGGAAGCCGCCGCCGCAAGACGCCCGGAAGCTGCAATGGTGAGTTCCTGCCCCTTGGTATAGGTGGCAGCGGCAACGCGAACGTTGAACACATCATTGGGTTGGGGCTCATAAGCAACGCCGGTATCGCCGGACACATAGGCCGTGGCGATGTCCTGATCCTTGAAATCGACATTGCCAAGGACAAGCGGGCACTTGCCAGCGGCAGTGGTGATTTG
>CAZHVZ010000218.1:0-491 GCA_964536245.1 uncultured Rhodocyclaceae bacterium
ACTACGTGCCGGAAGACCACGACCAGTTGATGTTCTACAAGGAATCGAAGACCGGCCAGGTGCTTCAGGAGGGCATCAACGAAGCCGGTGCCATGAGCGACTGGATCGCTGCCGCCACCAGCTACTCGGTGCATGGCGTGCAGACCATTCCCTTCTATATCTGCTACTCCATGTTCGGCCTGCAACGTACCCTGGACCTGTGCTGGGCAGCGGGCGACCAGCGCGCACGCGGTTTCCTCATCGGCGGTACGGCCGGTCGCACAACCCTGAACGGTGAAGGTTTGCAGCATGAGGACGGGCACAGCCTGATCCTCTCCAACCTGATTCCCAACTGCGTGTCCTACGACCCCACCTTCCAGTACGAAGTGGCCGTGGTGACCCAGGATGGCATGCGCCGCATGTTTGCCGAGCAGGAGGACGTTTTCTATTACCTCACCGTGATGAACGAGAACTACGAGCACCCGGAAATGCCGAAGGGCGCCGAAGCCGAC
>CAZHVZ010000218.1:501-2385 GCA_964536245.1 uncultured Rhodocyclaceae bacterium
GGCATGTACGCCTTCAAGAAGGCCGCCAAGAGCAAGGCTCCCCGGGTACAACTGCTCGGTTCCGGCACCATTTTCCGCGAAGTCATCGCTGCCGCTGATCTGCTCAAGAACGATTGGGGTGTCGAGGCCGACCTGTGGGGCTGCCCGAGTTTCAACGAGCTGGCCCGCAATGGTCAGGACGTGCAACGCTGGAACCTTTTGCATCCGCTGGAAGCACCCAAGCTGTCCCACGTCGAGCAGTGCCTCAAGGACGCCAAGGGTCCGGTCATTGCCGCCACCGATTACATCAAGCTCTACGCCGAGCAGATTCGTCCCTTCGTCAAGAACAGCTATGTGACCCTCGGCACCGACGGTTTCGGCCGCTCCGACACACGGGAAAAGCTGCGCCACTTCTTCGAGGTGGATCGCCACTGGGTCACCCTGGCTGCTTTGAAGGCTCTGGCCGACAACGGCGAGATCGACCGCGAAAAGGTGGCTGCCGCCCTGGTCAAGTACCAGCTTGATCCGAACAAACCCAACCCGATGTCGGTTTAAAGAGGGAGAGACAACATGAGCCAAATCATTGAAGTCAAGGTTCCCGATATCGGCGACTTTTCCGATGTTCCGGTGATTGATCGCTTCGTCAAGGTCGGCGATTCGATCAAGGTGGACGACGCCATTGCGACCCTGGAATCCGACAAGGCCACCATGGATGTGCCGTCCTCGGCAGCCGGCGTGGTCAGGGAAGTATTCATCAAGCTGGGCGACAAGGTCAGTGAAGGAAGCGTGCTGATCAAGGTGGAAACCGGTGCCTCGGCAGCGGCTGCCGCAGCCTCTCCGGCGCCCGCTCCGGCAGCTTCGGCTCCGGCCCCGGCAAGCGCTCCGGTAACTGCCCCGCCAGCCGCTGCTCCGGCCGCCCTGGCCCCGGCCTTGCCCGTCGGCAGCAAAGTGCATGCTTCGCCGTCCATCCGCGCCTATGCCCGCGAACTCGGTGTCGATCTGGCCAAGGTTCCGGCCACCGGCCCGAAGGGACGCATCGTCAAGGAAGACCTGGTCAAATACGTCAAGGGCGTCATGTCCGGCGCCATTTCCGGTCCGGTGGCGGCTGCTTCCGGCGGCGTCGTGGGAGGCGGAGTGCTCGACCTGCTGCCCTGGCCGAAGGTCGATTTTGCCAAGTTCGGCGAAGTCGAAGTCAAGCCCCTGTCGCGCATCAAGAAGATTTCCGGCCAGAATCTCTCCCGCAACTGGGTGATGATCCCCGCCGTGACCTATCACGAAGATGCCGACATCACCGATCTGGAAGCCTTCCGCGTCCTCCTCAACAAGGAAAACGAAAAGGGCGGCGGCGCCAAGCTGACCATGCTGGCTTTCCTGATGAAGGCTTGCGTCAAGGCGATGCAGAAGTACCCGGAATTCAACTCCTCGCTGGACGGCGACAATCTGGTGCTGAAGAAGTACTTCAACATCGGCTTTGCCGCCGATACGCCGAACGGCCTGGTCGTTCCGGTGGTCAAGAATGCCGACAAGAAATCGGTCTTCGAATTGGCCCAGGAATCCGGCGAGCTGGCAAAGCAGGCGCGTGACGGCAAGCTCAAGCCGGCTGACATGTCCGGCGCCTGTTTCACCATTTCCAGCCTGGGCGGTATCGGCGGCACTTACTTTGCTCCCATCGTCAATGCACCGGAAGTGGCCATTCTCGGGGTCAACAAGTCCTCCATGAAGCCGGTGTGGGATGGCAAGGCTTTTGTGCCGCGTCTTACCCTGCCGCTGTCCCTGACTGCCGACCATCGTGTCATTGACGGTGCCTTGGCGACCCGCTTCAACGTGTACGTGGCCCAGCTGCTGGCGGACTTCCGCCGTGTGGCGCTGTAAGGGGGAATGACCATGAGCAATCTGGTTGAAGTC
>CAZHVZ010000219.1:0-1440 GCA_964536245.1 uncultured Rhodocyclaceae bacterium
CGTGGGCCTTCTTGGATTCCTGGTATTTGAATTTACCGTAATCCATGATCCGACAAACCGGCGGCTGGGCCAGCGGAGCGATCTCAACCAGGTCCAGCCCAGCTTCTTCCGCCATTTGCAAGGCGGTACGCACACTTACTACCCCTACCTGCTCGCCTGCTTCCCCAATGAGGCGGATTTCCGGCACCGTGATTTCTTCGTTTAGGCGATTCGCCTTGTTCTGAGCGATGGTCAAACTCCTGAAAACAACAAAATTTAAGCCGTGCCACTCCGCGCCGCAGCTTCCCTCCGAAGCTGCTCGATCAGGACTTCAACGGACATCTGTCCGAGATCCTGACCGCCGCGTGTACGCACGGCCACCAGTCCATCCACCTTTTCCTTTTCGCCGACAACCAGCTGGTAAGGCAGACGATTCAAGCTATGTTCCCGAATTTTATAGGTAATTTTCTCGTTGCGCAAATCCGCCTCGGCGCGCAGCCCCGCCTGGTGTAGCTTTTGCGCCACTTCGGCAGCGTAATCCGCCTGCTTTTCGGAAATACAAAGCACCACGGCCTGCACCGGCGCCAGCCAGAGCGGCAGGGCACCGGAGAAATTTTCGATGAGGATGCCGATAAAGCGCTCGAGCGACCCCAGAATGGCCCGGTGCAACATTACCGGCGCCTTGCGCGTGTCGTCGCCGGCGACATATTCGGCATTCAGACGGCCCGGCATCGAAAAATCGACCTGCATCGTGCCACACAGCCACGAGCGGCCAATCGCATCCTTGATGTGGAATTCGATCTTCGGGCCATAGAACGCGCCCTCACCCGGCAACTCGGTCCATTCCAGGCCGGAAGCCGTCAACCCCTTGCGCAGGGCATCTTCCGCTTTGTCCCAAACCTCGTCGGAGCCAACCCGGCTATCCGGCCGCAGGGCCAGCTTGACCGCCACGTCGTTGAAGCCAAAATCGGCATAAACCTTCTTGACCAGGGCGTTGAAGGCCGTGACCTCGGATTCGATCTGATCTTCGGTGCAAAAAATATGGCCATCGTCCTGGACAAAGCCGCGCACCCGCATCAGGCCATGCAGCGCACCGGTCGGCTCGTTGCGGTGACAGGAACCGAACTCGCCGTAGCGCAAGGGCAACTCGCGATAGGAGCGCAGATGGGAGTTGAAGACCTGGATATGGCCCGGACAGTTCATCGGCTTGACCGCGTAATCGCGGTTTTCCGACGAGGTGGTAAACATGTTGTCCTTGTAATGCTCCCAGTGGCCGGACTTTTCCCACAGCGTCTTGTCGAGAATTTGCGGGCAACGCACTTCCTGGTAGCCGTTATCGCGATAAACGGCGCGCATGTACTGCTCGATTTCCTGCCACACCGCCCAGCCCTTGGGGTGCCAGAAGACCAGACCTGGCGCCTCTTCCTGCATATGGAAGAGATCGAACTGCTTGCCCAGGCG
>CAZHVZ010000219.1:1518-2348 GCA_964536245.1 uncultured Rhodocyclaceae bacterium
CCTCCAGCATGTGCAGATAGGCCTCAAGGTCTTCCTTCTTGGCCCAGGCCGTACCGTAAATCCGCTGTAACTGGGCGTTGCGATGGTCGCCTCGCCAGTAGGCACCGGCCACCTTCATCAGCTTGAAAACCTTGAGTTTGGCCGTGGTCGGCACGTGCGGACCACGACAAAGGTCGATGAACTCGCCCTCGCGATAGAGGGAAACCTGCTCACCAGCCGGAATGGCGCCGATCAACTCAGCCTTGTAGTGCTCGCCCTGAGCCAGGAAAAATTTGATGGCCTCGTCCCGATCCCAGACTTCGCGGACAACAGGAATGTCGCGCTTGGCCAGCTCCCCCATGCGCTTCTCGATGGCTACGAGGTCTTCGGGCGTAAATGGGCGCTTGTAAGCGAAGTCATAATAGAAACCGTTTTCGATCACCGGCCCGATAGTCACCTGCGCCTCCGGGAAGAGGTCTTTCACGGCAAAGGCCAGCAGGTGGGCGGTGGAGTGGCGAATGACTTCCAACCCCTCGGCATCGCGATCAGTGATGATGGCCAGATCGCTATCCCCCTCGATCAGGCAGGAGGTATCGACCAGCTTGCCGCCGATCTTGCCGGCCAAGGCCGCACGGGCCAGACCGGCACCAATGCTGGCCGCCACATCGGCCACGGTGACCGCTTGCTCAAACGCCCGTTGCGAACCATCAGGCAAAGTAATGACCGGCATGAAACTCTCCAGAAAGCAAAAAAGTCAGAGCTCGAAGCGGGTCGCCCCGGCTCTTGCTCTGACTTTTGAACTTGGTAGGCGCAATTGGATTCGAACCAACGACCCCCACCATGTCAAGGTG
>CAZHVZ010000220.1:0-2303 GCA_964536245.1 uncultured Rhodocyclaceae bacterium
CGGAATCTCCACCACGCAACAGGGAACCCTCCCTACATCGGCGCCAGTTCCAGATCAAGACCGGAACCCGGCATCGAGCGGGTGCCTCCGGTCAGAGAACCGGTACCCGGCTCCACCGCCGGGCATCCATTGACCGCCACCGCCCGGTTGACGTGACGCATGCGATCAATGAGGCAAGCCATCAAGGTATTGCGCATGCGCTCCTGCAACTCATCAGACGCCAGGGAAAGGGCCGAGGCGTTCAGTTCGAGAAAGTAGGTGGGTTCCAGGGTAACCACCGTGGCGTAGCGTTTGCGATCCGAAGGGTGGAGAAAAGCAGCTTCTCCCACCGCTTCGCCGCCGCCCAGGCGACAAAGTGCGCGCCCCTCGATGGAAATTTCAACAAATCCGCTAATGATGATTCCGAACAACTGGTTGCTTTCACCCTCGCGAATAATCGCCACCCCGGCAGCCACCTCCCGCCAGACCGCCACCCTGAGCAACTCCCAAAGTTCGATATTTTCAAACTCGACGAGCAGATCGAGCTTGCGGAGCACCTCAAAATGCTTGTCATCCTGGGCAGTATTGTCTTCTTCCAGTATCTGGTAGCGCACGGCAGCCAGATCCTTGGCCATTTCGGCGCCATTTTTGTAGCGGCTGTACAAATCCTTTTCCAATGCCTTGCGCAATATGGCATTCAATCCGACCGGCAGATTCGGGTTCAGTCCCGTCACGGTCGGGGCATCGGTATTGATGATTTTATAAACCAGAGTCGCCTGGTTATTGGCACGAAACGGCAAGCGCCCGGTGAGTAGCTGAAAAAGCACGACTCCCAGGGAATAGATGTCCGTCTTCTGGTTCAAGGCATAACCCTTGATCTGCTCCGGCGACATATAGGCCGGCGAGCCCACCCCCATGATGAAGGTGGAGTCGCGATCCATATCCTTGTTCATGTTCAGGGCCAGGCCAAAGTCGGCAATCTTCGCTTCATCCCCCGCCGCCACCATGATATTGGCTGGCTTGATATCCCGATGGATGACCCCCTGCCGGTAAGCGTGATCAAGGGCCAGGCAACACTTGAAGATGATGCCGATCACCCTATGCAGCGGCAGGAGCTTGTCGATCCGGCAGTGCTCCTCAAGGGAGAAGCCTTCCACGTACTCCATGGCGAGGTAGGCGTGATCACGCTCCACCACTGCGTCGTAGATACGCACGATATTGGGGTGATCCAGCCGCCCGGCAGTGCTTCCTTCGGTTTGAAAGAGCTTGCGCAAGCGGCGGGACATGGCGGTGGCATCCTGGCCGAAACGGACGAGTTTGACCGCGACCTGACGGTCGGCATCCGGGTCATCGCAAAGGTAAACGGTGGCCGTTGCCCCTTTGCCGAGTTCCTTCACCACACGATATTTGCCGATATTTTCCATCTGGCACCATTGTAATTCCGGATTCAATCCTAGCACGCAACAAAAACTTGGTGCACGGGGCTTGAAATGAAAACCTTTACCCCAACATGGGTGAAAGTTTTAGCGGAGACCTTTGCATGTCCAACCACGAAATCCCTCAAGAACCGTTGCTGGGCGATCAACACGCCCCCGAATCAATCCCGGAAACAGCCGCCATCGAAAACGTTGATACCATTCCCAGTATCGAAGAGCAGCTGCGCGAACTGGAGCTGAAAGTCGAGGAACACCACGATGCCTGGCTGCGCGCCAAGGCTGAAACGGAAAATGTCCGCCGCCGTGCTCAGGAAGACATCAGCAAGGCGCACAAGTTCGCCGTCGAGAAATTTGCCGGTGAATTGCTGGCCGTGAAAGATAGCCTGGAAGCAGCCCTCGCCGCCAAGGAGCAGACTGTTGAAAGCTTTCAGTCCGGTGTCGAACTGACCTTGAAACAGCTGGTTGCCGCGTTCGAGAAAAACGCCCTGATTGAAGTCAATCCGGTCGGCGAAAAATTCGACCCCCACAAGCACCAGGCCATCGGCATGGTGGACGCCGAGCAGGAAGCCAATACCGTCGTCACCGTGTTGCAGAAAGGTTACCTGATTGCCGAGCGCACCCTGCGCCCGGCCCTGGTCATGGTCGCCAAACCGAAGTCTTGAAATCCGGGGCGCCGCCCCCAACTCCAGAACATCACTATTCATCGCATTCAGTAAAGGAAACAACATGGGCAAGATCATCGGCATTGACCTCGGAACGACAAACAGCTGCGTGGCCATCATGGAAGGCGGCCAACCCAAGGTTATCGAAAACTCGGAAGGTGCGCGCACTACCCCGTCCGTCATCGGTTACGCCGAAGATGGCGAAATCCTCTCCGGGGCACCGGCC
>CAZHVZ010000221.1:0-2284 GCA_964536245.1 uncultured Rhodocyclaceae bacterium
CAACATTAACCGGTACGCCGCCCAGCGAAGTCACGGTATCGACGATGGTCAGGCAACCATATTTCTGAGCCAACGCGCACAACACCTTGGCATCTGACAAGGCACCCGTCGAGGTTTCTGCATGAACAAATGCCAGCACTTTGGCATCAGGGTGCTGTTTTAATGCTTCCTCAACCTTGTTCGGATCGACCGGTTGCCCCCATACGTCGTCGATAATGACGGGCGTACCGCCACAACGCTCGACATTTTCCACCATGCGCCCACCAAATACGCCATTGCGGCAGACAATGACTTTGTCGCCACGATCCACCAGATTGACGAAGCACATTTCCATGCCCGCCGAGCCAGGTCCGGATACCGGGAAGGTCAGCGCGTTACGGGTCTGGAAGGCATAGCGCAGCAGGGATTTCAATTCTTCCATCATGCCGACGAAGCTGGGGTCCAGGTAGCCGATAGTGGGTTTGGCCAGCGCCTGCAGAACACGGGTGGAGATGTCGGATGGGCCGGGGCCAAGCAGGCGGCGTTGCGGCGGGGTGTAGGCAAGCGGGGTAATTTCGGGTTGCATCAGCATGATGGCGGTTGTTCCTTATACTAGGCTATTGTCGTTGTGTGCCCAAGCCTAGCGAGCCTCTTCCCAACATGCAATTGCTGAAAAGGGCGGCTTCGTGCGGTTTTTGTGCAATGAATGCCCAAAACGACAATGCCGCGGGGGAGAGACCAGTTGCAGGTAGTAACCCTGGAGATAACGTACCCCCATCGTCCACAATTTGGAAACGGTGCCCGCATTTTCGACATAGGACACGATCAGCCGCTTGTTGAGGGCATTGATGTCAACCGCCATTTTCTTGGTCATGTCGAGATGTTCTTCCTTGCTCAGGTCCTGGGTAAAGGAGCGGTCAAGCTTGATGTAATCGACATCGACATGCATGAGTGTATTGAGCGGGTTGACCGTGCAACCGAAGTTGGTGATCGAAACCGGAATGCTGGCGGCCTTGAGCAGGGCGCTGTGTTCCTTGGCCTGCTTGAGGTAAGTCACCACATCGTTTTCGGAGAACTGGATGACCAGCGGTTGCCCCTTCGGGTCGATGGCCTTGGCCAGTTTTCCTGCCAGGTCCGCCAGAGCGGGATCCTGCAGGGACTCCGCCGTCAGGTTGATCAACAGGCGGCTGCCGGGATGCCGGGCCAGATGCTCCTTGAGTCGCTTGCTGGCATTGATCAGCACCCAGCGGTCAATCTTGCTGCCGAGCTGGTAGCGCTGGGCAACCGGCATGAACTCATCCGGCGTCATTAGCTTGCCATCGGCCAGCGGCAACCGGACAAAGACTTCGAAGAACTGGGCATTCTCATCTTCAACGTCAAACAGCGGCTGGAACAGCAACTTGAACTTGCTTTGTTCCAGGGCCTCGGCCAGGAGTTCACGCAGCGCGGAATCGTTGGCGGCGGCGTTTTCGGCGGGGTTATAGACGTTGACGCCATTGCCGACGCCCTTGGATAGCAGCTTGACCTTCTCGGCGGCGTTGACCGCGCGGGAAAGCACCTCGGGCGCATCCGGCGCGGTTTCGCCGATCATTGCCACGCCAATGCTCAGGCTGGTCTGGATGGACTTGCCGCCGGGAATATCGAACAGCCGGTCATGGATGACCTGGCAAAGCTTTTCAGCAAGGGCGCGCGCGGCATCCACGGCGGTTTCCGTGAGAATGGCGGTGAATGAGGTATCGCTGAACCGGGCGAGGCTTCCTTCGGGCAGATTTTCGCGCAGCACGACCGACAGGGCGTTGATGACGCCATCGGTGCCGACAATGCCGGCAGCGGCATTGATCTGGGGAACATTGTCCATGCTCATGTAGAGCAGGGCGCTCTGGTTCTTTTCCCGGCGCACCTTGATCAGCGCCTCTTCCAGATTTTCCTCGAAACGCTGGCGGTTGGGCAGGCCAGTCAGGGAGTCCAGGCTGGTCACCACCTTCAACTGTTCTGCCAGCATGGCGGCCTTGGCCTTGCCGTCATCGCGTCGGATGACAATTTGCGTACATTGTTCACCATCATAGCTGGCGGCGGACAATTGCATCATGGCGTCAATCTTGTCGCCATCGGCGCGGACCCCGTGGAATTTGAGGTCGGTGGAAATCTTTTCGCCCTTACCGTAGGCGCGGAGATAGTCCTTGAAACCGCTGAGGTCCTCCTTGGCCACCAGGTCAATGACCGGCATGCCTTCAAGATCTTCGCCGGACTCATAGCCGAAAAGTTCGACATAGGAGGTATTGGCGTAAATGTGCATGCCGTCATG
>CAZHVZ010000222.1:0-2270 GCA_964536245.1 uncultured Rhodocyclaceae bacterium
GCCTCGGTGCAGAAGATCCAGATCGATTCGCCGCAGGAAAAGCATGCCAACATCAAGCAGATCCTCTTCTGGGCAGACAATGCCGCGCACAAGCGCAAGCTGCTCGATCACTGGCTGCGCGACACCACCATTGATCAGGCCATCGTGTTTGCGAGCACGCAGGTCGAGTGTGATGGCTTGGCCAATGACCTGCAGCAGGATGGCTTCAGCGCGGTGGCGCTGCATGGTGCGTTGAGCCAGGGCCTGCGCAACCGCCGGTTGATGGCGCTGCGTCAGGGCCAGGTGCAGATTCTGGTGGCCACCGATGTGGCCGCGCGCGGCATCGATGTGCCCACCATCACCCACGTCTTCAACTTCGGCCTGCCGATGAAAGCGGAGGACTACACCCACCGCATTGGCCGCACCGGCCGTGACCTTTGCCGAATTCCGTGACCGCCGCAAGATTTTCGACATCGAGCATTACAGCCATCAGCACTTCAAGGCTGAGACCATCCCGGGTCTGGAGCCTGCGCAGCGCTTTCCGGCGTCTGCGCCCGTCAAGTTCGGACGCTCGGGCTTCGGCGACCGCGGCCCGCGCGAGACTGCCTCGCGTGACCGCAAGTTTGGCGGTGGCGCACGCGGTGGATTTGGCGGCGGCTTCGGTGGTGGCGACCGCCATGTGCGCGGGGGTCCGCGCCAGATCGGTGCGAGCGGTTTCGGCGGCGAAGGCGGCTTTGGCCAGCGGGAAGAGCGCAGCTACGATCGCCGGACGGGTTTCAATGACGGCTTCGGCGGTGCACGCAACGATGGCTTTGCTCCGCGCCGGGATGGATTCCCGCCGCGTCACGAAGGCGCTGCGCCCCGCAACGAAGGCTTCGCCCCACGCGGTGGTGATTTTGCGCCACGCAAACCGGCGTTTGCCAAGCCCGGTGGCCATGGGGGCAAGTCCTTTACGCCTCGTGGCGACGCCCCGAAACGCAACGTGGGCACCAAGGTGCTGAAGATCAGCCGGGGCTAAGCCGGTCAAATCTGCAAAAGAATAGCCCGCAGACCAACGGTCTGCGGGCTATTTTTATCCCTTGACCCGGTCAGGCAGTCTTGTCGCAGCGGTGCGGCAAGGACCGAGATGCAGCCCTGCAACCCGCAGCTACCTGGGCCGCAAGGGCATCGGTTCGGTCGGTGCAAAAGCGTCTTCCTCGCCCTTGACGGCTTCCGTCCACATGCCCCAGTCGGTATTGCCACCATTGCCTTCAATGACCTCCGGGGTTGGCAATTGGCCATGGGGTTCCCACTTGTCTTCCCACTGTTCCTTGAAAGCCTCAAGGTGACTGGCCCTGAGAGTCTGAGCGGGTGATGGCGACGGTGGCAAAGGCTCAGGTGTCGCCTTGCCGATCGTTTGAGCGACGCCCGTCCCGGCCACTGACGGCTTCGTTGAGGCTTCAATGCTGGCGGTCTTGCCGCGCGTGAACAATTTCTTGAACATCACTGAAATATAGTCTGAAAAGTGTGGCGATGAACAGGTTGCGGTCAGCGGAAATGCTGACCGCAGAATGAAAAAACAGGTACTGGATTTGAAGGACAGATTTCTTTCCACGGCCAGAAGTTCCTTCAAGGCGACGGGTCGTGGTGCCACACCTACTGATCGGACCCGCCGCAGGCGAACCGCTATGTGGAATTTCCCTGGTCGGTTCGCGTTGTCGAACTACTTCGGAATCAGCGGCATCGGAACCGTTGGTGAGTGGCCAAACTCCGAATCCGGTACCGTGGGTGCAAACGGGATCTCATCGTGTGGCACCGTTGTCGCAAAGGCGTTCTTCTCGATTTCAACGGCTTGTGCCCACGAGTCCCATTCCGTTTCGCCACCATTGCCCTCGATGACTTCATGGGCCATGTGCCACTTGTGTTCCCATTCCTCATTGAGATCATCAGGAGAATCATCCGGCGGCGGGACCGAAAGGGGATCTGGCGTGACAAGCTCCATCGTTGCCGGAGTTGTCTTCACACGCCTGAACAATTTCTTAAGCATGGCCGAGGCATGGTAGGGCAGGGCCCAAGTTTCAGCTTAGGGAAGTTGCCTCAGGCCGGTAAGAAATTGGCGTAATTTCAAATATGCCGGGGCGAATGGTCGTGCCCAAAGAAGTCCGGCGTGATACGGGCACGGCGCTTGAAGGGGCAACAAACAAAAAAGCCCGCCACGGTCCCCAGGGCAGGCTTTCGTTGTGTGAGCGGTCTTGGATGGTGGGTTCTGACAGGCTCGAACTGTCGACCTACGGATTAAGAGTCGGAGCAAG
>CAZHVZ010000223.1:0-2235 GCA_964536245.1 uncultured Rhodocyclaceae bacterium
GCCATCCGCCCCTTTTTCCGCTGTCTGGTGCAGATGCCGGGCGAGGCTGGAAAAAGGCCAGGCACCGTGGTCCAACCCGCTGGTCAGCGTCTTCTGGACGGCTTGCAGAAACTCCCCGGTCACCTGCTCCCCGCCCGGAAAACTGCGCAGAAGCAAAAGATTGACGAAGTGGCCGATGCTCTCTTCAAAGCGCCGGGCCGGCCTGCCGAGAACGGGCATGCCAATAAGGATGTCCGACTGCCCGGTATAGCGGTAGAGCAGGATTTGCAGCACCCCGAGGAAGAAAGCGGAAAGATGTATTCCCCGGGCCTCGGCGCAGGCGCTGCTGGTCCGCACCAAAGCCGCTGGCAAGCGCCGTTCCAGGCTGGCCCCGAGAAGAGCCTGGCCCGGCTGGGGTCGATGGTCGACGGGAAGGTGGAGAACCGGCAGCTCACCGGCCAGCTGCTCCTGCCAGTAGTTCAGATCAGCGGCGCCGGCCGCACTGGCCAGATACGCCTGCTCCCAGGTGACAAACTCGGCAAAACCGGCCGCCCGGGGAGGCTGAGGCAGCGGCTGGCCGGCAGCCAGGGCGCCGTAGCATTGCCAGAAATAGCGGCTGAAATGTGCCGCCGACAGGCCATCCAGTACGATGTGGTGCGCCACCA
This sequence comes from uncultured Rhodocyclaceae bacterium, assembly GCA_964536245.1. Lineage (GTDB taxonomy): Bacteria > Pseudomonadota > Gammaproteobacteria > Burkholderiales > Rhodocyclaceae > CAZHVZ01. The sequence continues at coordinate 645 of CAZHVZ010000223.1, forward strand.
CCAGGAGGATATCCTGTTCTCCCCGCAGCAACTCAACCCGCAGGGGGGCAGCGGCGGTCAGGGAAAAGGGAATTGCTGCCCGGCGGCGAAGCGTATCGTCCAGCGATACCTCGCTGGCGACCGGCAGCACGGCAAGAACTTCATCCATCGGGGCCGGCTGCCAGCAGGCGCTGCCATCATCTTCTTCGCTCACCCGGCAGGTCAACAGGGGCCAGGCAGCGAGGACGGCATGGCAGGTTGGCAGGAGGAGCGAGAGGCTGATACCAGCCACCCGGAACGCCAGCGGTACGTTGTAGGCGGCAGATTCCGGATAAAGCTGTTGCCAGCGCCACAAACCCAGCTGCCCTTCCGACAGGGGACAACCGGCCAGCGGAACGACCTCCGCCGGCAGCGAGGGCGCAGGCGGTCCGGATTCCGGCTGGCGTCGGGCCACTTCGCCGGCGAGGGCGGCGGGGGTCGGGCAGCGTTCAAAATCCCCGTGCGCCAGGTGCACTCCGGTCGCCTCCGCCAGGCGGTAGATCAGGCGCAAGACGACCATGGAATCGGCCCCCAGACGACGGAAGGAAACATCCGCCGTCAGGCGTTCCGGATCGACGGCCAGCTCAGCGGCCAGAAGCGCGAGAATGAGCTGGAGGATTTCTCCTTCATCCAGCTCTTGCCAGCTGCTGCCCGCCCCCGCCGGACTCAGTCCGTCAGCCTCGGCAGCGACCGCCGGAGATGACCCGGACAACCAGTAGCGTTCCCGTGCAAAGGGATAACCGGGCAGCGCCAGAGGAACGAGCGCCGGGTCGGCCAACGCCCCTTCCGGCGTTTCACTGTCCGCCGCCGGAATTCCCTGCGCAAGCAAGGCAAGGAGTTGCTCCTGATCCCTCGCCGCCAGCAGGCAGGCACAGTCCATGGCCTGACGCCGGTATTGCAGGGTACTCGCCAGGCGGTCCATGGAGAGGCCGGGATGGCTGGCCAGATGGTCATGCATGGCCTGAAGGAGTTGCCCCAGAGCAAGCGGCGTGCGCGCCGAAAAGGGGAAGCGCCGAAGCAGTCGGCTGTTTTCCGTAACCGCTGGAACGGGCGGCGCTTCCTCCAGGATCAGATGCAGGTTGGATCCCCCGGCCCCGAAGGAGCTGACGGTGGCCCGGCGGGGATAGGTCACGCCGCCGATGCGGACGGGTTCCCAGTCCGCCAACACTGCTTGCACGCGGAAGGGACTGCCGGAAAATTGCAGATGGGGACTCAGGGCGGCCGAGGACACTCCGGGAACCAGTTGCCGATGCTCCAGTTGCAACAGGACTTTGGTCAACTGGGCCATACCGGACGCGGACTCGGCATGGCCCATGGTCGACTTCACCGAACCAATGCCGCAGAACCCTTCCTCGGCCGTGAATTGCCGGAAGGCCCGGCTCAGGGCTCGCAGTTCAATGGCATCTCCCAGAGCGGAGCCGTTGGCGGCGGCTTCGACATAGCCGATGGTGCGCGGGTCGATGCCGGCACTCCGGAAACTTTCCTCGATCAGGCCTGACTGGGCCTCGCCGCTGGGTACGCCGTAACCGGCGGAGTGACCGCCGTGATTGGCGGTGGAGGGCGTGGTAACCGC
>CAZHVZ010000224.1:0-2210 GCA_964536245.1 uncultured Rhodocyclaceae bacterium
GCTGTTCCCCGTCTTCCAAGTTCAAGTCCGGCGCAGAAGAAGGGATGCCGGGTGATTGGCTGGGCGGTTTCCTGTGCCCTTGCCACGGTTCGACGTTCGATTTCGCTGGCCGGGTTTACAAGGCGAAGCCTGCCCCGACCAACCTTGAGGTTCCGCCGCACGTGTATCTTTCCGATGCGCGTATCCTGATCGGCGAAGACAAGAAGGGAGCATAAGAAATGGCTGCTGGCAATTTCGAAAAATACAAGTCCGACGGTTCTCTGGCGGGTAATGCACTGGAGTGGGTGGATGCCCGTTTTCCGGCAACCTCCATGTGGAAAGGCCATCTCTCGGAATACTACGCACCGAAGAATTTCAATTTCTGGTATTTCTTTGGTTCCCTGGCACTGCTGGTGCTAGTCATTCAGATCGTTACCGGAATTTTTCTGGTCATGCACTACAAGCCGGATGCGGCCATCAACGCCAACGGCGTACCCATCGCCTTTGCTTCGGTCGAGTACATCATGCGCGATGTGCCCGGCGGCTGGCTGATTCGCTATATGCACTCGACCGGTGCGTCGGCTTTTTTCATCGTGGTTTATCTGCATATGTTCCGTGGCTTGATCTACGGCTCCTATCGCAAGCCCCGTGAACTGACCTGGCTGTTTGGCGTTGGTATCTTCCTGGTGCTGATGGGGGAGGCATTCTTCGGCTATCTCCTGCCCTGGGGGCAGATGTCCTACTGGGGCGCGCAGGTGATTGTTAATCTGTTCTCGGCCATTCAGGTGATCGGCAATGATTTGTCCATTCTCATCCGGGGCGATTTCGTGGTGGGTGATGCCACCCTCAACCGTTTCTTCTCCTTCCACGTCATTGCCTTCCCGCTTGTGCTTCTCGGTCTTGTTGCAGCCCACGTGCTGGCACTGCATGAAACCGGATCGAACAATCCGGACGGTGTTGAAATCAAGGCCAAGAAGGACGAAAACGGTATCCCGCTTGATGGCATTCCCTTCCATCCGTACTACACGGTGAAGGATATTGTCGGCGTGGTGGTTTTCCTGATGATTTTCTCCGCTGTGATGTTCTTCGCACCTGAGGGAGGCGGTTATTTCCTGGAAACGCCGAACTTCTATCCGGCTGACCCCCTGAAGACGCCGCCGCATATCGCACCGGTCTGGTACTTCACGCCCTATTACTCCATCTTGCGTGCCATGGTCTGGAACTTCTTCGGTCTGCCGGCCAAGTTCTGGGGTGTGGTCGGCATGGGAGCTTCCGTGGTGATTTTTGCCCTGTTGCCCTGGCTGGATCGGAGTCCGGTGAAGTCCATTCGTTACCGTGGCCCGATCACCAAGGCCATGATTACCATTTTCGTCATCTGCTTCTTCATCCTTGGTTACCTTGGTACCCTCTCGCCGTCTCCGATGGGCGAAATCATTTCGCAAATCTGCACGGTGTTCTACTTCGGATTCTTCCTCGGCATGCCGTGGTGGTCGCGGATGGACAAGTTCAAGCCCGTTCCTGACCGTGTGACGATGAAGTGAGGATGCAAAAAATGAAAAAATTTCTGATCGCATTGCTCTTTGCTCCGCTCATGGCTTTTGCCAGCGGTGGCAACGTCCACCTCGACAAATGGCCGGGTTCGGTGAGCGACAAGGCGGCGCTGCAAAACGGTGCCAAGCTGTTCGTCAATTACTGCCTGAACTGCCACGGTGCGTCCTACATGCGCTACAAAAACCTGATGGATCTCGGTCTGACCGAGCAGCAGGTCAAGGACAACCTGATGTTCACTTCCGACAAGATCGGTGGCTTGATGGCGGTGGCTGCCCGCTCCGATGAGCAGAAGCAGTGGTTCGGCGCAACCCCGCCGGACCTGACCATCGTCGCCCGGGCGCGTGGCGAAGCCGGTAATGCCGGTGCCGGCGCTGACTGGCTCTATACCTACCTGCGTTCCTTCTATCGTGACGAAAAACGTCCGACCGGCTGGAATAACGTGGTCTTCGAGAACGTCGGCATGCCCCATATCCTGTGGGAACTTCAGGGGCAGCAGAACCTGAATCACGAAAGCCACAAGCTGGAACTGGCTGTGCCCGGAATGTTGCCGCCTGCCGAATACGACAAAGCGGTTTCCGATCTGGTCAGCTTCATGGTCTGGATGGGTGAGCCCCAGCAGGAGTATCGCAGGCAATTGGGCTGGGCAGTGCTCGGCTTCCTGGCGCTGCTGTTCGTGGTGG
>CAZHVZ010000225.1:0-2158 GCA_964536245.1 uncultured Rhodocyclaceae bacterium
CAATGGCGCCAGCGCCGTAAATCGTGATGTTTTTGATCATTTTTTGCCCCATCCCGGCGTGGAATGGTCATGGTTTGCTATCGAAAAAGGAATTTTCAGACGATGGAGAGAATGGCCTACAGCCTCACCGGAGCGCCTGAATGAAGTGTTCCACCTGTTGGAGCAGGTCGTCGATGCGTTTCAGAATCTCTTCGCGCGCCAGGGGCACGTCCGCCGCCAGATGCCCTTCTTCGTAACGGGCCTGGTGGGCATAGATGGTGAACTCGTCGGTCCACCAGAAAGTCTCGACATCCGCGCCGCCATCCCGCAACAGCATCAGCAAGCGGTTGATGTGGTGGGTGAACGGGTATGTCAGGCCCAGCGCGCACATCCAGGCCTTCAGCGCCTTTTCGACCGTCTGCTGGACATGAAACCCAAAAATCTCGTCAGCGAAGATGGTGGTGTCGCCCATCCCCCGCAGGGCCGTCATGTCCCGGCGCGCCATGCGCATCATGGCATCGGCCTGTTTAATGTCGGTCATGCAGCACCTTGCCTTCGCGCCGGGCGCGGCCGACGACGTGGTTGGGTGAGTCTTTCCAGTACTCGAATTCGTCCCGGCTGTAGAGCAGGATGTCCTTGGCAAACGGAAAGTCCCGCAAAGCCATCGAGAGCCGGGCGTACTCGGCCCGCCGACTTCTCTGCGCGGAGAAAGGTTCATGCTCGATCACCATCAGGTCCACGTCGGAATCCGGCCGCGCTGTCCCCCGGGCGTGAGAGCCAAACAGGATCACGGTCTCAGGGTCGGCTTCGCGGACGATGATCTTCACCATGTCGTCGATGGCTTTCTGGTTCAGTGTCTGCATTGTTTACTCCATGAACCCCGCACCTTGGCACGAGCAAGTGGGGAACTTCCTCGCCGACGGGCCCGTGTTCAGCGAATTGCTCACAGGTTTGCGAGACGGCGGAGCTTCAGTCTCGCGCCTGAAATCGCCCAGTTTCTCAATCATTTCGATATCACCCCATCGTGAAAGGGTCGTTGCATGCTATCAAAAATAGACCTCTTCTTGTGTCGCTTGGTTCAAGCCGGCGCGACGTGTGTCTGTACGCTTCACGGGGACCACCCAAAGCAGCTGAAGAGCCCTTCTGTTGAAAACTAGGCTGGACTTGGCGTCAGTCGCTGCTGTCAAGGCTCGTCGTGTACACCCAAAATATCCGCGAGCCTTCCATGGAACGCATGTTGCTCCCTTGACATCAATGCAAATTCTTCTTTCGCGTCCGACGACATTGCCTGGCTGGCAACGATATTGATCACCTCCAACATCATCGATGAGGCATCGACAAGAAATTGCGGCGCAGACTCTCGTTCGGCTTCTTTTCGGACGCCTGTAAATTGGCCTCCGTCATTCGTTGGTAGGTAACCAGAAAGTGCCGCCAGGGAGCTATGGGAGTACACGTTCAGGCGTCAGTACAGGGTGTCATAAGCTTCTTTGTGCCCACTCTTGTCGGCCCACTGTTGGGCGTTGAATCCAGATGTTTTGTCCACTCCTTCGAGCTCAGCCTTGATGCGCACGTCAGTCAACCATTCGGGACGACTGTCGGAAGAAAGCTTTAACAAACCATTCAATGCCTTTCCGCTTTCTCCTTTCGCCTGGATTGCCAAAACGTCAAGTTGTGAAGGATCCAAGCGCACCGCTTTGAGCACGAACATTTGCTCCAGCAACACCCGCAGCACCGCGCCTGCCGGCTCGTAGAGTTGGCTCTCGACAAGCGTGCATACAGCACGAAAGTAGATCAGTGATCGAACAGACTGCGCCAGCAGGAAGATACGGTGCCCCTCGTCCTGATGGGCTTGAAGGCTGGAAAGCAGCGATACCGCAAACGAGTCCAATCGAGCCGCGTGCGCCAAAGCGGCAGCGAGGAGCGGTTCGAGCTTGTCAATGTTCGTTGAGGTCATGAACCCAGTGTGCCGTCGTTGAAAGCGGGCTTTGTAAAGGGTTAGTGGGTTAGCGCGATGCGTCGGACGGAGGTACTTGCACCTTTTCGAGACGACGTCCAATTGGGGACGGGCCATCGCGCCATTTCAACAGAACATATGCCGCCACCCCGTTGGCAAATGGTTATGGCTTGCTATCAATTTTTATAACTGTCGTCGATCCGGTCCACCTGCCGCACGAGGGCG
>CAZHVZ010000226.1:0-598 GCA_964536245.1 uncultured Rhodocyclaceae bacterium
TTTTTATGGCACCGGCCGCACCGGGAAGTCCAAGGCAACCGGGATTCTTGAGGCCGTGCTCGGGCGTGATTTCAGCGCGTCGCTGCGGACCAAGCAACTGGATTCAAGGTATGAGACGAGCTCATTCATGGGCAAGTCATTGCTCACCGGGTATGATGTGGATGATGGGTACCTTAGCGGCCGGTGGGCTGGGGAAGTGAAGACGTTGACCGGGGGGGACAATATCGATGCGGAGAGGAAATTCGGGAATGACCGGGTGCAGCTTGTCGGGAAGTTCAATATGATCATCACTTCCAACGCGATGCTCAAGGTTCGGATTTCTGAGGATGAGGAATCATATATCGACCGGCTTTGCCCTGTGCCCTGGGGGGCGCATGGCCGGACGGTGGATCACTTGCTTCTGCCTCGAATTTTGCAGGAGAACGGCGAGCAAATTTTCAATTGGGGCATCCAGGGACTGAAGAAGTATTTGCACGATGGGAAGATCAAGATTTCTCAAGAGCAACATTCCCGCGCTGAGGAGATGGTTGAAAGAAGCAATGTGGTTCATGAATACCTTTCTCAACATGCGGCGCTCGCGCCCCATGGTGGTACCCTG
>CAZHVZ010000226.1:618-2093 GCA_964536245.1 uncultured Rhodocyclaceae bacterium
TACCGCATACATGCGAGGCCGCAGGGTTACGGTCCCCTCCGATACTGCTATCAACAAGCAGATCAGGGTTGCCGTTGAAAAATTGTTTTCCATCAAGGAATCCAAGTCCGTGCCGGTCACCGGTGATGACGGGGTAGAGAAACAAGGGACAGGCTACCGTGGCCTGACCTGGATTGAATAGTGAGTGAAATAACAATCAACGAAGGAGAATTTATGCCGAATGTAAAAGTGAGATTTCAGGGTGATGCTACACATCTCAACAAGACAACCGAGGCAGTCAAGGGCAAACTTGGCGGGCTCAGCAGCCTGGGCAATGGCCTGGGGAGAATAGGAGTTGGCCTTGGGGCCTTTGCCGGCGTTGGTGCCGTGCTCGGGCTGGCCGCGAAAAAGTCCGTGGAATTGGCCGCCGGCATGGAGCAGCTGGAGGTGGCGTTTGGCACGATGCTGGGGTCTGGATCCGCCGCCAAAGATTTGCTTGGCGCGATTGCCGACCTCGGGGCGTCCACGCCATTCGAGTTTTCAGAGCTTGCCACGGCTGGCAAGAGCTTGCTTGCGTTCGGCACCTCGGCGACAGACATCGTGCCGACGCTCAGCCGCCTGGGGGACGTTGCTGCCGGCATCGGCATCCCCATCGGAGAGATTGCCGAGATTTATGGCAAGGCCCGCGTGCAGGGCCGCTTGTTCGCCGAGGATATCAACCAGCTAACCGGCCGCGGGATTCCGATCATCGGCGAACTTGCCAAGCAGTTCAAGGTTGCTGAGGGGGATGTGAAGAAGCTGGTGGAGTCCGGCCAGGTTGGTTTCCCTGATTTGGAAAAGGCGTTTGTTTCATTGACTGCCGATGGAGGGAAGTTCTTTGGCATGATGAAATCACAATCGGAAACGGTCAATGGGCTGTTGTCCACGATGAAGGATGAGTTTGCCGCCATAGGTGTGGAGATTGGTTCGAAAATGCTTCCGTCTCTCAAGGAGGCTTTGCTGTTTTCTGTCGCGGCCCTGAAGGAGTTCAGACAATTTGGTGCGGATGGTGACTTGGCTGGTATTGGGGTACTCATGGCCACCGGTGGTTCTGCAATTATCAACAAGGGGTCTTCTGCGGACTGGAAAATGCCGGCCACGCAAGGGCAACAAGGTGACGAGGCGTGGAACGCGATGGCGCAAAAGATGGCCAATGCCAGGATTGGCGGCATCCTCAATGAAGCTGTGGAAAGCATCTTTGGTGGCAATCCGTTTTCGGCAAACTATCTCCAGCGAAAGGAGGCTGTTAAGTATCTTGACCAGCGGTCGCGCATGCGCACGCTTGAGGAATACGAGGCAGAGAAGCGTGGTGTTGTTCCTGGCAGGCTCGCGCCAGATGAGCCGTCGCGAGCGATGACTCGCCCCGGTGATTTGATTTCAGACCTCGGCCGCATCGGCGGCGCGGCCGGTCTCGGCGAAGGGTTTGGTGCGCGGTCGATTGAGCACCAAAAGTCTGC
>CAZHVZ010000227.1:0-2035 GCA_964536245.1 uncultured Rhodocyclaceae bacterium
CCAGCGAGCCCAGTGTCTGCTCACCGACGCCCCGTCGGCAGTGGACGAGAAACACCTGCGCGAACTGCATGTCCGCCTGCGCCAGAAGGTCGAAACCCAGGTTGAAGTCAGCAAGGCTTGATGCACAAGCTTTTCGCCGGCCTCGTTCTGCTCCTGGGGCTGATTGCCCCAGGCTTGGCCTTCCAGCCGCCGCCGGAGCATTCTCCGGCCTCTGGCAGCATTGCGCTCAACCAGCTGCCGCCGGAGGCAAGGGATACCCTGGGTCTGATCAAACAGGGGGGGCCTTTTCCTTTCCCGAGGGATGGAATCGTCTTTGGCAACTTTGAACGTTTGTTGCCCCGCGCCGAAAGAGGCTATTACCACGAATACACGGTCAAAACCCCCGGACAGCGCAACCGGGGCGCCAGACGCATTGTCGCCGGTGGTCAGCCGCCACAGGTTTATTACTATAGCGATGACCACTACCAGACCTTCCGCCGCATCCTGGAGCCGCAATGAACGAAACCCTCCTTAAGCAAGCGGAACGCTCCGGCCTGTATCACCTTCCCTCCTCCCGTTTTCCGGCCTTGCGCCTTGCCGCCGAAAAATGCTCCTTGCGACTGGTCAGCCTTGAGCCCGCCTCCAGCATGGACAAGACGGCCCTGCTCAAGGGAATTGGCGAAACCCTGCACTTTCCGGAATGGTATGGTGCCAATCTGGATGCTCTCCACGACTGCCTGACCGACCTCGATCTCCTCCCCGAAAAAGGCCTGGTCCTTCTGCTGCCCGGACTGGACACCTTGCGCAAGGCGGCACCGGATGATTTCGCAGGGATTATAGAAGTGCTGCAATCGGCAGCCGAAGCCTATCGGGAAACAAGTACGCCGTGCTGGGTCATTACCGATTGCCGGGCCCGGGGCATCCACTCCTTGCCTGTGGGATGATTCCCTACAAACAACCGCTTTCGGTGCTGGTTGTCATCCACACCTCGGCACTGGATGTTCTTCTCCTTGAACGAAGCGCCCATCCCGGTTACTGGCAATCGGTTACCGGCAGCCGCGAGCAGGATGAACCGCTGATTCAAACAGCGCACCGGGAAGTTCAGGAAGAAACCGGCATTATCGCAACACCGGGCTCAGCGTGTTCCAATGGCAAATACCGGATCATCGACTGGCAATGCAGCAACACCTACGAAATCTTTCCCGAATGGCGCCACCGCTACGGGCCGGGGATCACCCATAATCAGGAACACGTTTTCTCCCTCGAATTACCTGAACCGTTCAGTATCACACCCGCCCCCGACGAGCATCGCGCCTGGCGCTGGCTCCCCTGGAAGGCAGCGGCCGAAGCCTGCTTTTCGTCGACCAACCGGGAGGCCATACTGGCACTTCCCGCCAGAACGGGCTGTTTCGCTGTCGACTGAAAGGTTTGAAAGGCTTGCTACCGCCGGGCAGGAGGCGAAGCCGTTTTGGCCGGAGCCGGAATATCGACCAGCTTGATGATGGCGACTGAGATATTGTCTCCTTCGCCATGCCCCCTCTCCCGTGCCCGGGCAACAAGTATTTCGGAAGCTTGCCGTGCCGAAAACGCGGCAACAACGCCGCCCATTTCCTCTTCGCTGAAATACGCCCACAGGCCATCCGAACACAGCACAAAGCTATCGCCTCCGGCCAGGTCGGTTGTTTCGCCAAAGTCGAATTTGGGATCTTCCCGGCCAGCGAGGGATGTCAGCAGCACATTTCGATTGGGGTGCACCAGGGCTTGCTCAGGCGTAATTTTGCCTCGCAGAACCAGATGCTCGACGTAGGAGTGATCCGTCGTCCGGCAAATCAGATGATCTTCCTTGAAATGATACATGCGGCTGTCGCCGCAGTAACCCCAGCTTACCCGCCCCGGTTGCAGGAGGAGCATGACGGCCGTGCTGTGGGGATCTTTTTCGTTCATGAAACGGGAAGCCTTGATCATGGTGTGGGCTTCCAGCATGCTGTTTTCCAGCAAATGGCGGGGTGCCTCGTCGGCACCAAAATTCTGGAGATTATTCTTGGCCGAATGCACG
>CAZHVZ010000228.1:0-2029 GCA_964536245.1 uncultured Rhodocyclaceae bacterium
CCTCGCAGGCGCCGCTGTGGCTGCTGGCGACCAGGTCGTTGTCGATGCCGACGGCGACCTGGTCCCGAAGGCCGCGGCTGGCTGGGTTGTTGGCACCGCTCTTTCGCCGGCGGCCAATGGCGCGTACTTCGACATCTTCGTCAATATCCGGAAGGAGCCTGCCTAATGTCTCTCCCTACCATCGTTCCGAAGCGGGATCCTGTCCTGACCGCTTTCGTGACGGAATACAGCAATCCGGGATTCATCGGCGACCAGGTGTTTCCGGTTATCGAATCGGACAATCGCACCATCAAGTTCGCGTCGCTCGACAAGCTGAACCTGTTCCAGTCGGTGGATGACACCCTGGCCCGGGATGGCGAGGCCAACGATGTCGGATTCGGTGGCAGCGTGGCGACCGACCGGATGCGCAACTTTGCGCTGAAGGCCGTGATCAACCGCGAAGAGCTCGAGGACGAGGACTTCACCGATTCGGCGATGGACTCTCTCCAGATCATCCGCGCCACTCTGGCGCTGCGTCGTGAAGTTCGCCAGGCGAATCTCCTGTATGCGGCTCTGGATGGCGCTGGCCGATCGGATGATCCTGGCAACTGGGCGGACTACAGCGGTTCAGCCGTGGACGTCCTGACCCAGGTCCGCGACAAGTCGAATGCTGCGCTGTATCCCTACACGCACATCGTCTGCCCGAAGCAGGTCTTCATCAAGCTGGAGCGCCATCCGGTGCTGCTGGCAGCCTACTTCGATGGCAACTCGGGCAACAAGATCCTGGGCAAGCAGCAGCTCTGCGACCTCTTCGGAATCCCGAACATGCTGATTCCCGATGGCCGTGTTGCGACGCAGCGTCGTCCGACGGTGATCAGCGGTTCGCTGGACAACCTGTCGCGCATTTGGGGCAATCACATGTTCCTCGTGCGCGTCACCAGCACCGTTCCGAATCGCATGGAGCCCGGCTGCGGCTACCAGTTCCGCCGTCGCTGGACCAAGGGCGCCGTTGGCGACAACATGCAGGTCCGCACCTGGGAGCTTCCCCAGAAGGGCATCGGCGGCTCTTACGTCGTGCAGCAGGAGTACCAGGCGCTTGACAAGGTCCTCTCGACCGAGATGGGCTATGTCTTCAAGGATGTCTTGACCTAATCCGTTTCCTGGCGGATTTGGCTGAGACACTGGCCCGGGTGGATGTCCCTCCCCCGGGCCTTTTTGCGTTCAGAACGTGTGCGGATCGAACTCGGCAGCCCTGCGGATCGCTTCGGCCGTTTTGTTCTTGTGGATCCTGTTCCTGATGGCATTTCTGGCTCTTTTGAAGACGCTTTTCGTGACGCTCATGCTCTTTGCCCTGCTCCAGGCATATCGCATCGTGTCGCGCGCCGCGTAGAACGCGTCAATTACTGTCAGCACGCATCCGGCCGCGAACATGAATATCAATACGATCACGTCTACCACGATTCCGATTGCGAGCAGCGCGAACCATGCGATCAGGAATCCGATGGAGAATCCCTTGATTTTGAAGTTCAAGGCGTTGAGGATTTTCTTGGCTTTCATGCTTCTTCTTTCTGCTGTGGACGAACGGCTCTTCGCATCGGCGCGGAGCCGTTTGTCTAGTTAGATTCCCTTCATGGCCGTCACCGAACCACAAGTCAGGGCTGCATTCCAGGTTGTTTCTCAGGCGTCCAGCGTCGACCAGGCGAATGAGCTTCTTGGCTCCGAGCTTGCGCCCCTGTTCAACCAGGGCGCGAGCGGCGAAGGCTTTTCCGAGTTTGAGGCTCCGGCTGGGGATCCTCTTCAGATTTCGCTGTCCTTTCCCAAGGTCTCGTTCGAGACGATCGTTTCTGGTGTGGCGGCCGGCACATACGGATCTTCGACACAGGTTCCCGTGGTCACGGTCGACAAGTACGGCCGCATTTTGGATGTGACTCTTGCTTCCGTTGGCGAGGCGGGCCCCACAGGCCCGGCCTCGGGCGACCTTTCTGGCGCTTACCCTGCTCCGACGGTCTCTGGCCTGTCTGGGCATGCTCTCCCGGCTCTTGGTGCGACT
>CAZHVZ010000229.1:0-2019 GCA_964536245.1 uncultured Rhodocyclaceae bacterium
CGGTGGCCAGGCGGGCATTGAGCAGAGCGCCGCCGGCATTGGTGTTGATTTCAATCAGGCGCGGCCCGGCGGGGTCGAGGTGGAAGTCATAGCCGAAAAACACGCCCCGGCTGGCGACTGTCTGGTGGGCGATGTCCGGTGCCCAGGCCAGCACCTTTTCCTGATAGGCCGGCAGGGCGACCACCGATTCAATGGCGGCAATGATTTCGGCCATGCGTTGCAGGCAGCTTTCGCCAACGAAGGTCACCGTATCGGAAAAAAGGTGCGGGCGAGTGCTGCGCAGCGCTTCGTAATCGAGCCCGCCACCGGCCTCCAGTGCTGCCTTGAGGGCGTGATGGTCAACCGAGAGGCAGGCGCAATCGCGATTCAGCTGACCGGCAAAAGCCTGGCAACTGGCGGGAGAGTCCGGGGAAGAAGCGGGGAGGTGTGAATTCATCGGCGCTCGAAAAAATTGAGAACGGCGGACAACTCGCGGGTACGCTTCATGGGCGGCAGACTTTGCCACACTCGCCGGCCATAGGGCTTTGATATCAGCCGGGGGTCGCAAATCATCAAGACCCCGTGGTCGGTTTCATCACGAATCAAACGCCCGGCTCCCTGCTTGACGTTGATCACCGCACGGGGCAACTGGTATTCCATGAAGGCGTTGCGCCCCTGCTTTTTCATTTGCTCAATCCGCGCCGCCAGCACCGGGGCGTCCGGCGGGGAAAAGGGCAGCTTGTCGATGACCACCAGAGAAAGCGCTTCACCCCGTACATCGACCCCTTCCCAGAAGCTCTGGCTCCCCACCAGAATGGCATTGCCCAAGCGGCGGAAGCGTTCCAGCAGTTCATTCTTGCTGCCTTCACCCTGAATGAAAATGGGAAAGTCATACCCCTCATCCTCCAGCCGCGCCTTGAGCAGCTCATGGGTGCGGCGCATGGCCCGCAAGCTGGTGCACAGGAAAAAGGCGCGCCCTCCGGCAGCGACCAGGGCGGGAAAGGCGGCATCAACGACCGACTCGGTATAACGCAGGGAATTGGGGTCCGGCATGCCGAGCGGGGCATAAAGCACGGCCTGGCTGTCGTAATCGAAGGGACTGTGCCAGCAGGCGGAATCTACCTCTCCGAGACCCAATTCGGCACAGTAGTGGCTGAAATTGCCCTGCACCGCCAGGGTCGCCGAGGTAAAAATCCAGGCTCGGGGGTGACCTCCCATCTGCTTGCGGAAGATTTCCGCCACATCAAGGGGCGTCGCATTGAGTTGCAGCGACTGCATGAAGGCTTCGGCCCAGCGCACATAGCCCTGGCGAGTGGGTTTCTGCCATTCTTCGAGGCGGGCGATCAGTTCGAGAGCACGCTGCCAGCATTTTTCCAGACCTTCCGCGCGCTCGGCCTGTGTTTCGAGAATGGCCGAAAAGCCTCTCAGTTCGTCAAGCAACACTTCGAGAGCCGGCAGAAATTCAGGATTTTCTTCCAGTTGCTGAGCGGAAAAGCGACCGCCATCGACGCCCACAGCCAGGCGCAGATCCTTGGCCACCTTCTCCAGCTTGCGGCTGCCATCCTGCAAGTCGAGGCAGTCGCGAGCGTTGGCCATCCCTTCGGAGCGGGCATCCCGAGCCAGGTCGATAACCTGGGCCGAGGAAACGGTATCGCCGAAAAAGAGGGTGGCGACTTCCGGCAACTGGTGGGCTTCATCAAAAATCACCGCATTGCAGGCCGGCAGCAGTTCGGCCATGCCTTCATCGCGCAACATCACATCGGCAAAGAAGAGGTGGTGGTTGACCACCACCAGGTCGGCTGCCATGGCTTCCCGCCGGGCCTGCATGACAAAGCAGTCCTTGTAGTTGGGGCAATCCTGGCCAAGGCAGTTGTCCCGGGTCGAGGTGGCGGCATTCCATACTACGGAAGTTTCCGGAACATCCAGGCATTCCGCCTTGTCGCCGGTATGGGTGATTTTGGCAAAGGACGCCACACGACGGGCATCGGCAGCATCTTCCCTGGTAAAGAAACGGCCATCGGCCAGGGCGTTTTGCAGGTG
>CAZHVZ010000230.1:0-2000 GCA_964536245.1 uncultured Rhodocyclaceae bacterium
CTGAGTGCAGCGAGTACGGCCAATGATGATGCGTGAGCACCAAATGTTTAGTAAGGAATAAAAATCCCATGACCCACTACCGGGAAGTCGTCATCGAGACCTATTTGGGAGCCACTACACATGCGAGCAGCGGCCTTCGCGCCAGGCCAGTTCCTGGGCAGGGCTACCCTTTGGACATGCATGTTGAATGCTCGATGGCGATGCGAAGGTCTCAGCCAGTTGGCACACGTTTCCTGATTCAGGCCCGCGTCAAGGCGAAAGACGGGAGGCCCTGCCTGTACTCCTATTACGGGAACGACTACAAAGTCCTCACGGATGAAGAATTTCGTCAGCATGCATCACGCTGGCAGTCCAGCAGCTAATGAACGTATTGACTACGACTTATAGACCAGGCATGATTTATTCATGAACTTGTATTGATTTCATGACTCCAAAGTTCATGGAAAAAGAAGATGCACGCAAGCAGTCGCGGGAAGTACTGCATGAGCGTCGCAAGCAGGTCATCCGCTTGCATCGAAAAGGTGTTGGCGTGATGCAGATCGTTGAGCAAACTGGGCTCAGTTGGTCTGGGGTCAACACTGCACTGCGCCTGTTCGAGCAAGGCGGGGCGGCTGCACTCAAGCCTAACGCCAGGGGAAAGAAGCTGGGCAGTGGACGCAGCCTGAGCGCTGAGCAAGAGCGCGTCATTCGAATGACCATCATCGACAAGCGCCCAGAGCAGATCAAGATGGAGTTCGCCCTTTGGAGTCGGCCCGCAGTGCGCGAACTCATCGAACGCGACCTGGGGCTCAAGCTATCTGTCCGGGCGGTGGGCGACTATCTGGCACGCTGGGGTTTTACGCCGCAAAAGCCGATTAAAAAAGCCTACGAGCAGAGGCCTGAGGCCGTCCAGGCCTGGCTCGAAGATGAATACCCCGCCATCGAGGCCAGGGCCAAGCGTGAAGGCGCAGAGATCCATTGGGGTGATGAAACGGCCTTGGTCAACACAGATGTGCGTGGCAGAAGTTATGCACCAGCAGGCCAGACGCCGGTGACGCGGGCAGTGGGTGGCACACGGCAAAAACTCTCCATGATTGCCACCGTCACAAACCAGGGCAAAACGCGCTGGATGATCATTGACGAGGCGTTCAATTCAGACAAACTGATCGAGTTCATGCAGGCCTTGATCAAGGAGTCACAGGGCAAGAAGATATTCCTGATTCTGGACAACCTGAGGGTGCACCACAGCAAGCCTGTCAAGGAGTGGTCGGCCCAGCGCAAAGAGGACATTGAGTTGTTCTACCTGCCCAGCTATATCCCCGAACTCAACCCAGAGGAGCGGCTCAATGCCGATTTGAAGCATGCGATTGGCAGCAAGGTTCCGGTGCGAACCAAGGCCAAGCTGCGCGCGGCGGCGACAGAACACATGACGATGTTGGAGAACACGCCAGAGCGGGTCCGGAAGTACTTTGGCGACAAGCATGTCGCCTATGCGGCCTCATGAATAATTCCCGCCGGATCAATAAGCTGGAGCCGACGCTTGTCCGGTTCGGTTTCGACCGGGTCGATATCGGTCAGCCAGCAAACGGATTTCTCAGGCTCACGCATCTCCGATATGGGATGGCGGAACCAGCGGTCCCCCCACTTGCCGATGGCAACCATGCGCGCCAGTTCTTCCTCGGCAGCCAGAAGTTCTGCAGCCTCAGGGGTTACCCCGTATTTCTCCGCTAAGCGCGCCAGACGCCGCTTGGTTGCACCAACCAGCGCGCGCTTCATGTCCACTGACATATCTTTGAGCACCTTGACATAGAAAGCGTCAGCCGTCCGGTCCAGAACCCTTTTCGGCACGGCCGTCAGAATGGCCGCACGTATGCCCGACTCCTGGTCTGTGAAGAAGCGAATCTTCTTGGCACGGCAGAGCAGTCGAGTGACAAGCTGGATGTGGGCGTACATCACCACTTGCTCATGCAGCAGCATGCCCTTTACGGGGGCACGGGATGAGTTCGCGGGGCCTTCACCAT
>CAZHVZ010000231.1:0-1987 GCA_964536245.1 uncultured Rhodocyclaceae bacterium
GGCTTGATGTCGAAGGTGTACTTCATGGTCATCACGGCGTGCAGCAGGTAGCCGCCGGTGGAATGCTGCACGCCCTTGGGCTTGCCGGTGGAGCCGGAGGTATAGAGCAGGAAGAGCGGATGTTCGGCTTCAACCCATTCCGGCTCGCAGGTTTCCGGCTGGTTGGCCAGACCGTCATGCAGCCACTCATCGCGACCGGCAACCATATTGACTTCGCCGCCGGTACGCTTGAAGACGATGACATTCTTGACGCATTCGCAACCACCCATGGCAAAGGCTTCGTCAGCGATCGGCTTGAGGGGGATGGACTTGCCGCCACGGAACTGGCCGTCGGAGGTAATCAGCATCACGGCGCCGGCGTCGTTCATGCGGTCACGCAGGGACTGGGCGGAGAAACCGCCGAAAACGATGGAGTGGGTCGCGCCGATACGGGCACAGGCCTGCATGGCAACCACACCCTCAACGGTCATCGGCAGGTAGATGACGACGCGGTCACCCTTCTTGACCCCTTTGGACTTGAGCAGGTTGGCCATCTTGCAGACCTTGACCAGCAGCTCCTTGTAGGTCACCTTGGTCGATTCGCCGTTGTCGGCCTCGAAGATAATGGCAACCTTGTCGCCGAGACCGGCTTCAACCTGGCGGTCAAGGCAGTTGTAGGAAACGTTCAGTTTGCCGTCACCAAACCACTTGAAGAAGGGCGCGTTGGACTCGTCCAGAACTTGCGTGAAAGGCTGCTTCCAGGAAAGCATTTCGCGAGCATGGCGGGCCCAGAATCCTTCGTAATCATTTTCGGCCTCGGCGCACAGAGCCTTATAGGCATCCATGCCGGAAACCGCTGCGTTTTTTACGATTTCATCGGACGGGTAGATCAGCTGAACTGCATCATTCGACATATTATTTTCCTCTGCGGTACTAGGCGTTGTGATTGAAGCAACAGACGATGTTGCGGGCCGAAACCCGAAACACAAACCATCAATGCAGCCGCTGGAAAAAGTTCCCCCTTCGCCAGCGATTGAGCAGCATTAGACGCAGATAATCTTACATTCCGCTTACGAAATCACGCTGCGCCGCAGCATATTCCGGCACCAGCGATTCCTGCCGGAGCGTGCTAAACTTCTGCGCCCTTCAGCTTTGGAAGCCTGCGATGAAACGCCCTGTTCAGCTCCTTGAAAATTTCATCTTCGCCAGCCGCTGGATTCAAGCACCGCTCTACGTCGGACTCATCGTTGCCCAGGTCGTGTATTGCTACCTGTTCATGGTGGAACTCTCTCACCTGGTCCATGGCGCATTCTCCAGCACCCACATCAGCGAAACCGATGTCATGCTGGTTGTTCTCGGCCTCATTGATGTGGTCATGATCGCCAACCTCCTCGTCATGGTCATTGTCGGCGGTTACGAAACCTTCGTTTCCCGCCTGGACCTGGAAGGTCATCCCGATCAGCCCGAATGGCTTTCCCATGTCAATGCCGGTGTTCTCAAGATCAAGCTATCGACGGCGATTATCGGCATCTCTTCCATCCACCTCCTGAAAAGCTTCATCAATGCCGGCAATCTGTCCGAGCACACTCTCAAGTGGCAGGTGGTGATACACGTCGTTTTTCTTCTTTCCGCGCTGGCCATGGCCCTGGTGGACAAAACCATGACCCAGACCCTCGCCCTTCAACATCAAAAACACCACTAACCCGGAGTTGCGCATGACCGCCATCAAACAGGAAGACCTGATC
Organism: uncultured Rhodocyclaceae bacterium; assembly: GCA_964536245.1. GTDB lineage: Bacteria > Pseudomonadota > Gammaproteobacteria > Burkholderiales > Rhodocyclaceae > CAZHVZ01. The sequence goes on from CAZHVZ010000231.1 coordinate 1,725, forward strand.
CAGTCCGTCGCCGATGCTTTCCAGTACATCAGCTACTATCACCCGCTGGATTACATCAGGGCGCTCGGTGAAGCCTACGAGCGCGAGGAAAGCCCCGCCGCCAAGGATGCCATTGCCCAGATCCTGACCAACTCCCGCATGTCTGCCGAAGGCCATCGTCCGATCTGCCAGGACACCGGCATCGGCTTGGTTTTCATCAAGGTTGGCATGCAGGTAACCTGGCCGGATGCAACCATGGGCATCCAGCAGATGATCGACGAAGG
>CAZHVZ010000232.1:0-1200 GCA_964536245.1 uncultured Rhodocyclaceae bacterium
GCACTAGGGCCTTATCCAGTTGCAAAACAAGATTCGTCGTACCAATACCATCGCCCGTTAATTGCCAAGGCTGATCCCATATGACTGCCAAGCTGGAAACGCTTAGCCAAAATTTGCAAAATCGCTTCGGTGACAAGCTCAAATCCCTAAAGCTTGCCGTCGGCGAGGTAACCGTTGAGGTTGCTGCTGCTGATTACCTGGAAGTTATGACCGCCCTGCGCGACGCGCCGGATCTCAAGTTCGAGGAATTGATCGACTTGTGCGGTGTGGATTACTCGACCTACGGTGATGGCGTCTGGCAGGGCAAGCGTTTTGCTGCTGTGGCCCATCTTCTTTCCGTTGCCAACAACTGGCGTTTGCGTGTCCGGGTTTTTGCCGAGGACGACGAATTTCCCGTTGTTGATTCGGTAACCGGTGTGTGGACCAGCGTCAATTGGTTTGAGCGTGAAGCGTTCGATCTGTATGGCATCGCTTTTGCCGGCCATAACGATTTGCGTCGCATTCTGACCGATTATGGTTTTATAGGTCATCCTTTCCGAAATGATTTCCCGATTTCCGGTTACGTTGAAATGCGTTATGACCCCGATCAGGCGCGGGTGATCTATCAGCCGGTCACCATCGAACCGCGTGAAAACACTCCGCGCATTGTGCGCGAAGACACTTTCGGGGATGCCGCCCATGGCTGATATTCGTAATTTCACCCTCAACTTCGGCCCGCAGCACCCGGCGGCGCACGGCGTTCTGCGGATGGTTCTGGAGCTGGACGGCGAAGTTGTCCAGCGTGCCGATCCGCATATCGGCCTCTTGCACCGCGCTACCGAGAAGTTGGCCGAGACGCGCACCTGGGTGCAATCCGTTCCTTATATGGACCGTCTCGACTACGTGTCCATGATGTGCAACGAGCACGCCTACTGCCTGGCCACCGAAAAGCTGCTCGGCGTAGAGGTGCCGGAGCGGGGCAAGTACGTCCGCACCATGTTCGATGAAGTGACCCGTATCCTCAATCATCTGTTGTGGATTGGTTGTCACGCCCTGGACGTGGGCGCCATGACCATGGCGCTGTACACCTTCCGCGAACGGGAAGACCTGATGGACGCCTACGAGGCGGTTTCCGGTGCGCGCATGCACGCTGCTTATTACCGTCCTGGTGGCGTGTACCGCGACCTGCCTGAGACCATGCCTCAGTACAAGGTCAGCAAG
>CAZHVZ010000232.1:1210-1986 GCA_964536245.1 uncultured Rhodocyclaceae bacterium
TTATCGCGACCTGCCGGACCGTATGCCCCAGTATGAAACCTCGACTTGGACCAGTGCCAAGAAGGCCAGGGAGCTCAACGAGAATCGCAGCGGGTCCCTGCTCGATTTTCTGGAAGATTTCACCAACCGCTTCCCGATCTACCACAGCGAGTACCATACGCTGCTGACCGACAACCGGATCTGGAAGCAGCGCCTGGTCAATGTCGGCGTGGTTTCCCCGGAGCGCGCCCTGCAGATGGGCTTTACCGGCGCCATGCTGCGCGGTTCCGGAATTGCCTGGGATTTGCGCAAGAAACAGCCCTACGCCGCCTACGACAAGGTCGATTTCGATATTCCCGTCGGCGTTAATGGCGATTCCTATGACCGTTACCTGGTGCGCATGGAAGAGATGTTGCAGTCCAACCGCATCATCAAGCAATGCATCGACTGGCTGCGCAAGAACCCCGGTCCGGTTATCACCGATAACTACAAGGTGGCGCCGCCTCCCCGTGAGAACATGAAAACCAACATGGAAGAGCTGATTCACCACTTCAAGCTCTTCACCGAGGGGATTCATGTTCCGCCGGGTGAAGCGTATTCCGCCGTTGAACACCCCAAGGGCGAGTTCGGCATCTACTTCATTTCGGATGGCGCCAACAAGCCCTACCGCATGAAGATTCGTGCGCCGGGCTACGTCCACCTCTCCGCCATGGACGAGATGGCACGCGGCCACATGATCGCCGACGTGGTCACGATCATCGGTTCCCAGGATATCGTTTTTGGTGAGATCGACCGCT
>CAZHVZ010000233.1:0-1963 GCA_964536245.1 uncultured Rhodocyclaceae bacterium
TTCATCCCTATGACCCCAAGGCGCTGGACCGCCTGGACGCTGCGGTCGAAAAGGGCGCACGCGCGGTCAAGTGGCTGCCATCCGCCCAGAATATTGATCCCGCCGACGCGCGCTGCGATCGGTTTTACGCCCGGCTGGCTGCGCTGCAGGTCCCCTTGATCGCCCATGCGGGCGACGAGCGTGCGGTGCATGGTTTTGGGGAGCATCTCGGCAATCCATTGCGCCTGCGCCGCCCGCTCGATGCGGGGGTCAAGGTCGTGGTGGCGCACTGTGCGTCTTTGGGCGAGGGCCAGGACACCGATCGGGGCGGAAGGGCGATGCTGCCCAACTTCGAGCTGTTTGCACGGCTCATGGAAGACCCGAACTACCGGAAGAACCTGGTCGGCGACATCGCGGCGATCACCCAGGGCAACCGCATGAACGTCGTGCCCATCCTGCTCGAGCGCAGCGAATGGCATGGGCGCTTGCTGAACGCGTCCGACTATCCCTTGCCGGGTGTGGTGCCGCTGATTTACCTGAAGTCGCTGTTTGACCAGAAGCTGCTGGATCCCGCGGCACTGGAGCCCTTGCGCAGGATTCGCGAAATCAATGTTCTGTTGTTTGATCTGGTGCTCAAACGCAGTCTGTCGCTCAATGGCCGGGGCTTTCCGGCTGCCGTGTTTGAAACGGCGCCGTTTTTCAAACGGCCCGTCTGAAAGGAGAGAAAAAATGAAATCAATGGGTATCTGGGGCCTTTCAGTGGCCATCCTCGCCGGTTGTGCCGGCATGAATGACGGGAGCGGGGCATCCGGTTCGCAGACCAACGCGGCGCCAGCCGACAAGCACACCAGCCAGAACGCACTTGACTGGGCGGGTGCCTATGAAGGCGTGCTGCCCTGTGCCGATTGCCCAGGGATCAAGACACGCCTGACACTCAAACCCGGCGCCCGTTACGAACTCTCGACCCAATACCTCGATCGGCAGCCGGCACCTCAGGTCGCGAGCGGGAGCTTTTCGTGGAATGCCACAGGCAATGTGATCACGCTGGGCGGGAACAGACAGCGTTATGCAGTCGGCGAAGGGCGCCTGCTGCTGTTGGATCGGGACGGTCCACCAAACTGGTCCAACTCGGCGAATCGGGTTCTGAATCGGGTCCCCGCCACAAATTCGGCGTCGCCATCCACGGCGGGCCTGTTGCAGACCCTCGAGGACCATCGGTGGACCCTTGCATCGGCCACTGACGTGCAGGGCCAGCGCCTGGGATCCCTCGTGCCGGCCGGCGGGCGCCCCATCGTGTTCACCTTTTCAGGATCACGGCTCCACGTTCAGGGGGCGTGCAACCAGTTGACGGGGGCCTTTCAGATCAGCCCGGCAGGCGTGCTGACGGCAGGCAGCCTCGCCTCGAGCATGATGGCCTGCGAGCCCGCCTTGATGCAAGCTGACCGTTCATTGTCCGACCTGTTGGCCAAAGGCCTGCAGGCCGACTTCGTCAAAGGTGCGACGCCCACCTTGCGACTGGTGGATGCTTCGAAAGCAAGCTTGACCCTGACCGGCCAGGCGACACCCGAAGCGCTCTACGGACCAGGTACCCGCATCTTCATGGAAGTCGCCGCCCAGCGAGTCGCCTGCAAGAACCCGTTGAACGGGGAGTCGCTTTGCCTGCAGGTGCGTGATCGGGTCTTCGATGAGAAGGGGCTCAAGGTCGGCGTGCCCGGCGAATGGAGGCCTCTGTACGAGACCATCGAGGGGTATCAGCACACGCCCGGCGTGCGAAATGTGGTTCGCTTGAAGAAGTTCCAGCGCGCGTCCGCGCCGGCCGGTGCGTCGTCAACGGTGTACGTGCTGGACCTGGTCGTCGAGTCCGAAACGGTCAAGCCCTGATTGCTGCGGCCATCCAGGCGGGCGGGTCGAAGGGCCCGCCTTTTTTTTGTCTGCGCCTTGTGATCGGCAAAGGCACCTCGGCCGATTGTTTCGGCGTACGGGT
>CAZHVZ010000234.1:0-1513 GCA_964536245.1 uncultured Rhodocyclaceae bacterium
ATTGGCGTCATGCTGACTTACGAATAATGCGAAACCTAATACAAGAACGACCGGGGCGTGGAGTGTTACGAGCGGCTCAAGGGCAAGGGCGAATCCGGCGCGTCGATGTTCAACTTCATGTCCACCGGCATCACCTACGCCACCATGGACCGCGCCTCGCAGGACAAGATTCCGCTGGTGACCATTGGCTTTGGCCGTGCCGATGCCAAGGACGGCAGCGTGTTTCCCTATGTGTTCCCGCTGATTACTTCGTACTGGAGCCAGGCTTCGGCCAAGATCAGCTATATCGGCCAGCGCCTGGGCGGCATGGACAAGCTCAAGGGCAAGAAGATCGTCAACCTCTACCACGGTTCGGCGTATGGCAAGGAAACCATGCCGGTGCTGGAGGCGTTTTCCAAGAAATACGGTTTTGAACTGGTGAATGTGGAAGTGCCGGCACCGGGCACCGAACAGCAATCGCAATGGCTGGAAATCCGTCGCCAGCAGCCAGACTTCGTCATTCTGCGCAGCTGGGGGGTGATGACCCCGGCAGCGATCAAGGCCGCCGCCAAGGTGGGTTTCCCGCGTGACAAGGTGGTGGCGGTGTGGTGGGGCGGCTCGGAAGAAGACGTGATCCCGGCAGGCGACGCCGCCAAGGGCTATATCGCCGGCAGCTTTGCCGCTGATGGCACCAGCTTCCCGGTGATTCAGGACATCCAGAAAACCCTGTACGCCAACGGCAAGGGCAATCTGTCCGAGCAAAGCGCCATCGGTACGGTTAACTACAACCGTGGTGTGATCGGCGGGATCATGATGGTGGAAGCCATCCGCGTGGCGCAGGGCAAGTTTGGCAAGAAAGCCCTGAATGGCGACGAAGTGCGCTGGGGCCTGGAGCACCTCGACCTGAACGCCGCCCGGCTGAAGGCGCTGGGCGCGGCCAATATGATTCCTGGGGTGAAAACCTCGTGCGCCAACCATGAAGGCTCGGGCTACACCCGCTTCATGCAATGGGACGGCAAGGCCTGGAAGCCGGCCTCCGGCTGGATTGCCCCGGACAACAGCGTGCTCGACCCGCTGGTGAAAGCCTCGGCCGAGAAGTACGCCAAAGAAAAGGGCATCACCCCGCGCGATTGCAGCAAGGAAAAGTAATTCACCCGGCCCCGGTGTCTGCCGGGGAGGATGTCCTGTTTGCCGGCGGATGCGCGTTATCCGCCGGCCCTATGGAGCCGCATCATGAGTCAAACCGGCATTGTTCCCGGCCACACCGACCAGCAGCCGAGCCCGTTCTTGCTGTCGGTCAACAATATTGAAGTGATTTACAACCATGTGATTCTGGTGCTCAAGGGCGTGTCGCTGGATGTGCCGGAAGGCAGCATTGTTGCCCTGCTGGGCGGCAATGGCGCGGGCAAGAGCACCACATTGAAAGCCATTTCCAACCTGCTGGCCAGCGAGCGCGGCGACGTGACCAAAGGCTCGGTGGAGTTTCGCGGCGAGCGGGTGGACCAGCTCACCCCGGATGCGCTGGTCAAGCGCG
>CAZHVZ010000234.1:1559-1915 GCA_964536245.1 uncultured Rhodocyclaceae bacterium
TGGAAAAGGTTTACCACTATTTTCCCCGGCTGAAAGTGCGCCGGCAAAGCCAGGCGGGTTACACCTCGGGTGGTGAACAGCAGATGGTGGCGGTGGGCCGGGCGCTGATGGCGCAGCCCAGCATGATTTTGCTCGACGAGCCGTCGATGGGCCTGGCCCCGCAGATCGTCGAAGAAATTTTTGAGATCGTCAAAGACCTCAATCAAAAAGAGCGGGTGAGTTTTCTGCTCGCCGAACAGAACACCATGGTGGCGCTGCGTTACGCCAACTTTGGCTACATTCTGGAAAATGGCCGGGTGGTGATGGATGGCACGGCGGAGGCTTTGTCTACCAACGAGGATGTGAAGGAATTTTAT
>CAZHVZ010000235.1:0-1903 GCA_964536245.1 uncultured Rhodocyclaceae bacterium
ACGCATGTCGACGAGGGAGCCCGGCAGGAACGCGCGAACACCGTTGGACATGACGGTCAGACCGCCCTTGACCTTGCCGGTGATGGTGCCGGTGACCAGGGAGTTGTTGTTCAGGGCTTCTTCCAGGAAGTTCCAGGCGGCGATGCGCTTGGCGCGATCGCGGGACAGGCGCGTGGCGCCGTAGCCGTCTTCCAGCATTTCGATGGCAACCTGGACGAAATCGCCCACTTGCACTTCGAGTTCGCCCTGATCGTTCAGGAATTCTTCGAGCGGAACATAGGATTCCGATTTCAGGCCGGCATTGACCACCACGAAATTGTGATCGATGAGCACCACTTCAGCAGTGATGACTTCGCCTTGACGCATTTCCTGGCGGGCCAGGGATTCTTCAAATAGTTGAGCAAAAGATTCCATTACGGAGAGAGCTTTCATGCCACGAACCGAAATCCGCAGCGGGTTAGAGAGTAAAAATCCGCCACCGGCCAGAGACAGCCCTTACCGGCGACACCACTTACTGCAACGCTTTCCTGCTCCAGTCCAGCACACGGGACACCGCCTCCTCAATAGAAAGCGCCGTGGTATCGAGCAGCAAAGCATCCGCTTCCTGCTGCAAAGGAGCCACGCTACGACGGGAATCCCGTTCGTCACGTTGCTGCAGGTCCAGCAGAAGGTCGGAGAGATTAGCAGAGAATCCTTTGTCGATCAACTGCTTATAGCGTCGTTCAGCGCGAATTTCTGCACTGGCAGTGAGAAAAATCTTGACGACGGCTTTCGGAAAAACCACCGACCCCATATCTCGCCCATCACCAACCACTCCCGGCAAGCGGTTGAAAGCCCGCTGCCGGAACAGCAAAGCCTGGCGTACGGCGGGCAGGACCGCCACTTTGGAAGCCCCGGCAGAAATTTCCTCGGTACGAATGGCGTCTCCTACCTCCTCGCCGGCCAGCAACACCGAATCCTCGCCGAACTGCACCTCCAGCCCGGCAGCAATGGCGGCGACGGCTGGCTCGTCATCCCAGGCCACGCCGGCTTTCTTGGCGGCCAGGGCGGTCAAGCGATAAAGCGCGCCGGAATCCAGGTAGCTGAAATCGAGGGCCGCCGCCACCCTTGCCGCCACGGTGCCCTTACCGGAAGCCGAGGGACCGTCGATGGCGATCACCGGGGCCGCCTTGGCCACCGAAGACAGCACTTCGAAATAGGTCGGGAAGGTCTTGCCGACGCATTTCGGATCGTTGATGCGCAGAGGCGTGCCGAAAGCCGCCAGGGAGAAACACATGGCGATGCGGTGATCGTCATAGGTGTCGATGGCCGCCGCTTGCAGGGGAGCCGGTGTGACGCGCAGGTAGTCCTCCCCTTCCTCCACCAAAGCCCCCAGCTTTCGCAACTCGGTCGCCATGGCGGCAATGCGGTCGGTCTCCTTGACCCTCCAGCTGGCAATATTGCGCAGGGCGGTCGTGCCGGTGGCGAACAGGGCTACCGTGGCCAGGGTCATGGCGGCATCGGGAATGTGGTTGCAATCGAGATCGATGGCCCGCAGGCCGCCGGCCGGCGCCCGCGCTTCTATCCAGTTCGGCCCCATTTCAATGACCGCCCCCATGGCGGCAATCGCTTCGGCAAAGCGCACGTCTCCCTGGATGGAGTCCTTGCCCACCCCTTCCACCCGTACCGGCCCGCCGCCCAGGGCGCCGAGAGCGATGAAATAGGAAGCCGAGGAAGCATCTCCTTCGACATAGACCGTACCCGGTGAACCGTAGCGGCAACCGGCCGGGACGGTAAAACGCTGCCAGCCATCGCGCTGCACGGCAACGCCGAAGCGCTGCATGATGGCCAGGGTAATCTCGATATAGGGTTTGGAAATGAGTTCGCCCACCACTTCGACCGTGGTTTCCACGCCAGTCAGGGG
>CAZHVZ010000236.1:0-348 GCA_964536245.1 uncultured Rhodocyclaceae bacterium
CCTAGATGGTGGTGCGCCGTTTTACGCCGTGTATGAAACAGCCGATGGCCAGCACGTCGCCGTCGGCGCGCTAGAGCCAGCCTTCTTCGCCATGTTGTGTGAACGAATTGGTGTGTCCAACGAGTTGCGCGATGCCCAGGGCGACCGCTCAAGGTGGCCTCTCTTGAGGGCCGAATTCGAGCAAATTTTCCAGAGCCGGACACGCGCCGAATGGCAGTCGCTTTTACAGACTAGCGATGCCTGTTTTGCGCCTGTTCTAAGCTGGCAGGAAGCCTCTTCGCATCCACAAATTCAGGCCCGTAATGCCTTTGTCGAAGTCGACGGCGTGATTCAACCCGCGCCTGCACC
>CAZHVZ010000236.1:358-1859 GCA_964536245.1 uncultured Rhodocyclaceae bacterium
TCGAAGAGGCTCTTGAGCGCTGGCGTTCCTAGCCCTGTATCGAGTCGCCCAACCTTTCCCCGTCAATACTGTTAACTGTATGGCGGATCGCCTTTGAGAAGTCAAATTAGGAGACATAAGTTGTTATCAATAACGCGCCGTCGTGTAATCCAAGGTATGGCTGCTGGTACTGCCGCAGCTTGTCTGAGCCGCCTGCCCGCGCAGGCCCAGACAGGTGACTCTTACCCCACAAAACCAATTCGTTTGGTAGTCCCATATCCGGCGGGGGGAACCACTGACCAACTTGCTCGCGCGATTGCACAGCCGATGCGAGAGATCCTTGGGCAGCCCATCATCATCGACAACCGCGCAGGCGCGGGGGGCGCTATCGGTACTGACCATGTTGCCAAGCAAGCGGGCGATGGTTACACGCTTTTGTTTGGCAACAGCGGCCCCAGTGCCACCGCGTCTTTGATGCGCAAGTTGCCCTATGACCCGCGCAAGGACTTTCGGCCACTCTCGGCAGTCGTGCGGGTTCCTTTGATCCTTGCGGTCCCGGCTGATAGTCCCCACAAGACCGTGCGCGAGTTCGTGGAGTGGGCGCGGAAGGAAGGTGACAAGCTGAACTACGGTTCGACTGGAATCGGCGGCAGCTCTCATTTGGCTAGCGAGTATTTCAACCAGCTCGCTGGTACGAAGATTCAACATATCCCTTACGCCGGGGGCGGTCCCCTGGTGACCGGTTTCGCCGGTGGGCAGGTGCATATGGCATTCGTTACCGGTCTTGACGGTGCAGCGATGGTTCAGGCCGGAAAGATCCGTTACCTGGCAGTGGCGTCGCCCAAACGCACAGACGTACTTCCCGGACTGCCTGCGATCGCCGAGGATGTGCCTGGCTTCCGCGCCGTGGTTTGGTTTGGAGTGCTCGGGCCGAGTTCGATGCCTGATGCCATTGCGAACAAGGTTTCCAACGCCATTGCAGCCGCAGTGCAGACGCCAGCGGTGCACAAGCTATTTGTCGATCGCAACGTGGAGCCCTATGGCAGCACGCCGCAGGAGTTGCAAAGGCTCATCGATTCAGAAATCGAACAGTGGGGCCCCGTGATCAAGAAGGCGAACATTACGGTTTGATTACGTGCCCGTCCTGAGGGCGATCTTCTATGAACCTGAAGAATTTTTTCCCAATCGGTGATCCACGCCTGGACGATGATCATCGACGCCTAGAGTTGGCGATCGACGTACTCGCATCCTCTCAGGCACAAGACCGCTTCACGGCACTACATGATCTCAGACAGGTTGCGGCGGCACATTTCGAGTCTGAGGACGCAGATCTGAGTCGTATGGCCGACGGCAATGCTAAGTGCCACGTCGACGAACATGCTGAGGTTCTTAAATCCCTCGATGAAGTTCGCCTAGAGCTGGCCTCACCGGAGCGTGATGAGGTCTTCAAGGCAGCCTTGACCCGCCGTCTGGCGGAGCAGCTTGCAGACTGGCTGCCGATGCACGTGCGCGAGATGGATGC
>CAZHVZ010000237.1:0-1847 GCA_964536245.1 uncultured Rhodocyclaceae bacterium
ACCGTCGATCTGACGGCCGCACTGCGCAGAAAGGTGACCACGCCATGAACAATGATCCTCTTCAACTGGCGGTTGCCCATCCCGCCGCGAGACCCAAACACGGGCGGCGCATCCTTGGGGGTTTTGGCGACTTCCTGCGCCATGCCCGCCAGCGCTGGTACCTCTACCTGCCGATCGTCGCCATCTGGAGCCTGGCCTATGTCCGCCTCTTCGTCGATGCGACACCGCGAGTGCCGGTCCTTTTCAACTGGACGCCGAGCCTGCCGTATCGCGTCGCCTGGCTGCACCATGGCCCGCACGCGCTGCAGCGGGGCGATTTCATCGTTTTTTCGTTTGCCGGCGAGGCGCAGCATCGCTATCCGGGATTGCACGGTCAACCATTCTTCAAGATCGTGCGCGGTTTACCGGGCGACTCCGTAACCGTCAGCGGCCGGCAGGTCGCGATCAACGGCGAAGACGTTGGTGCGGCCAAAACCAAGGCCTATGACCGCCGGCCACTCGCGCCGATTGCGCCGACCGTCATCCCGCCTCGCCACTATTACGTGCAGGGCACCAGCCCCGACTCCTTCGACTCGCGCTATCAGGAAAGTGGCCTGGTCCGGGCGGAGCAGGTGATCGGCGTCGTGGTTCCCCTGTTCTGAGACCCCAGCCATGCTCCGCCCCCTCATTACCATCAGCTTGTTCGGCCTTCTGGAATTTTCCACCGCGTGGGCTCAGACCCCTCCGGCCGAGGTCCCATTACCAGCCCCCCATATCAGCACGCCAGTGACGCAAGGCGTTCAGCCCTCTGACCACGTGCCACTGGCCGACTATCTCGCCCTGCTCAGGCAAATCGCCCCTGCCGCCGAAGCCGGGGCGCGGGATTATCTTGCCGCTTTCGCGCGGCGCTGCGGCCGCCCCCTGACGCCGGCCGAATTACGCCGGGCAATGGCCGACGGTGACGGCGATCCGGCACTGATGGGACTAATCCGGGCGAACCACCTGGGCGACACCGCCGGGCGTGAACAACTCGCCGGACAAATCCGCTGTCCGGGCAAGGCGGCGCGATGAAACGCCTGATCGTCGTCCCGTCCCTGCTCTTCGCTCTGCTGCTGGCCGCAACTGGCACGTCCGCTCTTGATCTGGGTGTCATCGGGCCGACCTATGAAATCAGCGAACCGCATCTGCTGCAAATGATCGAGCAACGCCTGCGCGACAAGGAACGCAGCGGCGAACTCAAGCGCCTGGAAGAACAGGCCCGGGAACGCGGCATCGCAACCGTCAAGAACCCGCCGCCGGTCGCCGGCCTGCACGCGACCGAGATAGCCAGGACTTTCTTCTTCGACCCGAGCTTCACGCTCGACCGCAACATCCTCGGCCCCCGGGGCGAGTTGCTGTTTGCCGCCGGCACCCGCAAGAACCCGCTTGAGGTGGTCTCCCTGTCCCGGCATCTGCTCCTTTTCGATGGGCGCGACGTGCGCCAGGTAGGCCGTGCCCGGCAGTTGATCGCCTTCTACCAGGGGCGGGTCAAGCCGATCCTGGTCGGCGGCTCCTACCTCGACCTGATGAAGTCATGGCGCATGCCGGTCTATTTCGATCAGCAAGGTCTGCTCACCCGCCGCCTGGGCATCACTCAGGTGCCAGCCCTGGTATCGCAGGAAGGGATGCGCCTGCGCATCGACGAACTGGAGGTCCTGCCATGAGCCAAGCCTGCTTCGTGAACAGTCTCCCTTTCTTTCTGGCGCTGCTCCTCGGCTTCTCCACCCCGACGGCCCTGGCTGCCGGCACGGCCACCTGCACCGGCAAGTTTCCGAATCCGATCACCGATATCTGCTGGTCCTGCATCCTGCCGATCAGCATTGGCAGTG
>CAZHVZ010000238.1:0-1819 GCA_964536245.1 uncultured Rhodocyclaceae bacterium
TTTTTGCCGGGGAATCTGGGGTGTTATCCATGGAAGTCATAGCCGAAATCCGGCGTCGTCATTTGGTCAGCGGCGAGAGCATCAGCGCGATTGCGCGTGACCTGAAACTATCCCGTCCGACGGTGCGCAAGCACCTGCAAACCGAGAGCGAAGCGGTCTATCTTCGTGAGCACCAACCGTCGCCGAAGCTGGGTGCTTTCCGGTCTGTACTGGAAAGCTGGCTGACTACTGAGCGCCAGCTTCCCAAGGCGCAACGACGCACTGCACAGCGGCTCTTTGAAGGCTTGCAGGCCGAAGGCTACCGTGGCGCCTACGACAGCGTGCAGCGCTTTGTGAAGCAGTGGAAGTCGGCACAAACCCGGCCGACGATCAAGGAAGCCTTTGTGCCCTTGGTCTTTGCCCCTGGCGATGCGTGCCAGTTTGACTGGAGTCAGGAACACGTTGAGATTGGTGGCGTGGCACTGACGATCAAGGTCGCCCACTTCCGGCTGGCCTACAGCCGGCAGATGTTTGTCGTCGCCTACCCCTGCGAAACGCAGGAGATGGTGCTCGATGCCCACAGCCGGGCCTTTGCCTTCTTGGGTGGCGTGCCAAAACGGATGATCTACGACAATCTGAAGACGGTGGTGGACACCATTCTGGTCGGCAAGGATCGTCACTTCAATCGCCGCTTCATGGCCTTGGCGAACCACTACCTGTTCGAACCCGTTGCCTGCACGCCGGCTTCTGGCTGGGAGAAAGGGCAAATCGAGAATCAGGTTGGCAACGTGCGGGAATGGCTGTTCACGCCCAAGGCCCGCTTCAAGAGCTTTGCGGCGCTGAACGACTGGCTGGCCAGTCGCTGCCGGGAATTGGCGCAGCGCAAGCATCCGGCTGAAGCGATGCGCACCATTGCTGACTGCTTTCTTCAGGAAGGCCCGAGCCTGCGGGCCATCAGCAGCCCCTTTGACGGTTACGTCGAGCAGATGATGCGCGTTTCCAGCACCTGCCTGGTCCGTGTCGAACGAAATCGCTACAGCGTGCCGGCTGACTTTGCCGGCAAGGTGGTGTCGGTGCGTTTATACGCCGAGAAAGTACGGATCGTCGCTGAGAGCAAGGTCATTGCCGACCATGAACGGCGATTTGGGCGAGATCAACTGATCTGCGATCCCTGGCACTACCTGCCGGTACTGGAGAAGAAGCCGGGATCGCTGCGTAACGGGGCGCCGTTTGTCGAGTGGGAATTGCCGGTGCCGATTCAGTTGGTTCGAGATCGTGTGCTCAAGCAACCGAAGGGTGACCGGGCCTTCGTTGAACTGCTGCTGGCCGCTCGTGAGGTCGGTTTGGAAGTCCTGCAAGTGGCATGTGAACTGACGCTGGACGGCGGCGTGATTACGGCGGCGGTGGCGATGAACGAACTGCGCCGGCTGACCGCGCCGCCTCGCCCTGCCGAACTCAGTTTGCCGGAGCAATTGCGTTTGCAGGTCGAGCCGCTGGCCGATTGCAGTCGTTATGACCATCTGCGTGGAGGCCGGTATGTCCATTGATCGGCTGTCCCAACTGAAATCCTTGCGCCTCTATGGCATGGCCACGGCGTGGTCAGAACTGTTGGCTGAGGGGCCACGTCAGCCGATGCAGCCGGAAGCCTGGCTCGACCGGCTGATTGATGCCGAACAGACGGATCGACAAGTGCGCAGCCTGCGCTACCAGATGAAGGCAGCCCGTTTCCCAATCCACCGAGACCTCACCGGGATCGACTGGACGGAAACGCCGCTGCCGCAGGCGCAGATTGAGCAACTGGCGACCGGCGCCTTCATGGAGAGCGCCCACAACTTGATTC
>CAZHVZ010000239.1:0-1811 GCA_964536245.1 uncultured Rhodocyclaceae bacterium
ACCTAGAGCGTTTGGACGCCATGTGGGGCATTCATTACCTGAATGCCCAGGCTGGCGATGTTCAAGCGTTGGCTGCGTGCATGAAGATCATGGAGCGCAGGGCGAAGTTGCTGGGCTTGGATGCGCCGGTGAAGACTGACGGGAAAACCGAGATTTCCGCTGGCGGCGGTGTTCTTGTGGTCAATCCCGTCATGACGCCAGAAGAATGGACGGCAGCAGCCGCGAAGCAGCAGGCAGCGCTGACGCAGGGTGATTGAGAATGTCTGGCAAGCCCAGCCTGGTAGCCAAGACTTGTTCTTGCGCTGTCCGCTGCGCGAGGTTTGCTACTCTGGCACGCGCGGCCCTGGCAGCACTGTGGAAAAGGCTACGGGATGCACTGGCGCGGGATCATCTTCCGCAAGGAATACAAGCACCTGGACGACATCATTACCAAGTCGAAGCGCTGGTTCAATCAGTTCACGCGCTATCGGCCGAAGTTCTTGGCGAGCCAGGGCGCGCTCAAATGGGTGTGGCCTGACGGCGAGGAATTGCTGTTCCGCGTGTTCGCCACGCCAGACGATTACTGGAGCTACCACGGCCATGAATACCCGTTCATAGGCTGGGAAGAACTGACAAGCTGGTCAAGCATCGATTGCTATGAATCGATGATGAGCTGCAACCGGACCTCCCGCCCTGGTGGGTTGCCTTTGCAGGTTCGAAGTACGACGAACCCCTACGGCGTCGGACATAACTGGGTGAAGGCGTACTTCATCGATCCGGCGCCGTATGGCATTCCGATCCTGAACAGCGAAGGCCAGGCGCGTGTTTGCCTGTTCGGTTCTGTGAAGGAAAACAAGTACATCGATGCGGAGTACCTGAAAACGCTGAACGCCATCAGCGATCCGAACAAGCGCAAGGCGTGGCTGTACGGCAGTTGGGATATCACCAGCGGCGGCATGTTCGATGATCTGTGGAACCGAGAAAAGCACGTTCTGCCGGCGTTCGATGTGCCCAAGAGCTGGCGGCTCGATAGGTCATTCGACTGGGGCAGCAGTCGGCCATTCAGCGTCGGCTGGTGGGCTGAGTCTGACGGTATCCCGGCGCTGGTGGCGGGCAAGGAGCGGTATTTCCCGCGCGGCACGTTGGTTCGCATCAATGAGTGGTACGGCTGCACCGGCAAGCCAAACGAGGGCTTGAAGATGACAGCAACGAGCGTAGCTCTTGGCATCCTTGAGCGCGAAAAGGCCATTGGCATGACATTCAAGCCGGGCCCGGCTGATTCAGCCATTTACGCCGTCACCGATGACGTGAGCATCGGCCAGAACATGGAAAGGGCCGGTGTCCGCTGGACGCCTGCCGACAAGAAGCCCGGCAGTCGAAAAAATGGCTGGGAGCTGATCCGAGGCCGGTTGGAAGCCGTGATCGATGAAAGCGAAAAGCCGGGCCTCTATGTGGTGGACAAGTGTCGCGACTTCATCCGCACCGTGCCGCCGATTGCCCGCGATGACAAAGACCCTGACGACGTGCCCACCGAAGCGGAGGATCACGTTGCTGACGATGTGCGGTATCGGTGCCTTGCCGTCAGCCGTCAACCAATGACACTAAACCTGGGAGTCGCCACCAATGGCTAATGACGTCACCTTCAACCGCGTACCTGCGGAAACGCAAGCGCGGTGGAGGCTGGTGCGCCAGGTGTGCGAGGAAAGCCGTGCGCTGCGTGATCAGTTGCCGACGCTCAACGCAGCCGATACAAGCGAAGCGAACCGGGCGAGGAACGCGGCCTACAAGGATCGGGCGGTGTTCTACGGCGTGACCGGGTTCACTTTGCTTGG
>CAZHVZ010000240.1:0-1807 GCA_964536245.1 uncultured Rhodocyclaceae bacterium
CATTCGAGCAGCAGGTCGACCCCGTGCTTGGACCAGTCGATGTCCTTGGGATTCTTGGTGGAGTAGAAGGGAATCTTCTTGCCGTCGATGATGATGCAGTTTTCGCCTTCGGTTTCAACCGGGGTGCCAAAACGGCCATGGGTGGTGTCGTACTTCAGCAGGTGGGCGTTGGTGGCCAGGTCGCCGGAGGCGTTGATGGCGACAACTTCGAACTCGTTCTGCAAACCCTGCTCGTAAATCGCCCGCAGGGTACAGCGACCGATACGACCAAAACCGTTGATAGCAACCTTGATAGCCATTGAAGCTTCTCCTCTATTGATAATCAGGACAGCAGTGCCTTGGTCGTATGCACGACATTGGCCACCGTGAAACCGAACATTTCGAACAATTGACCGGCGGGAGCGGACTCACCGAAGCGGTCGATACCGATCACGGCACCGTGCAGGCCGACATATTTGCGCCAGAAATCCGGATGGGCCGCTTCGATGGCGATTTGCGGCAGATGGGCACCGAGAACGGACAGGCGATAGTCCGCCGGCTGACGGTCAAAGACATTGGTGCATGGCATCGAGACGACACGGGCGGCAATGCCTTCAGCGGCCAGGGCGGCCTGGGCGTCAAGGGCCAACTTGATTTCGGAACCGGTGGCGATGAGCACGGCTTTGGCATCGGCGGCATCGGACAGGACGTAACCTCCCCGGGCGATATCGGCATCGGCTACTTTGCCGGTCACCGTCGGCAGATTCTGACGGGACAGGGCAAGAATGCTGGGACCGTCGCGACGTTCCAGGGCAGCCGTCCAGGCGATGGCCGTTTCGGTGGCATCGGCCGGACGCCAGACATCCAGATTGGGAATAATCCGCATGGACGGAATGTGTTCCACCGGCTGATGGGTCGGACCATCTTCGCCGAGACCGATGGAATCATGGGTATACACCATGATCTGGCGCTGCTTCATGAGCGCCGCCATGCGGATGGCGTTGCGGGCGTAGTCCGAGAAAACCAGGAAGGTGGCGGTATAGGGGATCAGGCCGCCATGCAGGGCGATGCCGTTGGCGATGGCGGTCATGCCGAACTCGCGCACGCCGTAGTAGCAGTAGTTGCCGCCTTCTGTTTGGGTAACTCCCTTGCTGCCCTTGACGAAGGTCAGGTTGGAACCGGCCAGGTCGGCGGAACCGCCGAAGATTTCCGGTACGGCTGGAACCAGCGCGGCAATGGCGTTTTGCGAAGCCTTGCGGGTGGCGATGTTCTCGGCCTTGTCGCGGCAGGCGGCGAGGTAGGCGGCCTTGGTTGCAGCCCAGTTGACCGGCAGCTCGCCCTTGATGACGCGGCGCTCGAACTCGCCGGCCTCGGCCGGGAAGGCGGCTCGGTAGGCGGCAAAGCGGGTATTCCAGTCGGCTTCAAAGGTGGCGCCGGCAGGCTTGCGATCCCAGGCGGCGTAGACCTCGGCCGGAATTTCGAACGGCGCGTGCTTCCAGTCGATATGAGTGCGGGCGGCGGCGATTTCGTCATTGCCCAGCGGCGCGCCGTGGCAATCGTGGCTGCCCTGTTTGTTGGGCGCGCCGAGGCCGATGGTGGTCTTGCAGCAGATCAGGCTGGGTTTGCCGGTTTCCGCCTGAGCGGCGAGCACGGCCTTTTCGATGGCTCCGGCATCATGACCATCGACACCGGCGATGACATGCCAGCCGTAAGCCTCGAAGCGGCGCGGCGTATTGTCGGTGAACCAGCCTTCAACATGACCGTCAATGGAAATGCCGTTGTCGTCCCAGAAAGCGATCAGCTTGCCCAGCCCAAGTGTGCCGGCGAG
>CAZHVZ010000241.1:0-1769 GCA_964536245.1 uncultured Rhodocyclaceae bacterium
CGTCACTGTCTCACATCAGGCGATCGGCGCCGAGGTTGTGCAGACCTTCCCTAGGCATCGCAGCCCATGTCTACACTACGAGAACGCGTCAAACATCTCTTTGAGACCATCCCGGCCATTGATGGCGACTACTACGCGGTCTCATTGATGTTGAGCGCGAGCGGCGAACTCGAATTTGGATGCCAGACGCAATGGGTGGGATACACGGACGAAACACCGCGACGCGAAATCCGCGAAGCTTCGCTCGTTAACTCTGACCGAATGCTCAAGTCCTGGAAAATTCTCGGCGAGCCAGGAATGGTTGTGAACACAACGGACGACTTCCTTCTCTTCTTTGCTTTTGGCGGCAATGCTGTGATCGAGAAATCCTTGGCAGAATCAGTTATCGCCGACTGGCTGCGGCCGCGAGTAAGCGTCAATGTTGGTCAGTGGGGCTTCGCTGCCCCAAGTCTTTTGGGCGAGAGTGCTTTGCGAAGAGCCCCTACTGCTAAGCATCGAATGCGCATCATCCAAAGGGATGGATACAAGTGTCGTGTTTGCGGGCGAAGCCCACGAGACTACGTTGATGTTGAACTTCATGTCCACCATATCCGCCCGTGGGCTGCTGGCGGAGTGACAGAGGATTCAAATCTGATGACCCTGTGTCACACCTGCCACGGCGGACTCGACCCGCACTTCGAGTTCAACCTTTTCCAACTTTTCCCCAAGCAACCGCCTAGGGAAAGGGCCGCAAAGTACAGCAAGCGCCTTGAAGATTATCAGCGGGCCGTAGGGGCCCGTTTGTAAAAGAGCAATGCCTAAACCTTCGTATTTGGACTCCCCGACAACGGTAAGAAACTGACCGATATGTTGGCTTTGCGGGTAGCGCCTGAAGTCGGATATCCGGCATCTGTTGTGGACTCTAGTGTGGTCTGTGCCGATATCGAATCTGCGGGAAATTGGGAAATTGGGGTCAGACACCGATATCCCAGGGGCGCTCCAGGGCAGGCTTACCTGCGGCATCCACGCCATGGGCGGCAAAGGCGTTCATGGCAAGATCGATGCCGATGGTGACAATGGTCATCACTTCCCCTTCCACAAAACGAGTAAGCAGATGAGCGTTCGCACTTCCCATCGTGGCACCTGGATGCCGTACCCCGCAACTGCGCGGATCACTCGGGACGGGGAAGTCCCTTTCATTCGTTATGCCTTATGAACCGAGTCGCACAGCCAATGGAGATTCGCCGGCTTGGCGCTGATGATGCCGCAGCGTTTTCGGCCTTACGGCGGGAAGTCACGCGGGATAACCCTGTGCCTATGGGTTTGACGTTCGAGGAAGAACTCACTCGCACGCTGGAAGGTTTTCGAGCGCAGCTCTCTTCGCCTCTTCCTAATGCCATGTTCGGCGGTTTTTTCGATAACGACCTTGCCGCAACAGCGGCGGTTAGCCGCGTAGGCCAGTTTCCGTCATCACATCACAAAATGGTGATGTGGGGTGTTTTCACTTCGCCTCGCTATCGGCGCCGAGGCCTGAGCAGGCAGGTTGTAGACACCGCGCTTCAACATGCCTTCCACAACGGTGTGCAACGCGTGAACTTGCAGGTGTACGTGCCCAATGAACCGGCAATCACGCTATACAAGGCAATTGGCTTTGTGGAGTACGGAACTGAATCTGAGGCCGTGTTCCTGCATGGGCAGTACCACGATGGAGTTCATATGACGCTTGTGAAAGAACGGCATAACAGGCCGCTGCATCCGACCGCCTCCGGCGTCGGCTGAGCGGCAGCGTT
>CAZHVZ010000242.1:0-1761 GCA_964536245.1 uncultured Rhodocyclaceae bacterium
GAGGTTGTTGTCCTTGTTCATGCGGTCGAGGAAGAGGATGCCCGGCTCGGCGTGGTCGTAGGTGGATTTCATCACCTGGTCCCAGAGGTCGCGGGCGCGCACCTTGCGATAGACCCACAGGCCGTCATCACGCTGGAAGGCGCCGGAGGAACGCATTTCGCCATTCGGTTCGGCACGGTGGGTCAGTTCGACATCGCTGTCGGCATCAACAGCCTGCATGAAGGCATCGGTGACGCCGATGGAGATGTTGAAGTTGGTCAGGTCACCCTTGTCCTTGGCGTGGATGAAGACTTCGATATCCGGATGGTCGCAGCGCAGCACGCCCATTTGCGCGCCCCGGCGGGCGCCGGCGGATTCAACGGTTTCGCAGGAGCGGTCAAAAACCCGCATATAGGAAACCGGGCCGGAAGCACGGGATTGGGTGCCTTTGACGCGGGCGCCCTGGGGGCGGATGCTGGAGAAGTCGTAACCGACGCCGCCGCCCCGGCGCATGGTTTCAGCGGCCTGGGCGAGGGCGGTATAGATACCGGGCTTGCCTTCGGTATTTTCGACAATGGAGTCGCCCACCGGCTGCACGAAGCAGTTGATGAGGGTGGCCTGGAGGTCGGTACCGGCGGCGGAGTTGATGCGTCCGGCGGGAATGAAGCCGTTTTCCTGGGCCCACAGGAAACGGTTTTCCCAGTGGGCTCTATCCTTTTCCTGCTCGATCTGGGCCAGGGCGTAGGCAACGCGCTTGCGCACGTCATGGACATTGGTTTCCTTGCCCTTGGCGTATTTTTCAATGAGGACTTCACCGGAAATCTCCTGCTCCGGCAGCGGCGGGATTTCCGGCGCGGCGGGGATGGCAGTGAGGGAAAGTTGCTCGGCGACCGGACTCATTGAAGGCTCCTCTACGTGGCGTTGGTATTTTGTTTTGTGGGTGCATCAAAGATTGCAAAGCTACTATATCTAGTAGGTCAATGCAATACGTTGACTATATACGGGGTTTTGTGCCCGGGCGGGAAGCGATTTGGCATGGGCCGTAAACCCCCGAAAAAACAAGCTTCTGGCGATCTTTTCGGGGGTTGGAAAAAAGCGGTTTCCGAAGGGATTCAGTGGTGGGGTTTGGGCAGCAGCTGACGAATGCGCTGGATGGCGTCATCGACATAGGTGAACACCACGGGGATGACCAGCAGGCTCAAAAAGGTCGAGGTAATCAGGCCGCCGATGACGACGATGGCCATCGGGGCGCGGAAGCTGGGGTCGGTGCCGAAGCCGATGGCAATGGGCAACATGCCGGCGCCCATGGCGATGGTGGTCATGACGATGGGCCGGGCCCGCTTGCGGCAGGCGTCGAGCAGGGCGTGCCAGCGGTCCAGCCCGTGTTCGCGACGGGCCAGGATGACGTAGTCGATGAGCAGGATGGAGTTCTTGGTGGCAATGCCCATGAGCATGATGAGGCCGATCATGGAAGGCATGGAGAGGGCGGTCTGGGTCACGAAAAGGGCGAGGAAGGCGCCGGGGATGGAGAGCACGAGGGCGGCCAAAATGGTCACCGGCTGCACAAAATCCTTGAAGAGCAGGACCAGCACCATGTAGATGCACAGCACGCCGATGCTCATCGCCAGGCCGAAGCTCTGGAACAGTTCGCCCATGGCCTCGGCGTCGCCGACCGTGGTTTGCAGGATGCCGGGAGGCAGGTTGGCCAGGCTGGGCAGGGCCTTGGCCTGTTTCTCCACCTCGCCGAGAGGCATCTGGTTGAGATCGATTTCAAAATTGATA
>CAZHVZ010000243.1:0-1747 GCA_964536245.1 uncultured Rhodocyclaceae bacterium
TCCATGCGCTCGATGATGTAGAGCTGCCGGGAGCGCGCCCGCTTGGGGTTGTTGATCGGGTTGAAGGCTGAGGGCGCCTTGGGCAGACCGGCCAGCATGGCTGCTTCGGCAATTGAAATGTTCTTGATGGGTTTTCCGAAATAGGCCTCGGACGCTGCAGCAAAGCCATAGGCGCGGTTGCCAAGGAAAATCTGGTTCATGTAGATCTCGAGGATCTGGTCCTTGGTCAGAAGGTGCTCAAGCTTGAACGTCAGCAGAATCTCGTAGATCTTGCGGGTATAGGTTTTCTCGGAAGACAGGTACACATTGCGGGCAACCTGCATGGTGATCGTGGACGCACCCTGGCTTTTCAGTCGGCCCATGTTGGCTAGACCTGCGCGGATGACGCCGAGATAGTCGACGCCACCATGCTGGTAAAAGCGCGCATCTTCAATCGACAGCACAGCGTCCTTCATGACCTGCGGGAACTCCGAAATTGGCGTGAGGCTGCGGCGTTCCTCGCCAAATTCACCCATCAAGGAACCATCCGAGGTATAGACACGCAGGGGCAGTTTCGGTCGATAGTCCGCAAGGTCCGAAATATCGGGAAGGTTTGGGTAGGCAGCAGCCAAAGCGATCGCAACAGCGAGCAACGCGGAGCCGACCACTGCTGCCGTCAACCCGAGCCCCCAAAGCACCAGACGGGCTAACCGGGATTTCCAGGAAATTCCTGCGGTTTCCGGTTTGGTTTGGGTGTCGTGTGTTGGAGGCGGGTGGGGCATGGTGGGGGCGCAAATACGCCGGCCCATTATAAAAATCGATCACCGCCCTATCGGTACGCTTGGTATCGGAATGTTACCTGTCGCAACACTAATGGGTCAATTCACGTCCAGTCCGGGGTGCAGCAGCAGAAGGCGTCGGCTTTTGACAACGCTTCTGCGTACCTATGGTCTGGAATTCCTTTGAAGGTCAAGGGGCTTACTGATAGCATTGAAGTGATTTCTTAAGTTTTCCGGCTGCTTCATTGCCGGGTTCAGGGGACTGTCTTGATCTCATTGGGATCCTTATTTAGCCGTCAGCCAGCACCCATGCTGGGTCTCGACGTCAGTTCTTCCAGTGTGAAGCTGGTCGAATTAAGCCGTGGATCTTCAGGCCAGCTGACCCTGGAGCGCTGTGCCATGGAACCGCTTGAACGCGGCTGGATCACGGATGGAAACATCGAAAAATTTGATGAAGTCGCCGAAGCCGTTCGGCGTGTGATCAAGAAAAGCGGTACCCGCACAAAAAATGTGGCCATGGCCTTGCCGCCGTCTGCTGTGATCACCAAGAAGATCGTCCTTCCGGGTGGTCTGAGTGAGCAGGAGCTTGAAGTTCAGGTGGAGTCCGAGGCGAACCAATACATCCCTTTCTCGCTCGATGAAGTCAGTCTTGATTTCTGTGTCATCGGGCCCAGCGCTGCGTCGGCGGGTGACGTGGATGTGTTGATTGCCGCTTCTCGCAAAGACAAAGTTCAGGATCGTCAGGGCTTGGCTGAGGCGGCGGGCTTGAATCCCGTGATCCTTGATGTGGAGTCTTACGCCTCCAGACTCGCAGCTGACCGGCTGATCGAGACCTTGCCCAACAACGGGGTCGATGCAATCGTTGCCTTGTTTGAAATCGGTGCCTTCACCACGAGCATGCAGGTTATCCGCAATCAGGAGGTGCTGTACGACCGTGACCAGGCATTTGGTGGCGCCCAATTGACCCAATTGATCGTTCGCCAGTACGG
>CAZHVZ010000244.1:0-949 GCA_964536245.1 uncultured Rhodocyclaceae bacterium
AGGCCACCCACCCGGTGGGCACCGGCCCCTTCCAGTTCGCCGACTGGCTGCAGGATCTCCCACGCGTGGAGGATGTGCGATGGCCCGTCCGAGAATGGAGGGTTCATCACGATCA
Organism: uncultured Rhodocyclaceae bacterium; assembly: GCA_964536245.1. Classification (GTDB taxonomy): domain Bacteria; phylum Pseudomonadota; class Gammaproteobacteria; order Burkholderiales; family Rhodocyclaceae; genus CAZHVZ01. The sequence goes on from CAZHVZ010000244.1 coordinate 116, forward strand.
GGTCGATGCGGAAGTCGGGCTGGAACTCAAGGAAGTTGTGCCCGACCAGGTCGTAGCCTTTCTCCTGGAGGATTGCTGCGAGTTCGGGCGAGATCTCCACCGCGCTGAGGCGCGGGGCGTTCCTGTATCCGCTGTCGAACTTGATCTTGATGAGGTCGAGCAGGCCGCCGTCGCCGGCGGAAGGATCGAGGATCGAGGTCAGGGAGCCTTCGCGCTGGCTGCCGGTGCGGGCCTGGATCCTGTTTGCGATTGGATCGATCATTTTGTGACCGATCCATGGTGGCGTTGGGAAGAATTCTTCTCCGAACATCAGGCCGTCCTGCAGGTGATGCTGATGGTTCGCACCGGGTCGTAGAACTTGTCGGCCGTGCGTACTTCGGCGTAGTTTGCGCCGTTCACGAAGTTGTGCACCGTACTCCCCCAATTCTCGATTTTTCCGATGGTGTTGGCGCGGCGCCTGGCTTTCTGGTAGAATTTCTTTTCGTAGTGTCTGGCGATGGCGAGATTCCTGAAGCATCGCCTTCTTGTGGTTGTCATGAATTGCCCATTGACTCCGTAGTCGCAGACCGTGACGACGTAGCGGATCATCATTGGCTTATCCATTGCTTTACCAGGATCTTCAGCGATTCATTGAGCCCTCCGTTCAGCCACATCATGCCGATTGTATCGACCTGGCACGCGAGCTTTTCCCGGATTTTGTCCAGCGTTTTTGCATTGAAGCGTGGCGCGTTTCCGAGGTTCATCGCATTCTTGCCGGAGCAGTCCAGGTCTTCTGCTTCGCACATCATTCCGTTTTCGATTTTGCGGCGCACGTTGGCGAAGGAGAGATTGTAG
>CAZHVZ010000244.1:959-1746 GCA_964536245.1 uncultured Rhodocyclaceae bacterium
CATGTGTTGGGCGCTCTCCGCCGAGCAACGGATTGACTTCTGCGTTGGTGGGGATTTCGTGGTATAGGCGGAAGCTGCGGCGGTTGGCCATGGCTATTCCTCTTCTTCTGTCTTGGGGTGGCACAGGCAGTCGGGGTCTTCGTCCCTGTGTGGGCAGCTGGCGGCGCGGCTGCGCGCGCGATCTTCTGCGCGCAGCTCGTCGGCGCCGTCTGGGAGTTCGTCTTGGTCGTAGTAGCGGCGGCCCATGGTCAGGCTGCCGTGAGCTTCTTCAGCTCCTTGATTGCCACAGCCTTCTTCTTGCGCATGTAGCGTTTGAACCCTTCTTGGGCCTGAAGCAGACGCGTTCCTTCTTTCCAGAATTCGACGAATGCATCTGCGGCAGCTTCGCATGCTTGGTCCGATGGCTTGTCGTTCATGAACGAGAACGACACCGATCGGTAGCCTCTGTCGATCGTCACGCCGAAGTGGACGTTCCGCGGCTGCTCGTTGAGCACTTGCGATGCTTCGATGATCGCGATTTGTTTTCGCATTTCCTTGGTGTTCACGTTGGCCCTTTCGTGGCGGCGATCATGCGGCTATAGCCATTGTTTTCCCCCAGTTTGCCCGGACGACAGCGGCGGCGACCTGTGGGACGACGCTATTCCCGATCCGGTGTACCTGCTGGGTCTTCGTTCGGGGCAGGATGTAGGAGTCCGGGAATCCCTGCGCCCTGGCCAGCTCGCGAGGCTGGAGCATCCGCATCCCGATGTCCACGATCCGCAGCTCGCGCAGGCGCGCCACGACCCGG
>CAZHVZ010000245.1:0-1745 GCA_964536245.1 uncultured Rhodocyclaceae bacterium
TCAGTTCGGCAACCTGCTTGGCGTCCAGCGCCAGCGGTGGAATACCCAGGGCCGCCCGTTCGGCAGCGTGTTCACGATAGGCTTTCAACATGATTTTTTCTCCAGAGATCACTACAACGTCAATTGAGCACCAGATTTGCCTGAACCCGGCGCGAAATGGTCTTTCTTCGCTATCAAATCAGCATTTTGCGTTGCCGCAGCCAGCGGCGGGAGTCGACATATCAAGCAAGCTTGGTGCCGGATTCTTCTTGAGTGCTTCTGCCACCGCCAGCTGGGCCGGGCTCGCGCACTCGTCGGCCAGGCGCTTGCCGGCCTTCTGGTCCATCAGCATCGACTTGTTCGAGAGCTGCAGCCAGACCGCACCCCCATCGTGGTTGTCTTCAAGGCGAATCGCACCGGTGCTGGTGACCACCGGATGCATGCGATAGGCATACCCCTTGCCGCGCACATTGAAATAGCCTGGCGCCTTGGGGTCAGCTTCCACCACGACAGACGCCCCGAGCTCGCAGGGCAGGGTGCCGGTCTGGATCCGATCGGCAATGGCCAGTTCGGCCGGCGTCAGCGCCACGTCCGCGGCGCGAATACCCGCAGCGGCCTGGTTGGCGGCACTGTTGAGCTGGGTCCGGCTGCTGGTTTCCGTCTTCTTTGCGGGGGCCTTTGCGACGGTCTTCGTGGCCGGCTTCTTGGCGGTTTCTCCCGTCGTCTGCGCCATGACAAGGGCGGGCGACAGGAGGATCAGGGACAATGCAAGCAGGCGATTCATGGGAACTCCGTGGTTGGATGGGTGGGTCAATGAGAAAAATAGGCTTGCATGGTATCGGGCAACGGCCGACCGGTCCGATGTGCGCGCTCGATCACCTGCCAGTAATAGCGGTAACTGGCCCTGTCGTGCAATTGATCGTCATGGCGAATCGGCGCCCAATCGGCCAAGGCCGCCGCAGCGATGATGCCACTGGCCCGTTCGATCTCGCTCTCTTGCGGTGCAAAGGCGTCCAGAATGGGGCGAATCTGTGCCGGGTGAATGCTCCACATGCGGGTGTAGCCCAGTTCCCGGGCCGCTCGGGCGGCTGCGGCTTTCAAGGCGTCCATATCGGCAAGCTCGGTTACCACGCAGTGGGATGGCACTTTGCCATGTGCATGGCAGGCGGCCGCAATCTCAAGCTTGGCCCGCACCACGAGGGGGTGCGTGAACTGCCCAACCGACGACATGGCATCGGCAGGAATGGCGCCACCGTGCGCGGACACAAAATCCATGAGCCCAAAGCTCAGACTCTGCACCCGCGGATGCGAGGCAATCTCGAAGGCCCGGTGCACGGCCGCCGGTGATTCAATCAGGACTTGAAGGGGCAGATCGCCTGCGGACGCAGCCACCAGCGCCACCTCGGCCCGCCGAACGTCGGCCAGCGATTCGACCTTCGGGATCATGATGTGGGAGAGCCGGTGGCTGGCCTGCCCGGCGATCACCGCCATATCGGCTTCAAAGGCGGGGTGGTCGACGGGGTGGACCCGCACGGCGATGCGGGCCGCCGCACCGGCATCCAGCGCGATCTGGGTCACCAGCGCGGCATGGTCAGCCTCGCCGCCAACCGGGGCCCCGTCCTCGCAATCCAGCGTCACGTCGAACAGGCAGGCGCCGAATTCTTCGGTCATTTCGGCCTGCAACTGCAGGCTCTTTCGCATCCGGGCCTCGACGCCGCTGTAATGGTCACAGACCGGGAGTTGCCCCCCGGCGGCCTGTGCGCCCA
>CAZHVZ010000246.1:0-1708 GCA_964536245.1 uncultured Rhodocyclaceae bacterium
GTCAGAAACCTGCCCGATGCCACGCACCGGGCGCTCAAACTGCGCGCCGCCCAGCACGGGCGCAGCACGGAAGCCGAGATCCGGCTCATTCTGGAGGATGCGGTCGCACCCAAAGTGGGTTTGGGTACTGCCCTGGCGGCCGTTGGTCGCAGCCTGGGTGGTGTGGATCTGGCTATCCAGCGGGATCAACGCCCCGTCGAACCGGCGAGCTTTGAATGATCATTCTCGACACAAACGTGGTGTCGGAGCCGCTCAAGCCGTCACCCGACCCGAGCGTTCTGAACTGGCTGGACGCGCACGACCCCGCTACGTTCTACATCACCACCATCAACCTGGCGGAACTGATTGCGGGCGTTGAAGCCATGCCGCTGGGCCGCCGGCGCGAGGCCCTGGAGCAAGCGCTCTCCCGTCAAGTCACCGCCTTGTTTGAGAGGCGTATTCTGGATTTCGACGCGAAGGCCGCCGAGGCATTTGCAAAGGTGGCGTCCGGCGCCCAGGCCCAAGGCAACCCCATCGGCTTTGCCGACGGCGCCATTGCCGCCATCGCCCGTGCCAGAGGCTTCGCGGTCGCCACGCGCAATGTGCGCGACTTCCGGGGCACCGGCATCGAGATCATCGACCCGTGGGCGTTGTGAGAAGGCCGCGCGCCAGCTTGAATCTGGTGCTCAGGTCCCCGCCACGTAAGGGTTCACCTTGCGTTCACGCCCGAAGGTGCTTTCCGGCCCATGGCCGGGGATGAACACGGTGTCGTCGCCCATCGGCCACAGGCGCTGCGTGATGCTGGCGATCAGCGTGTCGTGGTCGCCCTGCGGGAAGTCGGTGCGGCCGATCGAGCCGGCAAACAGCACGTCACCGACGAATGCCCGCTTGATCTCGGGCGAGTGAAACACCACATGGCCCGGTGTGTGGCCCGGGGTGTGCCGCACGCTCAGCGTGGCTTGGCCGATGCGCACCGTGTCGCCATCGGCCAGCCAGCGTGTGGGCTTGAAGGCGTCCGCATGCGGAAAGCCGAACATCTTGCCTTGCTGCGCCAGGCCGTCGATCCAGAACTGGTCACCCGGGTGCGGTCCGATGATGGGCAGGTTCAGCTTCTCGGCCAGTTCGGCGGTGCCGCCGGCATGGTCGATGTGGGCGTGGGTGAGCCAGATCTGCTCCAGCGTGAGGCCCAGGCGGGCCACTTCGGCCAGCAGTAGATCGAGGTCGCCCCCCGGGTCGATGATGGCGGCCTTGTGGGTCTCGTCGCACCAGAGGATGGAGCAGTTCTGCTGGAACGGGGTGACGGGGACAGTGAGGTAATTGAGCATGGCAAGAAGATTCAGCTAGACAAGCGGTGGCTGGGTTCGGCGAGCGATTCCGATGCCCGAGACTGTACAGGGATGACGCGCCGGTGCGGGATGGTCCCGTTGACAGGAGCGAATCAATACACTACTGTATTGAAGTGGTCCCGCCGTGGAGCCCGGTGTCTGCAATTCAGGCGGGGCGGTGGTGTGTCGGGGGCCGCGTTTGTGCCCTGGAAGCTTGAAATGACCGACCTTGTCGTGCGCCGCCTGCTGATCGACCTGAATACGCCGTTCCCCGGGCGGTGGAATGGCGGCGATGCGTTTCGGTCGGCCTTCTTCAGTGCCTTGTCCATGAGTTTTCCGGTGGGCGAGCAGTACTTCATCGACTCCGTACGTGCCGGCCTCAAGGCGCTGCCGGAGTCCGAGGG
>CAZHVZ010000247.1:0-1695 GCA_964536245.1 uncultured Rhodocyclaceae bacterium
TGCGGAAGGTGCCCGGCATGCGGCTGTTGGCCTTGAATCCACGCTCTCCCGTCACATCGCCGGCCAGGTCCGGGGCAATGCCCAGGTCGCGCAGGAAGGTGCGGAAGGCCGATGTCTCGGTCCTGGCTTCCGGCGCCTGTTGCTGGTCGATGCCAAGCCGCTGCTTGATGCCGTCCTTGACCTCCTGCTGGTACATGGACTCCAGATCCTGCGCGTTGGCCTGGTCAAGTTCCTGCCGCTGCTCTGGCGCCAGGTCGGGCTTGCCGGCAAAAACCTCCTGCTGCGGCGTCCATCCGGTTTCCCGCAGGCGATCGAGCAGGTCGGATTGCGTCGGCGCGGGCTGTTCGGGCTCGGTTCGCGTCTCCTGCGCCCGGCGCACATCAGGGGTCAGGCCCATCGCTTGATCGCCCTGGCGCGCATCGTCGGCCGCCAGGAACTCGTCGGCGGTCATCTCCCGTGCGTTGCCCTGCGGATCGACCACCACCGGGCGCTGGGGGTTCTGCACCGCCGGGTCATAGGGCAGTTGCGGGACGGGCGCCGGCGTGGCCGGTGTGACTGGCCTCTCGGCCACAGGTGCAGGCTGTGCCCTCACGCTGTTGTCCATCACATCCGGCCGGGCCGGCATGCTGTTTGCGTCTGCGGTGATCGCGCCGGCAAGCAGATTCGCATTCCTGCGCTCCGGGCTGGTGGCCAGTTGCGCCGCGTTGATCGGCCCCGACACGAACGGCGCCAGCAGGGCCCCGATGGTGCCCTCGTCGATCGCCTTGGCCAGGTTCAGCGGCTTGCCCTCTCCGGTGTCCTGCGCAAGCTGGTTGCCGACGTTTTCACCGAACTCCTGCACCGACTCATTGCCGACCGACCGCAGTGCAGCGCCGACTGTCGGGACGCCGCCGCCGCGGGCAAGTTGCCCTTCCAAGCCGCCGCCCGTGGCCTTGCCGACCAGCGCACTCGCAGCACCGGACCCCAGCGCCGCCAGCAGCCGGCCTGGAATGTCCGATTCGGTCTGCCCGAAGGTGTCGCCAGCGTTCATCAGGGCATTTGCCCCGACCGCCGTGCCGGTTGCGAACTTGTCTCCCATCGCCAATGCAGTGCGTGGCGCCAGCAGGCTCGCGCCCTTGACGGCTGCCATCGGCATGACCATGGAGGCAGCAGACGGGATGCCCATGTTGGCCGCCAGGCCAGGGTTGCTGATCAGCGCTGCCGCCTTCTCCAGCGTCTGCCCCTCGGGGATATTGGCCAGCGTCTCCCGGTCGTACTGCGTGGTCGGCGATGCCGCCTCATTGGCCGCCCTGGCCGCGTTGTTCAGAAACCCCACCGCAGGGTCGAGCGCGCCGCCCAGCAGGATGTTGGGCACGTCCACGAACGGCTTGACCAACTGCACGCCGGTGTTGCCCAGGATGGAATACAGATCCTGCGCGATGCCCTTGGCATCCCGCACGGGACGTGGGGCGCGTGGTGCCGGCGTGTTGGACTCGATCGCCCGGTTCACCAGCGCGCGGTTCTGCCGGTCCTCGGTGAAGGTGGGGACGGGCATCTGCACGTCCTGCAGCACGCTCCCGCCCGTGGGCAGAATCGGATTCGCCGGGTTGTCGGGCGCGACGTAGGGATTCCTGATCCGGTCCCGGCGCGGCTTGCGCGGCTCGGGCTCGCCCAGGAAGTCGTCGGCGCTCGTGACGTCGGCCAGGAAGTCGTCGG
>CAZHVZ010000248.1:0-1680 GCA_964536245.1 uncultured Rhodocyclaceae bacterium
CGGCCATGCTGGAACGCTACAAGGGCATGATCACGGCCGGTGGCGGCAAAGTGCACCGTGTGGAAGACTGGGGCCGCCGTCAGCTGGCCTATCAGATCAACAAGCTGGGCAAGGCCCATTACCTGTGCGTCAACATCGAAGCCGATCAGGCCGTCATGGGTGAACTGGAACATGCGTTCAAGTTCAATGACGCGGTGCTGCGCCATCTGACCGTTCAGAAGAAAAAAGCCGAAACGGGCCCTTCTTCCATGATGAAGACGGTCGAGCGCGAAGAGGCACGCAAGTCCAACCAAGCCGATTACGCCGCCTGACACAAACTGTCAGCGCGGTGTGAACCACGTTGTCCTGACCGCCGGAATCGTCGAGGCCAAAGCCCTTCGATACACACCGGCCGGATTGCCAGCCCTGGACCTCCGACTCGAACACGAATCCAGTGTCGAGGAGGCCGGTCAAAGCAGGCAGGTCAAGGCAGTGATCAAGGCCGTTGCCCTGGGAAGTCTGGCCGAGCGACTCGGCGTTCAACCCATCGGCAAGGTGCTTCGGTTCAGCGGCTTCCTGGCAACCCCGCGCAACGGCAAGTTCGTCGTGCTACATATTCAAGAGTTTCAGCAAGATTAATTTTTAGGAGTCCATCATGGCCGGACCAAAACGTTTCAACAAAGACAAGCGCCCGAAGCGCCCCGCCCAGAACCTGCTGTTCAAGCGCAAGCGCTTCTGCCGCTTCACGGTGACGGGTGTCGTCGATATCGACTACAAGGACATCGATACATTGCGTGATTTCATTGCCGAAAACGGCAAGATCATCCCGGCTCGTCTGACCGGCACCCGTGCCATCTTCCAGCGTCAGCTCAACACGGCCATCAAGCGCGCGCGCTTCCTCGCCATGCTGCCGTACAGCGACCAGCACCGCATCTAAGGAGAACAACCATGCAAATCATTCTGCTCGAAAAGGTTGTCAACCTGGGTGACCTCGGCGAAATCGTCAAGGTCAAGGATGGCTACGCCCGCAACTTCCTGATCCCCGGGGGCCGTGCCCGCCGTGCGACGGAAGCCAACAAGGCTGCTTTCGAAGCCCGCCGTGCCGAACTGGAGAAAGTCGCTGCCGCCAAGCTGGCCGAAGCACAAGCCCAGGGCGAAAAGCTGGCTGGCAGCACGATCAAGCTGACCCAGAAGGCCGGCGTTGACGGCCGCCTGTTCGGCTCCGTGACCAACCATGACATCGCCGAAGAGCTGAACAAGCAAGGCTACAAGGTGGCCAAGTCTCAGGTTCGCATGCCCAACGGCCCGATCAAGCTGGTTGGCGACAGCTCGGTCAGCGTGTCCCTGCACACCGACGTGCTGGTGGACATCAACGTCACGGTCTACGGCGAATCGGCCTGATCCGCGTCGTTCGACCTCGAAGCCGCCGGGCGAAAGCCCTGCGGCTTTTTTGTTGGCTTGCTGGCGCAGGCTTGCCCACAGCCGATGGACAGAAAGTCACCGCCACTGCACACCTTATCCACAGACTTGTGCCGTGACGCAAGGCGCCAGTGCGCGTAGCATTTGGCTGTTGAAGGATTCGACCATGTCGGCTGTATTTCCCACGGATTTTCCCGGTGATCTTGAAGAGTTCCCGCTCGACCGGCAGGTGGCGCAGCTGCGCATCCCTCCGCACTCGATCGAAGCGGAGTCAAGCGTGCT
>CAZHVZ010000249.1:0-1677 GCA_964536245.1 uncultured Rhodocyclaceae bacterium
TCTGCAGGCCCGCGCCCCTTGGCTGCGCGGCCGGATGACCGGCGCGGTGCCGGTTTTTCTGATGCCGACGCGCAACAATTTCGGCATTATCGGGCCGATTCCGAAAAGCGAATTCGCCTGGGCGAGCATCCAGAAGAAAATCGCCGCCAACCCTTTCATTTTCGACAAAAATGCCAAACCCCGGGTGCTGACCATTACCCAGTCCACTTACGACGGCATTCTCTACAACGTCGAGGATATCAAGGAAGAACTGGACGGCAAGATCGACACCCTGCATTTCGACGAAGCCTGGCTGCCCCATGCCGCCTTCCACGATTTCTACGGCGACTACCACGCCATCGGCGCCGACCGCCCGCGCTGCAAGGAATCGATGATCTTTGCCACGCAATCGACCCACAAGCTGCTGGCCGGCTTGTCCCAGGCCTCGCAGATCCTGGTGCAGGACTGCGAAAGCCGACAGCTGGATCGGGATGTCTTCAACGAAGCCTACCTGATGCATACCTCCACTTCGCCGCAATACTCGATCATTGCTTCCTGCGACGTGGCGGCGGCGATGATGGAAGAGCCGGGAGGAACCGCTCTGGTCGAGGAGTCGATCACCGAGGCCCTGGATTTCCGCCGCGCCATGCGCAAGGTGGACGAGGAGTGGGGGGCCGACTGGTGGTTCAAGGTGTGGGGGCCGGACGATCTCTCGGAAGAAGGCATCGAGGAGCGCGATGCCTGGATGCTCAAGCCCGGTGAGCGCTGGCACGGCTTCGGCAGTCTCGCCGACGGCTTCAACATGCTCGATCCGATCAAGGCCACCATCATCACCCCCGGCCTTGACGTGGATGGCGATTTTGCCGACGAATTCGGCATTCCGGCGGCCATCGTCACCAAGTACCTGGCCGAGCATGGCGTCATTGTCGAGAAGTGCGGCCTCTACTCCTTCTTCATCATGTTTACCATCGGCATTACCAAGGGCCGCTGGAATACGCTGGTCACCGCTCTTCAGCAATTCAAGGACGATTACGACAAGAACCATCCCTTATGGAAGGTCTTGCCGGAATTCGTGCAGGCCAATCCCCGCTACGAGCGGGTTGGCCTGCGTGACCTGTGCACGGAAATCCACGGCGTCTACAAACAGAACGACGTGGCCCGGCTGACCACCGAAATGTATCTTTCCGACATGGTGCCGGCGATGCGTCCGGCCGATGCCTTCGCCAAAATGGCGCACCGGGAAATCGAGCGGGTGCCGGTGGATGAACTGGAGGGCCGGGTGACTGCCGTATTGCTCACCCCTTATCCGCCGGGCATTCCCTTGCTCATTCCGGGCGAACGTTTCAATGCCACCATTTGCAACTACCTGAAATTTGCTCGCGAATTCAACGCCCGTTTCCCCGGTTTCGAGACCGACATTCACGGCCTGGTCAAAGGCAAGGATGGGCGTTACTACGTCGATTGCGTGCAGTGATTCCGGCACGCTGAACGAAAACGCCGCCCGAACGGGCGGCGTTTTCGTTCGTGCTTTGGCGTTTTACAGGTGCGCCATGGCTACCGCTCCCAGCACCAGTCCGCCGGCAGCGGCGAGGTAGGTAGCGATGTTGAGCCAGCGCTTTTTGGTGAGAAGGGTGATCGCCGCCATGGCGATGGAAATCTGGATGGCGGTGGTCGCCTGTGCCCAGCGATGATGCAGGT
>CAZHVZ010000250.1:0-820 GCA_964536245.1 uncultured Rhodocyclaceae bacterium
GTGATGCGCCCGCCCTTGGGCTGCACCGGATTGACGTAATGGCATCCGTATTTGTCCAGTCCGACATAAAGCTCGTCTATCTCAATCTGGCCAATACCCTTGACGCTGGTTCTCAAGTGGTTCTGCAGTGAAAACGTGGTCAGGCCGAGAAAAATGTCGACCAGCCGGTTGTAGCGCACCTTGGCGAGCAGCGCCTGCTCATCGTCGAGTGCGTAAGCTCCAATGATTTCCGGCGTGTTGTCGGGAATCCGAATCACCGCAAGGTTTGGGTTCGGCACCACACGGTTGGCGCTGGCCAGACGGAAGCGGTACTTGGCGCGTCCGACCAGCTCGATGATCCACTCCCTCCCTTTGGGTTGGGTGGCGAGGACCTTTGCCGGCATGGGCGTCCGAAAGCGGATCGAATAGATGACATCGCCCAGGTTGTCGGGCAAGGCAATCTCCAAAGCGGCTGCGGCATCTTTGAGCGCTTTGCGTTCGAACGGAATCTCAGCAATGCCTTTGCGGTAGCCGTCGAAGAAGATCTTCTCGATCAGTTGGTGATAGCGGCTGGGGGTCTTGGCTTCTTCGCTCATACAGCGGCCACCTCGGCTTCTTCAAACAGCGGCAGCGTCGGACCGGGCTTCTCTCCAGGGCGGTTCCTGCGAGCAATCACCGTGCTTGGCACGCCAAACATCGCCGCCGCCGTGGTCATGGAAATGGCGACAAGGGATTGGTCGCCCAGGCTCAATACTTCCGTCGGCTTCTCGGGGTTTTTGCCCAGCGCCTGCATGAACTGCGCTCCCACAGCGCGGGCCAGCATCGGCGGCACGCTGTTGCC
>CAZHVZ010000250.1:830-1673 GCA_964536245.1 uncultured Rhodocyclaceae bacterium
CGGTGATTACACGCGCCGCAGTTGGATGGATGGGTCGAGGTGACGTGAATGCACCCCGATCACTGGCGGTACCCGCGCGCAAGGTATTGCAGAGACCGCCGAGGGTGAGCTTCTTAAATCGACTGATGGGTTCCACGTCGTCCGGCTGCGTGGCGGCGAAGCGGCTGCGGGACAAAGGTGTGTGCTCCGTCAGTAGTGAGCTGGTGAGCAGCGAGGCGTCGAAGTGGCGGCGATAGCCAAAATCGGTGGGGTCGTCTTTCTTGCCGCGCAAATAGGCGGCATAGGTTGAAGGCTTGCCGTATTTGACATTTGTCCAGTCGCGTTCCCAAAGCTCGGGAAACTGCTCAGCGTCGGGGATGTCGTTGATCGCTTCGCCCACGGTGGTCCGTGCCATCGGCTCGGGGTAGCTGGGCAAGGGAAGCCCCTTACGAGCGCCCATGAGAATCAGTCGCCGCCGGTCTTGCGGCACGCCGAACTCAGCGGCATTGAGCACTTTGTAGTCGGTCTCGACCTCATAGCCGCCCGCCTGGAAGGCCTCGATGACTTCCTGCAGAAACCTGCGGTGTTTGCCGACGGTGAGGCCCTTGACGTTTTCGAACACGAAGTACTTCGGCTTGAGTTCCATGACCACCCGCACGTAGTGGTAGACAAGCTGGTTGCGCGAGTCATCCAGCGCTCGCTTGCCGATCATGGAAAAGCCTTGGCAAGGTGCGCCACCCATCACGATGTCGATGTCGCGTTTGCCCAGCCCCGCCACGCGCCGCAACTCGTCACCCGTCACGTCGACCACGCTCTTGCAGACGGTGGCGCAATAGGGAAAGTTGAATTTGTGGGCGGCGCAGT
>CAZHVZ010000251.1:0-1610 GCA_964536245.1 uncultured Rhodocyclaceae bacterium
CCGCATTCAAGACGCGAGCAACTGAGGTGCTGTATGGCGGCGCGGCTGGCGGCGGCAAGTCGCACCTGATGCGGGCACTGGCTGTGGCGTTTTGCTACATGGTGCCTGGCGTGCAGGTATACCTGTTCCGCAGAAACTACGCCGACCTGTACAAGAACCACATGGAGGGCGCTGGTTCGTTCCCCGAAATGCTTTCCGCATGGATGCAGGCGGGCAGGGAGAAAGTGAACCTGTCCACGAACGAAATCAGGTTCTGGAATGGGTCAAAGATTCATCTTTGCCACTGTCAGAACGACAGTGACGTGACGAAGTATCAGGGCGCTGAAATTCACGTCCTACTGATTGACGAACTCACGCACTTTGCCGAGAGGGTTTACCGATTCCTTCGGGGCCGCTGTCGGCTAGGTGGATTGCCGGTGCCGCAGAACTTCATTGGTAAGCTGCCGATGATTCTGTGTGGTTCGAACCCTGGGGGCGTCGGGCATACCTGGGTGCGCAAGACGTTCGTCAACGCTGCGCCGCCATTCGAAGTGGTGAAGCAAGACAAGGCCGAAGGCGGCATGCTGCGGCAGTTCATACCTGCCAAGCTGGCCGACAACCCAACGCTGATGGAGAACGATCCTGAGTATCTGGATCGACTGGAAGGGCTTGGGGACGCGGCGCTTGTCCGCGCCATGCGCGACGGTGACTGGAACATTGTTGCCGGTGGTGCGTTGGATGATGTGTGGACTGAGCGCCTTATCAAGCCCAGATTCAAGGTGCCGCATAGCTGGCGCATTGATAGGTCGTTTGACTGGGGCAGTTCGCACCCGTTCAGCGTTCTGTGGTGGGCACAGGCTGATGGAACTGAGGCCACCCTAGAGGATGGATCGAAGTTCGCGCCGCCGCGCGGCAGCATCGTTCTGTTCCACGAGTGGTACGGCGCAAAGGGGCCGAACGAAGGTTTGAAGATGCCGCCGCGTGACGTGGCGAAGGGAATCAATCTGCGCGAGGCCAGCTTGATCGATGGCGGTTGGATTGCTGGCAAGCCCAAAGCTGGCCCCGCTGACAACCAGATTAGTGCTGTGAATCAACCTGGGACGCCGACTATTGCCGATGAAATGGCTGGCGAAGGTGTTCGCTGGCAGCCGTCCGAAAAATCACCAGGAAGCCGAAAGATCGGCCTTGAATTGATGCGCTCACGCATTCGAGAGGCCGGCAAGGATTACCCGGAAAACCCAGCCATGTACATCATGAATCACTGCGTGCAAGCCATTGACCATTTGCCAGTGCTGCCGCGTGATCCAAAGAACCCTGACGACGTGGATAGCTCGGCTGAGGATCACGACTATGACGCCGCAAGGTATCGCGTGCTGGCGTCCAACGACCGGCCAATGAATTTGAACATCGGAGTCGCCACCAATGGCTGATGATGTCACCTTCAACCGCGTACCAGCGGAAACGCAAGCGCGGTGGAAGCTGGTGCGTCAGGTGTGCGAGGAAAGCCGTGCGCTGCGCGATCAATTGCCGACGCTCAACGCAGCCGATACAAGCGAAGCGAACCGGGCGAGGAACACGGCCTACAAGGATCGGGCGGTGTTCTACGGCGTGACCGGGTTCACTTTGCTTGG
>CAZHVZ010000252.1:0-398 GCA_964536245.1 uncultured Rhodocyclaceae bacterium
AATCCGGTTTATACTTCGAGCTCCGACACCAGGGGCAACCTATCGACCCCATGAAATGGGCCAGTTTGAAATGAGCAAATTCAAAACCATCAGCTTGACCCTGGGCGGCTTTATCGCCGGCGCCCTCATCAGTCTGCACCTGCCGGCCATGGCCGAAAAAGAGGCCAAAGCCGGGCTGCCGATTGAAGACCTGCGCACGTTCGCCGAGGTCTATCCGCACGTGATGGTCTTCGCGGCCGACGAGCACTCGAGCGACACGGTCATGCTCGGCTCGGATGCGCCGCTGCCCCTCGACCTCGAGCGCGTGACGGCGGCCTGGCAGACGGGCGCCCCGGGGCGCATGAGCGTGCGCGACCAGATGGCACGCGCCGACCTTCACACTGCGCACGACATGTTCG
>CAZHVZ010000252.1:408-1270 GCA_964536245.1 uncultured Rhodocyclaceae bacterium
CAGCACCCAGGGCGAATTCGGCGGCCTCGGCATCGAGGTCGGCATGGAAGACGGGCTGGTCAAGGTAGTCTCCCCCATCGAGGATACCCCCGCCTACCGTGCCGGGATCAAGGCCGGCGACCTCATTTTCAAGCTGGACGACACCCCGGTGAAGGGACTCACTCTCTCCGACGCGGTCAAGAAAATGCGCGGCAAGCCGAAGACCTCGATCAAACTGTCGATCATCCGCAAGGGTGAGGTCAAGCCGGTGGAAGTCACCCTGGTGCGGGAAGTCATCAAGGTGCAGAGTGTCAAATCCAAGCTGGTGGAACCGGGCTACGGCTGGGTGCGCATCACCCAGTTCCAGGAAAACACCGGCAGCGCCCTGGTCAAGCACCTCTCGGACATTGCCAAGCAAGGCGAGCTGAAGGGCCTCGTGCTCGATCTGCGCAACGATCCGGGCGGCCTGCTCAATGGCGCCATCGGCGTTTCTGCCGCCTTCCTGCCGCCCAATGCCAAGGTGGTGTCCACCGATGGCCGCACCGAGGACGCCAAACAGGACTTCCTCGCCCGCCCCAGCGATTACCTGCGTGGCAGCAAGGAAGACTATCTGAAAACCCTGCCGGTGGAGATCAAGAAGGTTCCCATGGTGGTCCTGGTCAATAGCGGTTCAGCCTCGGCCTCGGAAATCGTTGCCGGCGCCCTGCAAGATCACAAACGCGCCGTCATCATGGGCACCCAGTCCATCGGCAAGGGTGCGGTGCAGACCGTTCTGCCGCTGCCGGGCAATACCGCCATCAAACTCACCACTGCGCGCTACTACACGCCGAATGGCCGCTCCATCCAGGCCAAGGGCATCGTTCCTGACATCGTCGTGGAAGAA
>CAZHVZ010000252.1:1280-1583 GCA_964536245.1 uncultured Rhodocyclaceae bacterium
CGCGAAGCCGACCTTGACCGCCATCTGAGCAATGACAAGGAAAAGGAAGCGCCCAAGGATGCCGGCAAGGATACGGCCAAACCCGAAAGCAAGCCCCAGGGCAAGGCGCCCGCCAAGCCGGGCAAGGGTTCCAAGGACGACGAGGCGGAGGAAGCCGCACCGCAGCGCATCGAATACGCCGGCAAGAACGACCACCAGTTCTCGCAGGCGATCAATCTTCTCAAAGGGCTGCAGATCATGCAGAATAAGCCGTAGGAAATGGTCCAACGGGAGGCATGATGAGCGCGTCTGACCTGAAAAAAC
>CAZHVZ010000253.1:0-1566 GCA_964536245.1 uncultured Rhodocyclaceae bacterium
GTAGCACAGCACAGCTTCGTCAAGCCGCACAAGATCTTTCAACACATTGCCCAGGTTATAGTGGGCATGGGCGTAGTCCGGTTTGATTATCAACGCCTGGCGGTAGCTGACAATCGCCTGATCCAGAGCTCCTGTTTCCTTGAGCAATCGACCAAGGTTGTAGTAAGCCTCCGCAAAGGCCGGATTGATTTTAACCGCCTGCTGATAGCTTGCCATGGCTTTTGCGACCTCCCCGAGATCACGCTGAATCGCTCCGAGATTGTTGTGTGCCTCTGCGTCTTCGGGACACAGTTGCACCGCCATCAGCAAAGCAGACAACGCTTCGGTATGCCGCCCCTGCAATTGATGGAGCGTTCCCAGGGCTTTCCAGCCAAAACCATGGGTTGGAAACGTCTCAGTGAGGGACTGCGCAACAACCTCCGCTTCCGGATAGCGCCCCTCGGAAAAAAGCCGCTGCAAGGCTTCTCCCTGTTGCTGTTCGAGGGTCACCGGAGGCGTGCTCTCTAGCCGTTTAACCAGTTTATCGACCATCTCGCCCGACAAGCCCTGCCGCCGCCCGAGGTCGAGCCACTGGCTGGCAATGCTTTGCTGCCCGGTCAAAATCAGGGTGTCGATGTAGCTGAGCCAATACTGGCCATTGCTCGAATTGGACTCCAACGCCGCCTTGAAGAACGGCAAGGCAACACATCCCTGCCCTGCCTGTACCGCCAGGACACCCATATTGTGGTTAGCATCCGGGTGATGAGGTTGTGCTTGCAAAAGAAGGCGGTAGAGCGCCTCGGCATTCTGCAAATCCCCCGCCTGGTGGTGAGCGATGGCCTGCTGAAGCACTTCCTCAGCATTCATTCTCACGGTTCCGGCAACGCATGAAAAAGAAATTCATTTTTCCTGAGGCCATCAAGGAAAATGCAACGCCGCCAAAGCCCGCAATGCGTTTTCATCCATCGCCGTTTTTGTCGCCAGGGCATGCAAGTCGTAACATGGGTGGCCCCGACGTTGGCTGGCAACCAAGGCAAAACCGGCGCTTTCCAGGGTGCCGGCGAGAACCTTCTGAGTAAAGCCGCAACGGTGGGCCATAAAGAGATTGCCCCGCGCCATGGCTGGCCGGTGACCGTAGAGAATGTCGAGAGGGGCAATCGGGCCGGCAGGGCTGTTGTAGGCTGCCTCGGTAAGCCTGTCTTCGGCCACCAGGGCGCATACCGACTGGAGATCAGGGCAGGTGATGACCAGAAAACCCTCCGGCTTCAGAACCCGCAGGAATTCTTTCACGGCAAGCGGGACTTCATGAGCATAGAGATGCTCAATATTGTGGCTGGAGAACACCGCATCCACCGAGGCGTCCGGCACAGCAGACATGTCCAGCATCGTGCCGACCAAATCCGGCTTGACGCTTTCGTCAATATCAAAGCGTAGCTCCCTCCACTCCGGAAGATTGAAACCTCGGGTCGTATTGTTTTTATGGTTGGGGCCGCAGCCCACGTGCAGAAATGTTTTCATTTCAGGTACCTGTTCCTTGCAGCGGTTCATCCAGATTTGGCGCAATGCGCTGGAAAAATGTTTTGCAAA
>CAZHVZ010000254.1:0-434 GCA_964536245.1 uncultured Rhodocyclaceae bacterium
GCCGGGATTTCGGGCTCTTTTTTCTTTTTCTTACCGAAAACGCCCAGGGCGCCGGCAACGGCGAGGGCGATACCCACGTAGGGGATATAAGAACCGAGGGTTTCTCCGAGGGCTGACTGACCAATTACATCCTCCGCTATTTTCGGAGCAACACTTTGACCAAAGGTCTCTACCCCTGTGATGGCGTTTACCGAAGGAGCAACACTCTGTCCGTAGGTCGTTAAAGGGTTGGCAACCATCTGAGAGAGACCAAGAGATTGACCAACAGATGAGGTGGCAAAACTCCCGTAGAGGCTGCTGGCAAACCCGCCGCCGTTATAGAGGTTGTAGGCGCCATTCCCGGCGCTCAGCAAATTACCGGCATTGCCGGCCCCCCCAGAACCGCCCGTCAGCGAACTGAACAAACCGGTTCCCCCGGCATTGCCCGCCATGTT
>CAZHVZ010000254.1:444-1226 GCA_964536245.1 uncultured Rhodocyclaceae bacterium
ACAACCAGTCGAACAGGATGTTCTTGAACGACTGTTTCAGGCGCGTAGCCGCATCCTTCCCCCCGTCAGCAACCGAAACCCAAGTATCGTGCGCCACCTGGTCAATGGATTTCCACGTCTCCACCTGCTTATCCAGCAATTCCTTCCCGTTCATTGATTCTGACAAGCGGCGACGGGCAGCGGCTTCGGATTCCAGCGTGGAAATGTAGCTTTCCTCTGCCCCGTTGGCCCGCGCCACCGAAGCCGTCTCCTCCAGCCGCGCAGCCATCGTCGCCTGAATCTGGCTCGGCAGCAGGCCATAAAGGGAAACCTCGTCCTGCAACTTCAGGGTCTGCGCATCGAGGCCAGAAACCAGCTTGGACCGATCGGCGTCGAACTCCTTCATTGCCTTGTTGTAATCGCGCAAGGCATTGCCGGCAATTTCGCCGGCCCGCGCCGTCTCAAATTCGGCAAGGGTCGTTTGCTTCCAGGCCTCCGGCATCCGCTTCCATGCTTCGGACTGCATCAAATCCGCCAGCACTTTCTGCGTTTTGCTCAAATGCAGAGCCTCATCGCCGGCATCGCGCTCGGCCTTGGTCATCTCCTGAATCGCCTTGGCGTAAGCCTTGGCAGCATCGGTGTCCTCACCGAGGTTCAGATTCTCTTTCTTACCCTTCTTTCCCGGAAGAATCGGGGCGTCTTTCTTCGTATCCAACCCATCGGAAAGTGCCGCCAACCCTTTCCTGTCCATGTCGGCCTGCATTGCCTGCAAGACCGCCAGTTGGTTTTTCTTGCGCTTGTAC
>CAZHVZ010000254.1:1236-1556 GCA_964536245.1 uncultured Rhodocyclaceae bacterium
TGATCCCATAGACCAACTCGTCGGAGAGATTGCGCAGGGTCGGCATCAATTCGTTGGCCATCGAAATCTTCGCGGCCTCGGAGGCGGCCTTGATGCGGCCCAGGTTATCGTTGAATTCCGCCGCCTGCTTGGTCAGCTTCTCGTCGAATACCACGCCCAGCTGGCGCGCCTCCTTGGCGGCATCCCGCAGACCTTCGGCCCCACCGTTGAGCAGGGGAATCATTCGCACCCAGCCGCCGCCCAATGCATCCTGCACCAGAGCAGCCTTGGCCGCGCCATCCTTATATTCAGAAATCTTTTCCGCCACTTCCTCCAGCGCC
>CAZHVZ010000255.1:0-1542 GCA_964536245.1 uncultured Rhodocyclaceae bacterium
AAGCGAAGATCGCCATCCGGAGTGTAGGCAAACCACTCCTGCAACGTGTCCTGGGGGCGCTCGCAAACGATCGCCTCGACAGAGCTGTCGTAGAAGTAGTTGAGCTCGAAAGGCTGCATCCCAAGGAAGCGAGCATCCAGAATTTGGGAGATCGTGTTCGACCGGTTCTGACCCCAAAGATCAAGCGTGCGCTTGCAGACCTTCAGTGCGCGTTCCATCTCGATCGGGCCAGAAGCACCGGGCCCAGGCTCAATGCGAATGCGATGGGCCAAGGTCGCGGACTTCCTCTGCTGGATGCAGCTCGAAATGTGACCGTCGCGCTCGAGGTTCACCAGGTCGCCATACCCCAGGCCGCCACGAGACATGATCTCGTCAGGATCTGGCAAAACATCGCGAATCAAACCCAAGGCATATCCCGTCGGATCCATCAACGACGGGACGAACATGCTCTGGATCGAAGTCACCTTCGAGGGGCGGCCGGTTGATCGCTTCCCGATCTGCTTCTTGATGATCTCATTGGGCATCAGGATCCCCGATCAGGAAAAACGGTTGTCATACTCATCGAAATCGTCGTCCTCTGGATCGACAGATTCGGCGTGGCCATCCGTGATGGATCCAGGAAGAACGCCAGGAACGAGAGTTCGCTTCAAATCTACGAACTTGCTCATTCCATGATAGACCAAACTGACCGCGTCAATCGGGTCGTCAACCTGCGAAAGAGTCGGATCAGGCTTCCAGGAAGTCGCGACATCCAAGAACCGGTCAATCCAGGCGACCTTGTTGTAGCTGTAGAACGGCCAGGATCCGCGAAGAGAAGGATCGAGCTCGCCAGAAGCATCAGCTTCCTCGACAAGGAAAACCTTGCCGGCCTGCGCAAGGGAAATCCAAGGAATCGCCATCGAAACCTTGTTCTCCTTCGAGTCGATCACCTCGACAAGACACTTGCCGGAAAGCCGCGCCGCAACCGAAAGGCCCATCGAACGAGTGGTGCCGATCGCCTCAACCACCACACGATTCCGCTCGTGCTCGCCGATCAGCTCAATCCGCTCCTCGGAGATCGGCGAATCCTCGTGCCAGAAAACACCGCGGCGCAAGTAGAAATTCCCATCGCCATCGAATCCGCCCTCGACACCAGCAACCAGGTCGCCGTCCTTGTCCAAAGCCAAGTCCCAGCCGCGGCCCCAAAAAATGCCGCCGACGATCTTCTCGAGGTTCTTCGCGTCAATCCGCTTGAACCACTCCCGCTTGATGAAGGCCCCACCGCGCGGCTTCGGATCTTGCTGCAGCTGGGAAGCGGTGCCATAGGCGCCAAGATCGGTCTCCAGGGCAGCCATAGTCGGCTCGCTGAAGCGATCCGGCCAAAGAAGCTGGCCCTCCTCAGTGCGCCAGTCCTTCCAGCCAAGAACCGTCACGCATGAACGCTTCGGATCGTACCGCGCCGGAAGATTCAGGTGTACGTACCCTCGCTCGATGCACTTGGCTGCGATGTCCTTTTCGTGCACGCGCTGGAAGACCGCCACATGGAAACCGGTGTCAGGATCG
>CAZHVZ010000256.1:0-1516 GCA_964536245.1 uncultured Rhodocyclaceae bacterium
GCCGGAACGAAACCGGCATCGAGCCGCAGGGCCGTTTCGTATTCGGCCAGAGCGGCGCGCACGGCGGCCATCACTTCCGGAGCGCAGCCTTCCTTGAAAAATTCCTTGGGCAGGCCGATGCGCAGGCCGTCGAGGGGTTTGTCCAGGTCTCGGCTGTAGTTGGCGACCGGGCGGTCCAGAGACGTGGAATCCCGGGGGTCGAAACCGGCCATGGCGCCAAGCAGCAGGGCGCAATCCTCGGCGCTGCGGCCCATCGGGCCACCCTGGTCGAGGGAAGAGGCAAAGGCGATCATGCCGTAGCCGGTGAGGTTGCACAGGGCAGCCGGCTGGCGGATCGAGCCGCCGGTGTCGGTACCGGTGGCGATCGGCGCCAGGCGGGCAGCGACGGCAGCCGCCGAGCCGCCGGAAGAGCCGCCGGGAACGCGGCTCAGATCCCAGGGGTTCTTCACCGGGCCGAAGTAGGAGGTTTCGTTGGACGAGCCCATGGCGAATTCGTCCATATTGGTCTTGCCCAGGGAAACCATGCCGGCTTCCTGTTCCATTTTCCGGATGACGGTGGCGTCATAGGGAGAAACGAAATTGCCGAGCATTTTTGAGCCGCAGGTGGTGCGCCAGCCCTCGGCGCAGAAAATGTCCTTCTGGGCAACCGGAATGCCGGTGAGCGGCCCGGCGGTGCCGGCAGCGATACGGGCATCGGCGGCGCGTGCTGCGGCCAGGCTTTTTTCCGGATCGACCGTAATGAAGGCGTTGATGTCCGGGTTGAGGCGGGCGATCCGATCAAGGTAGAACTGCGTCAGCTCGACGCTGGAAGTTTTTTTCGCGGCCAGGGCCTGCGACAGTTCCTTCAGGCTGGCATCAATCATTCGATCACCTTCGGTACGAGATAGAGGCCGGCTTCGGTTTCCGGCGCCACAGCCTGGTAGGCGGCGCGCCGATCCGGCTCGCTGACGACATCGTCGCGCAGCCGCTGGCTGAGATCCTGGGCGTGGGCCATCGGTTCTATGCCCCGGGTGTCCACAGCCTGCATATCTTCAATGAGACGGAAAATTCCGTTGAGATGGCCCTGGGTGGTTAGGGCCTCGGCATCACTGGTCTCGATCCGGGCGAGATGAGCGATGCGCTGAACCTGTTCTAGAGTAAGCGACATGGCAGCAGAAACTTGGCAGCAAAGGATTTTTGCAGTGCACAAAGTCTTAAAATGGAAAGCGTTATAAGGTATCATAAAAGTTTTCCCTACCGCACCCCGGCGGAGTCCAAAAGATGTTCGGTTTCCTCAGTAAATACTTTTCCAACGACCTCGCCATTGATCTTGGCACCGCCAACACGCTCATTTATGTGCGTGGCCGTGCCATCGTGCTCGATGAGCCTTCCGTGGTGGCGATCCGCCTCGAAGGCGGCCCCAATGCCAAAAAAACCATCCAAGCCGTCGGCAAGGAAGCCAAGGACATGCTTGGCAAGGCCCCCGGCACCATTACCGTCATTCGTCCGATGAAGGACGGCGTCATCGCCGATTTCA